>MFGA01000001.1:0-450 GCA_001778095.1 Candidatus Falkowbacteria bacterium RIFOXYA2_FULL_38_12
GCCGTCCTGTATTCCAGGAGCTTTTCGGCTATTTCAAAATCTTTTGCCAAAGTTTCCAAAACTTCCGCGTCGGTTGATGCCCCTGTTTTTGTTCTTTTTATCACGGGGAGTTTTAATTTGTTAAAAAGTATTTCCGAAAGCTGTTTGGGGGAGTTTAAGTTAAATGTTTCGCCTGAAATTGCAAAAATATTCCTTTCCAAATCTTTTATCTGTCCATCTATTTCATGGCTTAATTTCTCAAGCTCTTTTGCATCTACAAAAACTCCTGCCTCTTCCATTTTGATCAAAACGGAAAGGAGAGGCATTTCAATATCAGCAAAAAGTTTTTCCATATTCTCTTTTTTTAGCAGGTTTTCAAAAACAGTTTTCAAACTAAAAGTTACCTCAGCGTCTGAACAACCGTAATCTTTTGCTGTTTCAACAGGAACTTCCGCAAAGTTATTGGCTTCT
>MFGA01000001.1:464-3631 GCA_001778095.1 Candidatus Falkowbacteria bacterium RIFOXYA2_FULL_38_12
AGTTCATCAAGTTTTATCATCTCGTGGCGTCCCAGATATTGCGCGCCCGCCCGTTTCAAGCTGTATCTTTGAACTGTTGGATCAATCAGATATGCCGCGACCATTGTGTCAAAATATGGTTGAGCGACTTCGATATCGTATTTAAGCAGTACCTCTATGTCATATTTTAAATTATGCCCAATTTTTAGTTTTTCTTTATTTTCCAATACAGGTTTTAACGCGGCCATGGTTTTTTTAACGTCTAAGTTTTTCTCTTCTTTATGTCCAAGAGGTATGTAAAAAGCCTCCCCATGTTTCATTGAGAAAGATATTCCTATCAGATTTGCGGAAAAGGTGTCGAGGCTATCGGTTTCTGTGTCAAAAGCGAACGAATCGACCTTATGCAGTTTTTCACAAAGTTCTTTTAAGTCTGATTCATCTTTTACAAGCTTAAAATCAAACTTGGATATTTCGAGCCGTTTTGCTTCGACTTTTTCTTCATTTGTAAGCGTTTGATTTTTCTTGTATTTGTTAATCAGTGACTTAAATTCAAACCTTTCAAAAGCTTCGACAGCTTTATCCCAGTTAATCTCCAGTTTTTTTGAAAAATCAGCCTCTATCGGGGCGTCTGTTACTATAGTGCCGAGCCTTTTGCTCAAAAGCCCTTTTCCCTGCTCATTTTTAAGTGTCTCTCGAAGTTTTGGTTTTTCAATCTTATCCGCATTGGCAAAGATATTGTTTAGCGTTCCGTATTTTTGAAGGAGTTCTGTTGCGGTTTTTTCTCCGATTCCTGGCATCCCCGGAATATTATCAGATGTATCTCCTTTTAGAGCTTTAAAATCAATTAATTGTGTGGGGGCAAGCCCGTATTTTTCTATAACCGCTTTTTCGTCATAAATTATAATGTCGGAAAGTCCTTTTCTGGTTGTCAAAACTTTTATTTTGTCGTTTACAAGCTGGAGTGGATCCAAATCACCGGAGACAATCTCGACATCATATCCTTCTTTTGAGGCTTTAACGGCAAGGGTTCCTATAATGTCATCCCCTTCAAACCCTGCAAGCTCAAGCATGGGGATGTTTAAATTTTCTACCAGCTCTTTTATAAGGGGCATCTGTTCGTAAAGAGAGGGTGGAGCTTTTAGCCTTTTTGCTTTGTATTCTTTATATTCTTTATGGCGAAAGGTTGGTTCTCTTCTGTCAAAAGCAATCGCCAAAAAATCGGGGTTCTCTTCAATTATTTTAAGAAGCATCATAGTAAATCCATAAATTGCGTTGGTAACAAGCCCTTCTGCGTTTTTCATAGTATCGGGAAGGGCGTAGAATGCTCGATATGCGAGAGAATTCCCGTCGATTAGTATTGCTTTTTTAGATGACATTGTTTGTTTTTACCACTTATTAGTATTTTATTGCAAAAAACGGCTATTTTAATTAAGCAGTTTTTGAAAAATGCGTTTGTTTTTTTAGATTCTTAAATCTTATTTCAAAAAGATCAAACAATGTTTTTCTTCCTAAAAGATTAGGAATATTATCGGTATCAGCAATTGCTACATCTAAGGGAATCTCGTGTTTGCCAATTAATAAATCCATTTTATGAATATAAGCCGCTATCTCTGAACCGATGCCTTTAAGTCTGATCTTTTTTCCTTTTTTAATTTTATGGCCAAATAGTTCGCCGAAACTTCTCTTGATTATGCTGACATCCGCGCCAGAATCAACGTACATGGTAACGGCTCTCCAAATTTTGTTTTTATCCTTAATATGAATTTCTGCAACAGGCCTCATAATAGAGCCAAAAGATTCTGATATTTCTTTGCTCCAATTATATCTAATCATAAAAGAAGGCAATCTTTTGAAGGGACTGCGCTCATAAGCGGTTCTTGGAAAGGGAAAAGTTTTTTTGACTTATTATAGGCTTCTAATGCTGTTTTGCCTGCGCTTACAGTTTTATTAACAACTGCAATAACTTTCCCTGCATAAGAATTTTGTAGCTTATGCATATTTTTATTTAGCCAGTTAAAGTCAGAATGTTTTCTTTTTTGTTGAGGAACCATAATCAATATAGTACAATTTTTTTTGAAGTTTAGCAAATGTCTGTTAACGAATTATTTTTTTAAGTTATCAATTATTACAATTTTTGAATCTGGCTATATATTTTCCGATCAGAAAAGGAGGATGGGTTGGAGCTACTATTCTTTTGCAAAACGAAAACTGTATGCCAGAGTCTTTTTGTGATAAAATTAATTGCTATGGAAAACAAAGATATCAGATGGGTTCAGCGGTTTGCAAACTATCAAAAAGCTCTACAGCAACTTTCAAAATTCATAGAAAAAGGGGAATTAAACGAACTTGAGGAACAAGGGCTTATACAATCTTTTGAATATACTCACGAGCTTGCATGGAATACATTGAAGGACTTTTTGGAAAATCGCGGGAATAAAGAAATTTACGGATCAAAAGATACGACCAGAGAAGCCTTTAAACTTGATTTAATTTCCGAGGGAGAAGTTTGGATGGATATGATTCAAAGCCGTAATGAAACTTCTCATACCTATAACGACGAAACTTCTAAGAAAATTTCTCAAAGTGTTATTAATAAGTATTATCCTGAATTTGTGGTACTGGAAAGCAAATTGAAAGACCTTGTAAAAAAAGAGAACAAATGAAGTTCGGGCTTAAAGAAGAAATTATTGATAAAATAAACAGTGTCTTTGTCAAGCATTCTGAAGTGGAAGAAGTCATTTTGTACGGATCTCGAGCAAAAGGGAATTTCAAAAAAGGCTCTGACATAGACCTTGTACTTAAAGGCCAACAATTAGATATTTCTTTGTTAAACAAAATAAATCTTGAAATCGATGATTTTCTTTTGCCATATTCTTTTGACATTTCCATTTTAAACCAAATCAACAATCCAGAGTTGATTGATCATATAAAAAGAAATGGGATTAGCTTTTATTCTTCAAAGGGCTCAAAAATTTGAAATGTTTATCATAATGTAATAAAGGTTGGAACTTCTAAAGGGAAAACCCGTCTAAATGAATGAAGATATAAATCTAGAAGATAAAAGGCTACTTCAAGAATTTTTAAATGGAGATAAAAGTTGTTTTGATGTTTTGGTTGTGAAATATCAGAATAAAGTTATTAATTTATGTTTCAGATTTTTGGGGAATTATGATGATGCTTGTGATTGC
>MFGA01000001.1:3656-7196 GCA_001778095.1 Candidatus Falkowbacteria bacterium RIFOXYA2_FULL_38_12
TGTGATTGCGCGCAAGATGTTTTTGTAAAGGTTTTTGAGTCGCTTTCAAAGTTTAGAGGTGATTCAAAGTTTTCGACATGGCTTTATGCTGTTACAGTTAACTTTTGCAGGAATAGAATTAGTTCTTTTAAACATAGAAAAAGCAAACAAGATACGAGCTACGAGATACAAGATGCGGGAGATGAATCTTTATCGCCGAGTAAGCAGTTTGAGCGAAAAGAGTTAAATAACAAAATTCAAAAAGCTATAGATTCTTTGGATGAAGATCAGAAGAGTGTCCTTATATTGCGGGATATTGAAGGCTTGTCTTATGAAGAGATTGTTGATATTACGGGGATAAAACTTGGGACTGTTAAGTCGAGAATTGCGAGAGCAAGGGAAGAGCTCAAAGAGAAGCTCAAAGGATTGATTTAAATGGATGATAAAGAATACAAAAACTTATTAAACAATCTTAAAAAGGTTGATGCGCCGCCTGACTTTTTGGCAAAAGTGCATGAGCGATTGGAAAAACGATCTAAACTTCGTGAAATGATAAATGGATTGTTTGTGCCTGTTCGCCTTAACATCCCCATGGGGCTTGCAAGCTCTGCCGTTGTTGCCGCTCTAGTTTTTCTTGTTGTTTACAATATCCAAATAGAAAAAGGATTTGATGTTATGAACAAAGACTACAGCAAAGGATTTGTCGCGGCAAATAAGCAAGAGCAAAATAAGAAGATTGCAAAAACAAAATTACTGCCTGCAGAGAAAAATAGAACAGAAAATTCTATTTTAGATCAAGAGAGGCTGAAAAAAAATAAAACTTCAATCCCGTCATCCTCTATTGAACCCAAAAAAGAACTGAAATCTGATTTTCTTTCCGAAGGCAAAAAAGAGGCTGATGCCGGGGCGGCTCTTTCTATGGAAATGCTAGATGTATTTGAAATTAAAGCTTATATTGAGAAAGCAGGAGGAACTGTCATTTCTTTTGAAAAGATATTCGGGACAGTAATATATCCAAAACAACTTGAAGCAGATATCCCTGTGGCTAAATGGGATGATTTTTTAAATAAAGCTAAAACTTTCCGTAGCGTAAAATCTATTTTGGAAAAAGAAAGCTCAAATACAGACTTTAGAAGAGTTTTAATTGAATTTAAATAGGAGGGCTTTATATGTCTGCCAAACAGAAAGACAAGAGGAAAGGAGTTCTTGCGATTTTTTTGATTTTATTTATAGGGTTATTTTTTAAAAATGAAGCAGGAAGCTTGGATCAGCAACAGGCTGAAGAGGGGGAAGTCGAAGTTAAAAGTGAAACAAAAAAAGATAGACTTGTTGAACTTGGTAAAACTAAAGAATGGCAAGAGTTTAAAAGGTTTTGGAAAGAGCTAGATATTATCTTACCCAGAGAATATGATAATAACAATATTCGGTATTTTATGGTTATCAATTTGGACAAAATGAATGAGTTGATAAAACATCTTGAAACTTTGAAATTGTCACTTTCCGGTTTGCCAGATTATCTTATAAGTTCTGAAGAAATAGACTTGTTGGCAAATTTTTGCCAAACTAGAATTGATTATATGTGTTTTGGTTCTATTGATAACGCGATGACAAGAATGGTAATGCCGCCAAATTTGATAGAGGATAATCTTGACAAAAATATTGAAAACTTTGAAAGGAAGATCGATGTTCTTCTTGATTTGAAAGCTAAGGGATTGATAGACCAAAAAGAGGGTGAGCAGGCCTTGTTGAATCTTGAAGAAAATATAGAAAAAATTTATGTGTTAAAAGCAATTAGCCAAAATTATGTTAAATTTTATTTTTATTGGCCGCAAGAAAAAGATAGTGAAAATTATAAAGCTTCTGACTATGTTGGGCTATTTGAAGAATATTATAATAATTATAAAATTAAAGGCAGAAATCATAAAGAAGGATTAAAAGAGCCTTATTATTATGATAATTATACTTCGGAAGAGGATATAACCTTGAAATATGAAACGACAAAAAAAGCTATAAAAGAAGTTAAAAAAAATCTCCCGTTTTTAAAAGCATTAGTTATTGATATGGAAAGATGAAAAAACCGTATTTTATTTATGAAATAACGGCTCGATGCAACAACAATTGTCTTTACTGTTATAATGTTTGGAAAGAGGAGCATAATTATGATCAAAGAGAGCTTTCTTTTGATAAAACAAAAGAATTGTTTGATAAGCTTTTTGATGATATTTCACCTTCAGGAATAACAATTGCCGGAGGGGAGCCTCTTTTACATCCTAATATATTTGATGTTGTTCTGCTTTTAAGTAAAAAAACAAGAGTTGGCATAGCTACAAATGGTCTTTTGCTTGACGAAGAAAAGATTTCCAAATTAATTGAGAATGGTGTTATCTACTTTGAAATTTCTCTTCCTACTTTGAATCCAGGCACATATAAGCATTTATGCGGTAGCGAACAGTTGGAAATTGTGCGAAAAGCTGTTTTGCTTATTAAAAATGGAGGCAGTAAATTGACCATCTCTTTTGTTGCTACAAAATTAAATTTAGAAGATATTTCAGATGTTATAGATTTGTCTTTTGCTTTTTTGGCTGACACTGTGGCGATAAATCGTTTTGTCCCCGGAGGGAGAGGCTTAGACTATTTATCCGAATTGTCTATTTCAGATAAAGAACTTTTGCAAGTGCTTGTAATTGCTGACAAAAAAAGCAAAGAATATAAAATGCCGATTAATATAACAATTCCGATTGAATCTTGTATTATTAATCATAAAGAGTATCCCAACTTGAATTTTGGCTCATGTGTTTGCGGCAAAGAAAAATGGGTTATTGATCCTTTCGGAAATTTAAGAACTTGCGAACAAAATCCTCAAGTGATCGGAAATCTTCTTAGTAGCAATTTTTCTGAATTATCTCAATCAGAATCAGTCAAAAGTTTTCAAGAAAATAATTTTTCAATCAGTTGCGAAAAATGCGGGCGATTTGAAAATTGTGGTGGAGGATGTCGATTTGTTCGTAGTCATAAAACATGATGTCGGGAACTTTTCTGCGACTTTTCTGTCTAAACCAGTGGAAGCGATATTCAAGGAGGAAACAATGGATATGTTAAAGTGCTGGCTTATGAATTTTTTGTTTTTTGGTGTAATAGTTGTCAGTTTGGTGTTTGTTGCGGCCTATAAGGTAAATGCGCAAAAAGAGGCAGATGTTGATGTGAATGTTACGGAAGGGTGTTTGAGGAGTGAGTCGGAAGATGGTAAGATTTTGGAATTTCCGCTCAAACATACTGATGTCTTCGCTGAAATATCTGGTTTTTTGGCCAATGTCGAAGTAAAGCAATACTTTAAAAATCCTTATAAAAATAAAATAGAAGCTGTCTATGTTTTTCCACTTCCCGAAAGCGCCGCTGTAAATGAAATGGTGATGACAATTGGAACCCGCAATATTTATGGAGAAATTCATAGAAGAGAGGTTGCAAGGCAGATTTATGAACAAGCAAAACAACAAGGTAAACGGACAGCTCTTTTAAATCAAGAACGCCCAAACATATTTACTCAATCAGTTGCAAATATTC
>MFGA01000002.1:0-16659 GCA_001778095.1 Candidatus Falkowbacteria bacterium RIFOXYA2_FULL_38_12
TCAACGCCACTGACAACTGCCCCGAGGTAGCCAATGCCGACCAGGCCGATACCGACGGCGACGGCATCGGCGACGCCTGCGATCCCGACTGGGACGGCGACGGCGTGCTCAACGCCACTGACAACTGCCCCGAGGTAGCCAATGCCGACCAGGCCGATACCGACGGCGACGGCATCGGCGACGCCTGCGAAGTCGTGCCCCCTCCCGTAGGCCTCTCCCTCAGCGACCTGCAGCGGGTCGTCGACGAGGCAAACGTAGACGGTCGCATCGACCGGCGCGTGCTCCAAGCCGAGGAGCACGCCCGCGAATCCTGGTGTCGCCGCCACGCCCTCGGGTGTGCGACGATCATCAGCTTCGCGGCGGGGCTAGCGCTCACTGGCGCTGGCGTCGGGATCGGGCTCGGCGTGGACTGGTCGGAGAACTCTCCGACCAGCGGGACCCTCCGCTACTAGCGGAATCCCGCCCGCGAGCTGACCGCGGGTCCAAAAAAGTCAGCCTAGATGCAATCCTCAAATTCTGCACTCCATTCCAAAGAGTAACAGGAAAAGAGGTTGAAGATTTTGACTCCCACGGAGAAGCCCTTGAGTAAGGTGCCTTCCAAGCACAACTCAAGTCGCTTCTCCTGGGAACCTATTTTACACTTGAAGTTCTTTTGCAAGAGTATTAATATACTTTTACAAAAGGACTGTAAGTCCTGAAAAACGATCATTGACAATTTAAAATAGATAAACAAATACTTGCTACCCTGAATGGGGAAATTAAAATTTGATCTTTGACTTTGCGTGCCTCACCGTAGCTTTAGCGTAGGTGGGTGGAGAAGTTAAATTTTAATAGGAAAAGTTCTCGACAAGCTCGAACAATATAATTTTTCCATTCAGGGTAGCAATACTAAAGTTTCGAAAGGCCGAAAGGCCTGTAACGCGGGGCAAAAGGACCCCATAACAGGCCAATGAGGCCAAACAGTTTGAAAGAGGTAGAGAGATGATGACGAGGAACAGTTTCTTGGTAGCCGTAACGTTCTTGGCGATCGCAACGTTCCAAGCAGGCTGTGAAGAGCAGCCGCTGGACCTCAGGGTCGTGCAACAGTGCGGCGACTCCGCCTGCACGCACGACGAAACCGCAGAGACCTGCCCCTCTGACTGCCCCGCCACCTGCGGCGATGGCATCTGCTCCGACGACGGTGAAGACGTGCTCACCTGCGAGCACGACTGCCCCGCCACCTGCGGCGACGGGTTCTGCACCCATGCAGAGGACCCCGCAAACTGCCCCGCCGACTGCGCCGCGTTCTGCGGCGACGCCTACTGCAATGACGGCGAGACTGCGTCTCGTTGTCCGGGCGACTGTCCCGCATTCTGCGGCGACGGCGCCTGCACCCATGCAGAGAACGCCAGTAACTGCGGGGGCGACTGTGACGACAGCGCCGCAGCCGACCCCGACGGCGACGGCGTTTCCAACGCCGGCGACAACTGCCCCTACACCCCCAACCCGGATCAGGCCAACAGCGACGGCGACGGGTTCGGCGACGCCTGCGACGATGACGACGAGTTGGATCCCGACGGCGACACCATCGTCACCGCCGAGGACAACTGCCCGTTCGTCCCCAACGCCGATCAACGCGATCGGGACGAGAACGGCGTCGGCGACGCCTGCGATTGGGGTCTCAATGACCTCGATGGCGACGGCGTGCAGAACGTCGACGACAACTGCCGTCTGATCCCCAACCCCGCCATTGACGAGCAGGGCAATCAGCCCGACTCTGATGGCGACGGCCTCGGCGACGCCTGTGATCCCGACTACAACGACGGGGAAGCCGACGGCGACGCTGACGCCGATGGTGATGTCGATGCCGATTCCGATGCGGACAGCGATGCCGACAGCGACTCTGATGCCGACTCCGATGCCGATAGCGATTCCGACGCCGACGGCGACAGTGATGCAGACGAATCTCGTTGCGGAGACGGGGTCTGCAACGGGGCCGAGACCCACGCCAGTTGCTCAAGCGACTGTCCCCCCACCGAATGGTGCGGAGACAGCGTCTGCGCCGACGGGGAAACCTGCGGGACCTGTGCCGTGGACTGCGGAGCGTGCGGTAGCCCCTCCGCCCGCCACGTGGTCATCAACTACGTGGCACCGGCGGGGTCGACCACGACGACCTTCTACTCGTCGTGGACCGCGTGGGACTGGGACCCCGACATCACCCCGACCGAGGAAGACGGTGACCTCCGGGTCGAATATGACCTGGAGCCGGGAAGTGGTTATATCTTTAACTTTAACTTCCCCGGTATAAGCCCCTACTGGGCTTGTACCCTCACCCCCCCCTCGGAGAGGGTGGTCGGAACCCTCACGGTGACAGTAGACGGTGTCGCAGTGTCAACCACTCGGGTCGGCAACAGGCAGGAGGGCTGCAACTTCGCCCTCACCGTCGCCCCCCACTAACCCCACCCCAAAAGCGGAGACACAACACTCGGTTGTCTCCGTCCTACCTTTCTTTAAAATCCGAGTTTCTTCTAGGCGGTTTCTGTCTTCCCGCCAGCGAAATGCAAAGGGGATTGGCCCCAGAGAAGACTCCTTAGTAGCCGTAAAGGCTGATGGGTGGAGGTCAACCCAAAAAATTAGGAATTCTGCTTTGCAGAGTTCCATCCCAGTGTCCCCGACCGCCCCAAAAAGGCGGAAGCGGACCAGGGATTTGAGAGGTCATCGTGTTTTACACTTTGACCTCTCTTTTTATTACGCTAAGGCGCGTAACGCAAAGACGCAAAAATATCGTGAAAACGCAAAAAGAAAAATAAAAAAATCCACAAAGAATGCAATTTTTTCAATCAAAAAACCGACAAATACTGCCGGCTGTATAATAAAAAATCATTTTCTAACTCTCTTTGCAATATCTTATAAAATCATCCTCGCTGATTTTTGCTAGATCCAAAACACCTCTTAAAGTGCCCGTCATTAGCTCTTTGTGATTGGGCACAATCGTAGTAACGATCTTTCCTTCTATTCTTCTTCTCAATTTAATATGGCTCCCTTTCTGCGATATAAATTCAAAATTAAACCCTTTTTTTAGAATCTTTACAACTTCTTCGCCCGAGAGAATTGGCAATTTAGGCATATTCTAAATCAAAAGAAGTAATAAGAGGATGCCGTGCCGTAAGCTCTTGCCTTAGGGAAACAGGAGCGTCTTCCAAATATAAATCAACCGCTTCTTTTAAATTCTCTTGACTTTCCTCTATGGTTTTACCTTGAGAAACAACTCCCAATTCAACACAACGAGAGACAAAGTATTTTCCCTCTTTTTCAATAATTGTATTAAGATGCAATTTCATAGATTTTATTTTTAACATTTTTCTATTTTTAGAATAGCAAAAAAGAAAAAAAGTGTCAAAAAAAGCAAAGTTTCTGACTGCACTGTTTCTGTCAACCCCCCTTGACAAAAATTTATATTTATGGTATATTTTAATATCCTTAAAAAGGATAAAAATGACTTCCCCAAGATGGAGAGGTGAAATTTGTTCGTTAAAAATTTGGATTTAAAATTTTTCAATCTTTGGGCTCTTCAATAGTTTGGTTTGGGATCTGGGATGCCTCCTCCTCATTCTCATGATCTCTAAATCAAACTATTGAAGGGCCTAAAACCCAACTAGTTGAAAAACCAAGCCTCTCGGGAAGAACCCCGGAGGCTTAACGAAGGAGAGAGAGATATGGAAGAAGGAACACAGGCAGGGTTTCGCCCACTGCCGACCCCCCCCCACGACTTCGACGCCAAGCTGGAGCTCGCCACCCGTCGCCGGATATGGCCATGGGTGCTTATCGCCCTGGTCGTCATCGGCCTCTTGATCTGGGGCCTGGTCGCGGTCGTCAAGGCCGTGGCCGACACCGACGATGGGGAGACGGCGGCGGAAGTGGCCCGCCCCCAGCCGACACCTCCGGCACCGGTGCCCCCCACCCCGCCGACGGTGGTAACCGTAGGCGGCCACTCTGCTCTGACCATCAGGGTAACTCCGCAAGGGCAGATCGATGCCCAAGCGGAGTGGAGCAGCGCCACCCCACCGCCGCCCCCCGCCCAGCCGGCGACGGAGCTCCCCCCTATCCAAACGGGGAGCTGGGTCTACCCTCCGGGGAAAAGACAAGACGACAAACCGCCCTTCAAGGGCCTCGCAGATGGGGAACTTGGCCCCATCTAGCGAGGAACGACCTCAACCAAGCTCCGTCCCAAAGTCGACACCGAAAAATCAGTCGACAGAGGGCGGACAACCTCGAGCCGATTTGAGAACTAGCGCGTGCAACAGCATTCGCGAAAATCTCAAACCGGCTCGATTTTTTATACAAAAAAACCGGCGAACAATTCGCCGGTTTTTCTTTTTTATTCCCTCTTTTTTCTTAACAATTCCCCCTGTATATCTTTATACCTAGCAAGAGTTTGTTCGTGTCTTTCAATATCCGCTTTTTTTCTTGTCTTTTCCGCCACCTTTTTCGCAGATAATACTTCTTGCCTCGCTCGCTCCAAATCTTCTCCCAATTTTTTTATCTCTCCTGTCTTCTTTTGGCTTTGCGCTTGCGCCGGATGTTCTGCTATTTTTTCCTGACTATTTAAAATCTCCAGCTCTCTTTTTATTCTTTTATACTCCGTTAATTTTCTTCGGTAATCCGCCTCGGCTTTTGGTCTCTCTATAAATTGCCAGCCTCCCAAACCTTCATATCTTTTTTTCGCCACTAAAACTTCCTGCCTTGCTCGTTCCAAAGCTTCCTCTAATTTTCTTCTTTTCTCGTTTATTTTTTCTCTTTGCGCTTTTGCTACTTGTTCTGTTGCCGTCCTTTCGGCGTCTAACATTCTCCGTTTGGCCTCGGCCGCTTCCTCTTCCCGACTCCGTCCGCCCAAAGTTTCTTCCGGCAACTTAACCTCCGGCGCGATCGTCGGCTTAACCTCTGCTTTTTCTTCTTTGGGAACTTCCGCCTTTTTTCCTTGGCTGTTATCTACGGTTGGAGGTTTATTTTTTCTTTTTCCTCTTGCATTTTTTTCCCTTCTTTCTTGCAACTTCTCTTTTTCTTCATCTGTCAGCCTAAGCGACTCACACCTCGCAAGATAATACTCTTTTACTCCAAAGGTCTCGTTTATTGCATCATATCTTCTTTTCATCGCTTCATACTGTCCCCTAGCTCCGGCGCCGGCCCCCGATTTTAACGGTTCAGGTTCTTTTATCAGTCTTAATTTTTTAATAAAGGCTTCGCCCCCGGAAGGAAAATCTCTTGGAATATCTCGGCTATTTTCAACAATAACCAAATCTCCATTGTCTTGTCTTGTCCACCAGCACCTTGCCTCATCTGACCAGTAGATTTCTTTTCTTTCCCTCTTTTCTTCTTTTTCTAGAAATTTACTTAATTCTGTCTCTTGCCCGGGATTCCATGATGGCTCTTTTATTTTATTAAGCAATTCTCCCAAAGTAACCTCCAGTCTTTCATCATCATTTTTAAAAAATATACTTCTCCTGATTAACTTTCCTTGTGGCAGGTCGCTAAAGTCATTAGGGTCAAGTTGGCCTTCGCTAAGGGTGATAAAGAATTTGTTTTGTTCGGGATCAAAACTTACCAAACCGTTATAACCAAGACTCGCTCCAGCCCATTGGGCTTCTTGTACGTTTAACTTCCCTGTTGTGTTAACCAAAAACTTGCCGTATTTTGTCTCAACAGACCATTCATTCGGTGCCAATTCTTCTTCTACAACTTTTAATGTTTCTTCCACTATTCTTTTTCTCCCCAAAAAGAAACCTTTGGGCTTCCCTTTTTTATCTCTATAACCAAAACCGAATCTCTGCAATTCATCAAAAGACAAAAAAGCGTCGGGGGCGATTCCCGATTTCGCGAATTTTAATATTTGCTCAAAGCCGGCAAATTTTCCCAGGCCGATCATTCTCCTGTGCGAGGTCTCGTATTTTGTTAAAGTTGGCAAGCGATCTAAAATATCTGTTTTGGCCTGTTCTTTTTCTTGGAGCGTTAAATTTCTCCCGGCATCCATTTCCCTAAAAGCAATTTCATCTTCTATCAATTCTTCTTTTATTCTATTTCTTTCTTTTTCTTCCACTCTGTCTTTAATTCCGGGAAAATTAAAATTATCAATCTGGGTTACTAATTCTACTAATCTATCGTAGGCTACGCGATCGTTTTCATTTTCAAATTTAAGCAAACCGAATTTATTTAAAAGTTCATAAACTATTTTCATTGAAGATGTGCCCCGGTCAGAATACTCTCCATGATGATCAGAATAAACCGTTGGATCATTTTGCGCTAATTTTAATTCTTCTATCTTTTTGCCTTTTTCTTCTAAAAGAGAATCAATTTTTCCTTCCAGCTCTTCCCTTCCTGCTTCGTCCTCCTCTTGCCCTAATTCATTTTGGGCATCAAATAAGGCTTTATTTATTTCTTGCAATTCTTTTTTATCTGCAAAGATTTTTTCCCAATCATATTCAATTTCAAAGCCATCTCTTTCCGCAGTATCTACGTTATGTTTGGCCTTGCGGAAATCCCCGGGAAAAACATATTCAATTTCTCCCAATCCAATCCCCGCTTGGCGCAAGAGACTTGTGGCGCAATCGCCATCCAAATCGGATTTTTTGCGTAAACCATATTTTTTTTCTTCGTCATAACCCATTATTCCATGGACAACCAATTCTCTTTTAACTAAAAATTTTTTAGCCGCTTCTTTTAACAATTCTTTCTCCGCCAACTCCATATCTCCACCCAAAGTTTCGGCCATTGTTTCAATGTCTTCCTTCTTTATGGACCTGTTCAAAAAATCGGAAAACTGATCCAATTGTTCTTCGAGCATTTCCTCAAATATTGTCCTTCCTTCTTGCGTTGGAATTTCATCCAAAAATTCATCTTTAAGCGCGAGAGCTTTTAAAACCATTGTCTTTCTTTTTTCCGACTCCTCGGGTTCCAGTTCCGGGACTTCTTCTCTTTTTTCTTTTCTCACTTTTCTGTCAACTTTTTCTATTTCATCTAAAAATTTTTGGTATGCTTCGCGTTTTTCCGGAGAAAAATTATCAAAAAAATTTGTGATATCTTCCGGAGTTACCGCCCGCCTGGCGTAATCCCAAACAAGCGCTTTATGCCAAAAATCCTTTGACCAATTTCCGACTGCTTGTCTGGTATTTCCCCGACCTCGTTTGGTTATCACTTCAACCTTGTGAGAATCTTTCTGCCCTATTTTTTGAGAAACCGTTCTTCTGCTGCTTTCCCCTCGCAAAAAAGGATCTGGATTTTCTGTAATTTTTTTAATTTCATTGTCAATTTCTTCTTCCTCTATCTCCCGCCTTAATTGTTCATAAGCCTCATACTCATTCCTTGTGGGATAATTTTTTAAATATTCTTTTAGAAGATCCTCGTTTATTATTCCTTCTTTAAACTTTTGCTCTAATTCTATAAAAAAACCATCGACCAATTGTTGCCGCTGGTTTTCTTCTCTTTTTTCTACTTTTATTTTTTTTCTTGATCCGTCCCTACCTCTTCCTTTTTCTCCGGTCTCTTCCTCTTTCCCCTGAGGTTGGCCGACAAAAACTTCCTGCCTTCCTTCTTCCACTTCTCTTTTTTTAAAACGTGCTTCTTGCCTATCTACCGTAGTTTCTTTTTGACTCATCCTCTCTTCCAACCCTGGGCCACGCGTCTTTTTGCGGCCTCTCGTCTTCGGAAAATCTTCTTTTCCAAAATTTTCAAAAGTATTCCCCCTACTTTTTAACATATAGAATTATTCAAAAAAATTACTTTTTAAATGCTAACTAACAAATACTAACTACTTATTCTGTTATAAATCTTAAAACGGGTCCGAAGGGATTTGAACCCTCGATCTTCTCCGTGACAGGGAGACGTGTTGGACCAGGCTACACCACGGACCCACGTTTTTGAAATTCTAAATTCTAAACTCTCAATCCTAAATTTTGAACTACTTACAAACAAATAACAACCATTTCAGGTTTGTTTTATTTTAGCGGGAAAAGGAAAAATTGTCAAAAAAATGAGCCCCTCCCCCGCGCAGTCGCCTATTGCAACTTTGCGGGTTCGGGGCGAAAAACCCAGAGAATAAAGGTGGCTTACTATTTTATAACTCGGATTCTCAATATATGACCATCAAGAGATGGTCGAAAAATAGAGAACACTCTCTCTCGCCACCTTAATAAATCATTGAGGTAAATTATTGCACTTTCCCTATACAGTCCCTCGATGCAAAAATCCACAAAAATTATCATTTTTCCTCCTCCGTCCTGTGCCACTGTACCCGTTTTTTACCTCCGTCTTCGACCCCCCGGGGTTCGGCCGCGACGGCGTCCTTCTCTACTTCCATGAAAGCTAGGCTGTTCCTCCTGCCTAGCCATCTCACTGCCCTCCACCACTACCGTCGCTTTCCCTTTTTTTGCCATCTCTTCTCTCCCTCTCTAGCCCCATCCTCTTTTGGGGCTTTGCTAAAAAAAAGAAGGGCCTCCAAAACGAATAAGACCCTCCTTCTATGAGAAAAAAATATCATTAATTTTAAAAAAAGTCAAGGGCACCCTACTTCCCCTCCGCCTCCAAAATCTTCAACGTTGTTTTTAAGACCGAATCTGGATTCAGGGAGATGCTGTCAATCTTATTTTTCACTAAAAATTCGGCAAAATCTGGAAAATCAGATGGCGCTTGCCCGCAAATGCCTACTGGTATTTTCTTTTTATGCGCGGCGCGGATTGTTTCTTTTATTAATCTTTTTACTGCCTCGTTTCTTTCGTCAAAAAGATGGCTAACTAGTTCCGAATCTCTGTCCACCCCCAAAGTTAATTGAGTAAGGTCATTTGAACCAATGCTAAACCCATCAAAAATTTCGGCAAATTCTTCGGCCATAATCACGTTTGAAGGAATTTCCACCATCATATAGATTTTTAACGACTCTAAATTATGTTTAACGTCTTCTGTATTTTTTTTAATAATAGCTACTACATTTTTACCCTCTTCCACTGTGCGACAAAATGGCACCATGACAATAATATTATCCAATCCAAATTCCTCCCTAACTTTTTTTATCGCCCGACATTCCAAAAGAAAAGCTTTTTGATATTTTGGATCGTAGTACCTGGAAGCTCCCCGCCAGCCGAGCATGGGATTTGATTCTTCCGGTTCAAAATTTTTTCCGCCAACGAGGCCGGCATATTCATTGGTTTTAAAATCAGAAAAACGAACAATAACCGGTTTTGGATAAAAAGCGGCGGCAATCTTGCCCACGCCTTCAGCTAATTTATCAACAAAAAAATCCGCTTTGTTTTTATAGCTGAAAGTTAATTCATCCATTTTCTTGCGTGCTCTTTGGGATAGATCTCTTCGCTCCGCCAAAAAAGCCAAAGGATGTATTTTAATATAATTGGAAATAATAAATTCTTCGCGGACCAGACCAACTCCATCCGAGGGAATAAAAGAAAAAGAAAAGGCTTGCTCCGGTTCGCCAACGTTCATCATTATTTTCGTCTTTGGTTTTTTTATTTTTTCCAAATTTATTTTTTGAATTTTAACCGGAATAAATCCTCGGTAAACTTTTCCCTCCTCTCCTTCGGCGCAACTCACTGTCACTCCCTGGCCGTCTTTCAAAACATTTCTTGCTCCCACGGCGCCGATAACGCAAGGAATGCCAAGCTCGCGAGAAACAATCGCCGCATGACATGTCCGACCTCCGCTTTCGGTAATAATAGCGCTGGCTTTTTTCATAATCGGCACCCAATCCGGATCAGTCATCTTTGTGACAAGAACTTCTCCACCATTAAATTTATCTATTTCTCTCACATTATCCAAAATTTTTACCCATCCCTTGCCTATTTTTGAGCCTATTGCTTTACCGGTTAAAATCGCTTCGCCTCTCTCGCCTAAAGAATATTGTTCCAATACTCTGCTTGTTTTTTCTTTATAGATTGTCTCGGGTCTCGCTTGGACAATATAAAGTTTGCCGTCGCTTCCATCTTTGGCCCATTCAATATCCATTGGTTTTTTATAATAATCCTCAATCTCAACCGCCCAGCCGGCTAATTTTAAAACTTCCTCATCTGTTAAAGAATAACTTAATTTTTCTTTTTTGGAATTTTTTAAATTTTTTATTGATCCATTTTTACTATAAACTGATTTTATTTTCTTAGAACCTAAATTTTTTCCAATGATCGGTTTGTATCCACTCTTTAGAGTTGGCTTGAAAACAAAATACTGATCAGGGGTCACTGCGCCTTTTACAATATTATTTCCCAATCCCCAGGCGGAGTTGATCAAAACGACATCACGAAAGCCGGTTTCCGTATCCAAAGTAAATATTACTCCGGAAGAAGCCCTGTCCGAACGAATCATTTTTTGCACCCCAACCGAAACATTTATTTTTGTATGATCTAACTTTTTATCAAAAGAATAAACAAGGGCGCGATCGGTAAACAAAGACGCGAAACATTTTTTCACCGTTCCTAAAGCTTGTTTTTCGCCGATATTCAAAAAACTTTCCAATTGCCCGGCAAATGACGCATTTTCCAAATCCTCAGCCGTTGCCGAAGAACGAACAGCCACGGTCGCGTTTTCTTCGTCAGCTAATTTTCTAAAAGCTTTTATTATCTCTTCACCAAGCTCGTCTTGTATTTTTCCTCTCATAATCAAACTTCTAATTTTTTCTCCAACTTCTTCCAAATTTAAAATATCGTCGCGATCAACAATCTCAAGAAGGTCTTCAATTTTTTCTTCCAATTTATTTAAAATCAAAAACTGCCTGAAAGCATAGGCAGTTATTGCAAAACCGTTGGGAATATTTATATTTTTATTGGCTAAATTTGAATACATCTCCCCCAGTGAGGCGTTTTTTCCTCCGACCATATCAACGTCATCCATTCCAATCTCAGAAAACCAGAGAATATTTTTATTTTGTTTGAGAGACATAAAATTAGTTAAAAGTATAAAGTGAAAAATTAAAAGTTACAGTCTAAAGTTAAAAGTTATTGATGTTCAACTTTAAACTTTTAACCGCAATTTTGCACTTTTCATTTTTAACTTTTAACTTTATACGATTTCCTTTATTTCAATCAAATTAATATTGCCCGACTTCCCGACCGGCTCACCGGCAATAATAATAATTTTATCCCCCCTTTTAATGAACTTTTTCTTTTTAATATAAGCAATAGACCTGTCAACCAATTCCTCAACCGACCTGCAGGAAGGAAGAACAAAAGGAATTGTTCCCCAAGAAAGAGCCAGCTGTTTTTCCACTTCTTTACTGTCGGTTGAAACAAAGACGGGCAATTCCGGTCGATAACGACAGACGATACGCCCGGCATAGCCGGATAAAGACGCAGCTAAAATCGCTTTAGCTTCAACCGTTCTCGCTAAAATATTTGCCACTCTTCCCACCGCTTCGTCCACTGGTTTTATTTTCTTGATTATTTCTCCAATCACCAGATCATCATAGGCGGACGCTTCTATTTTTTCAATAATTTTTGTCATTGTCGCGACGGCCAAAACCGGATAAAGACCGCTCGCCGTTTCTCCGGAGAGCATTACCGCATCAGTATGATCAATTACCGCGTTCGCCACATCGGAAACCTCGGCTCTCGTCGGTCGGGGTTTTCTTATCATTGAGTCAAGCATTTGAGTGGCGACAATCACCGGCTTGGCGGCCTCAAGACATTTATCAATAATCTTTTTTTGAAAAAGAGGAACATCTTCCGCCGCGGCCTCGAGCCCCAAATCTCCGCGAGCAATCATTATTCCGTCAGTCGCTTCCAATATTTCATCGAAGTTTTTTATGGCTTCGTTTTTTTCTATTTTTACAATGATTCTTATTGGTAAATTTTTCGGTCGACCGAATTTTTTTTCAATGTCTCTGATAAAATATTTTACATCGTAAACTTCTCTGGCCTCCGAGACAAAAGATAAGGCCACCCAATCGACATTTTGCGAAACCGCGAACTCCAAATCTTCCTTGTCTTTTTTGGTAAAAGACGGAATATTTATTTTTGTATCGGGAAAATTAACGCCCTTGTGCGACGTAAGCATTCCCCCGACAACCACTTCGCAAAAAATATCTTGACTGGAAATTTTTAAAACTTTTAATTCCAAAAGCCCCTCGTCCAATAATATTCTGTCGCCGAGAGATAAATCTTTATGAAAATCTCCTCCGGTAATTAAAATTTTTTCTTTTGTCTTTTTGGGATTTGTCGTAATTACTATATGTTCTTTGACTGTCAATTTTATTTCTTTTTCAGGAAGCTCTCCAACCCTAATTCTCGGCCCCTGTAAATCGGCGATGATGCCAATCGGCTCATCAAATTTTTTGGAAATTGTTCTTATTTTTTTAATTGTTTTTTGATGCCAAGCATGATTTCCGTGAGAAAAATTAAGCCTAGCCGTGTTCATTCCGGCTTTTAGCATTTTTGTCAGGGTCTCCACCGATTCGGATGATGGACCGATTGTGCAGACTATTTTTGTGCGCTTGTTCATAGAATTATGAATCACGAAGCATGAATTATGAATTACGAAAGTTATAATTGTTCTCATGATTCCTGATTCATGCTTCATGATTCAACTGGAAAATTCACAAGAACTAATTTTTTATCATTCTTGATCTTTTGTACAATAAATTCTGATTTACAATTTTATCTTCTCCGCGTATTGCGAAACATACGGAATTTTCCAATATTTTCCCGAGAGAGCATATACAAAACCGAGAAGACTTAAAATTATAAGGGAAATGCAGGCGACGAAAGCAGCGATCCAACCAATCACCGGGAAAAGTCCTACTGCCCATGTTATTACCCAGGCGATAAAAAGGATGAGCCCTTGCTTGGCATGGAATTGAACAAAGACGCTGTCTTTCTTCAAAAATAGCGGGACAAAACAGAGAACGCCGATATAACTAATTGCCGCTAAGATTTTGTTTTCCCCGCTTTCGTTATTCTCCGTATTTTTAATTTCTTCTGTCATATATTGATTGATTATGAGTGAATTTATTTATTATATCATAATTAGCCCAAACAAAAAAGGCCGAATTCCCGGCCTTTTAACTTTTTCCGCCCAAGACAGATCCGCCTTGGGCGGAAACTTTTCACTTTACATTTTTCTTGTCCGCCGTAGCTTTAGCGAAGGAGGAAACTTTTAACTTCCCTAGTATCCCATTCCCATACCACCCATTCCGCCACCGCCATGAGAGTGTTCATCTTTAGGAGCGGGTAAATCGGCGACAGCAACCTCTGTGGTTAAAAACATGGCCGCAATTGAAGCCGCATTTTGGATAGCTGAACGAGTAACCTTTGTCGGATCAACAATACCGGCAGCGACCAAATCTTCATATTTATCAGTTACGGCGTTATATCCATAATTTCCCGGCTGGCGTTTTACTTCCTCAACAACAATGTCTCCATTTTTTCCGGCGTTAAAAGCGATTTGTCTTACCGGTTCAACCAATGCTCGGCGCAAAATATCAATGCCGATTTCTTCTTCGCCCTCAACTTTCACTCCATCTAAAACTTTTACTGCCCGAAGAAGAGCGACTCCGCCACCAACCACAATTCCTTCGGCAATCGCCGCTTTCGTCGCGGCAAGCGCGTCTTCAATTCTTAATTTCTTTTCTTTTATTTCCGTTTCCGTGGCCGCGCCAACTTTTAAGACAGCCACTCCGCCGGTAAGTTTAGCCAATCTTTCTTGCAGTTTTTCTTTATCAAAATCCGATTCTGTCGCTTCAATTTCTTTTTTTATTTGAGCCACTCTCGCTTTGATTTTTTCCTCATCTCCTTTACCATCGATAACCGTTGTTTTTTCTTTGGTGGCGACCACTCTTCGCACTTGGCCCAAATCGGCTATTTCAACATTTTCTATCTTTAGACCAACATCTTCGGTAATAACTTTTCCGCCGGTCAAAATAGCAATATCTTCCAGCATTTCTTTCCTTCTATCGCCAAAGCCCGGAGCTTTTATGGCTAAAGTGTTAAACGTGCCTCTCAATTTATTTACAACCAAAGTCGCCAAAGCTTCTCCATCAACTTCATCGGCAACAATAACTAATTCTTTTCTTCCACTTTGCGCAAGCTTTTCTAAGAGTGGCAAGATATCATTAAGAGCTGATATTTTTTTATCGGTAATCAAAATATAAGGATCTTCGTAAACCGCTTCCATTCTTTCGGCATTGGTCACCATATAAGCGGAAAGGAAACCTTTATCAAATTCCATGCCTTCCACAACTTCTTTTTCTATCCCAAAACTTTGCCCTTCCTCAACGGTAATAACTCCTTCCGGACCAACTTCTTCCATGGCCTCGGCAATCACCCGACCGATATCCGCATCATTGGCGGAAATAGAAGCAACCTGTTGGCGCTCTTCTTTGGTGGAGATGTCTTGCTTCATTCTTTGTAATTCCTGAACAATCGCTTTAACACCTTTTTCAATACCGAATTTTATCGCAATGGGGTTGGCACCAGCGGCAACATTTTTTAACCCTTCGGAAATAATCGCTTGAGCTAAAACTGTCGCGGTAGTTGTTCCGTCTCCGGCAACATCATTGGTTCTAGAAGCAACTTCCTTCACCAATTCCGCGCCCATATTTTCAAACTTATCTTCCAGTTCGATTTCTTTAGCGATTGTCACTCCGTCGTTTACGATTTGAGGAGCGCCGAAACCTTTGTCCAAGACAACGTTACGACCGCGCGGACCGAGGGTCACTTTTACAGCGTTGGCCAATTTATCCACGCCGGCTTTTAGCGCTTGCCTTGCTTTTTCGTCGAATAACATTTGTTTTGCCATATTTGCTACGCAAATCATAAGCGAATTGAAGCGAATTCTAAACGAATTTAATTATTCGTTTTTATTCGCATTAATTAGCTTAGTGATTACTTATTAAATTATCGCCAAAATATCCGATTCGGAAATTATTAAGAGCTCTTCACTCTCAATTTTAATCTCGTCCGGACTGTATTTTTTAAACATTACTTTATCGCCGACCTTGACGCCCATTGGCGATACTTGGCCATTATCCAAAATTTTCCCCGGACCGATCGCCAAAACCTCTCCCTGCTCCGGTTTTTCCTTATCAACGGTTTGAGGCAAGACAATGCCCGACTTGGTAGTTTTGTCCTCTAAAATGGGTTTTATCACAACCCTGTCTCCTAGTGGTTTGATGTTCATATTTTTTATCCTTTCTTGTTTTAAATAGCCCTTTTCAAGGCAATTATTATTTCATACTATTTTATATTTTTTGCAAAAATTGTCAAGATAAGCTAAAAAATATTTTGGACGTCTGTAATAAAAAATATAATACTAAAAAAGCATTATATTTTTTATTATTTTTGTTTTTCTGCCTGAAGCTACACCCTACTCTTCTTCGTCTTCTTCGTCTTTTGCATCTTCTGCTATCTCTTCACCATCTCCACAGTTACAATCATCGCCACAATCACAAAGTTTAAATTTTTCTTCTGTCATATTTTTTCCTCCTGTTTATTAATTATTTAATAAATTTTTATTTTTTTCTATCCACATTTTTTAATATTTCGTCAAGTTCCCCTGATCTTACTTCTTCTAGTTCATCTGGCAACCCCCCCCTTACTACATCATCAAGCTCCAATTTGCCCAACTCATCAGAAAGATTCCCTGGTTTTACATACCTAACCTCACTATTTTCTTGATTTAATCTACCATCACTCAACTTTTTTTTCATACTTAATAGTCCTTCCATATTTTTTATTCATTATTTATAAAATAATATTTTGTCGATACGCAGCCGACCCAAAACAAAATTATTCCAAAATATAGCGTCCAAAAATAATGATCAAAAAGCCCTACTAATAATATCAAGAAAAAAACGGTATTTCTATGGTCAAATAAATTATACCAAGTCCGATTATTTTGTAAAGGCATAAAAAAACTGGCTAATAATAACAGAAATAAGGTGAACCCGAAAATACCCAATTCCGCTAAAACCAATAAATAAATATTGTGTACCGGCTGGTATTCCCAAGATTTTAAATTGGGATTAATTTCATTGTGAAGAGCCAAGGTATAATTTCCAAGGCCAACGCCCAAAAAGGGATGACTCTTTATTAATTGCCACGACTCGCCAAAATAGCTTATCCGCTCATTGGTAGATTTAGCCTCCAGCCGTCCAGTCCCTCGAACTCTTGTCGCCACGGGTTCCCAAAAAATGATACTAAAAATTATAGCGACTAAAGCAAAAAGACAAATTGATTTTGACAATAGCTGTCTATTTTCTTTTACTTCTTTAAAAATAAAACTTCCAACTAAAAAAAATAATAAAACAATAACAAAAGCCAAAATCGCGCTCTTGGAAAAAGTAGTAAAGAGGCCAAAAGCTAGGATGGAAAAAATTGAAACTAAAATTATTTTTCCGCGAGACGCCAAAGATTTTTGATACAAAATTATCGCTAAAAACATCCCTATCGCGAGAAACGCCCCGAGCATATTGGGATGAGGCAAACTCCCATAAGCCCGGAGCCACCGCTCGCTGGACGCCTCTACGACGATTGTGCCTAAAGTAGCCGGATCATGAAGAGCCATACCTAGCCATTTGGAGGCAAAAGTTGTCTGTATCAAAAATTGATAAATTCCCAAGCTGGCTTGAATTAAAGCCGAAAGAATAAATGCCCAGCTGAATTTTTTCCAATCAAAATTAAATATCTGTAAAAT
>MFGA01000002.1:16678-21229 GCA_001778095.1 Candidatus Falkowbacteria bacterium RIFOXYA2_FULL_38_12
TCAACTAACCGCAACCCTGCCATAAGCGCCACGATCTTTGACTCTGCCCAAAATATAGACAATGAGGCGAATACTAAAAAAAATATGGCAACCGTCGCAATCTTTGTAATTTTGAATTTGTAATTTATTTGGGATTTGTAATTTTGAATTTGTAATTTATCTATAACCAAAGAGACGATAGCTAAAAGAAATAAAAAGCATAGCAAAATCTCCGTCCCATAAACACTCACCGTCCCATATTCCCAATATCCATCCAAATCTCCCTCTTTCAATATCAACCTAGTCTGCCATGGCAATAAAAAAATAAATAAATAGACTCCCCATTCTATAATTTTATTTAAAAATTTCATAAACATCTCTCAAGTTCTTTTATTTTTGAAAACCACTTCTCTTGATACTTTTTTCTTCTGTCGTTGTCGCAATGAAATTTCAGTATTCCGTCTTTTACGACCACATTACTATTCTGATTGGCCACCTCTTTTATTTTTTTCGGCAATATTTGATATTGCAGTTTATGCAAAAATTTTTCCGCCAACCCGCCTGCTGCCGTTTTTTCTTTTCTCCCTACAAAAATAAAATCTTCGGCGACTCTTCTTCTCTCGCTTCCTTCATTATTAAAAATGTTAGGCAAAAATATTTTTATCCATTGATTGCTCTCCAAAAATTTTTGATGCACTCCTCCCCGATCAAATATCGGGACAAGCTGATTTATCCAATATATTAAATAAATATCAGGACTTTCAATGGCAAGGTTCTCTAAATTTAAATGCTCTTCGTCAACAAAAAAACTTAAACAAATTTTATCTTTTGTATTATTTTTCTCCGGTCGCAAACCGAAAATCTTCAAAAAGCCGACTGCCAAAAAACGGCTGGTCCAAAGTTTGCCTTTCTCCGTGACAATAAAAAAATCTATATCGCTCCCCGTATCGGCATTCGCCCAAGACAGACTATTGCAGATCCCGA
Organism: Candidatus Falkowbacteria bacterium RIFOXYA2_FULL_38_12; assembly: GCA_001778095.1. Classification (GTDB taxonomy): domain Bacteria; phylum Patescibacteriota; class Patescibacteriia; order XYB2-FULL-38-15; family XYB2-FULL-38-15; genus XYB2-FULL-38-15. The sequence goes on from MFGA01000002.1 coordinate 17,642, forward strand.
TCATTTTAATGCCCGGTATCCACTTCAAAAATCCCGCGACTCTCAACGCTTTTCTAAATTTATTTTCGGCCAGATTGTATCTTTCTTTTCTTAACGCGATTAGCGCCTCCCTATTTTTAAAAAAATAAAAACCCTGCTTGTACTCCAAGAGAGTTTTTATTGCCTCGCTATTTTTAATGATTTCTTCAATTTTATTCAAAGAAATAAATAAACCGTTAGCTTCCTTTAAAAAAAGCCATTTCCAAATTTCCACCAAAGTCAGCGGATAGGAAAAAATATCAAAGTATGCAACCGTCTCAAGAATTGATTTTTCCAATTTATTGTCTTTATTGTCCAGTGCTGTCATTTGTATCTAATTCGCGCGTCATCGCGGGAAAATTTTTTTGCGCTATTTTAAACACGCCCGATTTTTCCATATTTTTTATTGCTCCATCTTCAACAATCATTTCCGTATCATTGAAACCGACCACCTGGTTTCTACTGATAATAATTTCTTCCAGCCCTTCGCTCAAAATCTTGCTCGTCAGCCTCCTGTTTTTTACAAAATAACGCAAAATCGACTGCGTCTCCGTGTCTGCCTCAAATCCTCTTATTTTTCCCAAAACAAAACCACTCTTCGTAACAACAGAAAGGCCAATTAAATCCTTGCTTCCTATAATTGGCATAAAAATTCAATTTAAAATTTAATTTTATTTTTTACTTTACTGCTTCCACCCCGACAGATTCTTTGCCTTTTCTAAAATAAAAATATTGTTGAGCGATAGTAAGGATGGTTGTTAAAAACCAATAAAGAGTAAGCCCGCCGGGCAAACTTGCTCCGATTACAACTGTGATTAAGGGCATAAAATAGAGCATCTGTTTATTCATCATTGAAGCCATACCCTCATCTTTTGAACCGGGTGTTTTTACTGTCGGTTTAGCCATAGGCATCATTTTTGCCTGCCAAAATTGCGCCAAACCCGCCAAAATCGCCAATACTATATTAGCTTTGCTCAAATCAAGAAAGCCTAAGAAAACAGCATTGATATGTCCGGGATTTGTCACAAAAGGATATAGATTTTCCAATCCTTCCGAACCCAGCCCTTTCATGAAAACTTGATAAACCGCGATTAAAATCGGGAGCTGGATTAAAATCGGCAAACATGAAGAAAGCGGATTGATTTTATTCTCCTGATAAAGCTTCATCAACTCCTTGGACATCACTTCTTTTTGATCTTTATATTTTACTTTTAGTTCTTCTATTTTCGGCTGAAGGGTTGATAAAGATTTTTGAGCTTTTATCGCCTGCAATGATAATGGATAAAGAACTAACTTTGTTAAAACGGTAAGACCTATAATAGCCAAGCCAATATCTTGACCAAGAATATTATAAAGCCAAATCAAGAGATTGAAGAGTGGATAGTATAAAACTGTATTAAAAATTTCTATCATTTTGTTGTCCCTCCTTCATCTTCTTCTTTTTTTTCTTCCTCTTCCTCAGCAACAACTTCGGGTTCTTCTTTTTCTTCCTTCTCAACTGTTAGTTCTTCTTTGGGAATATCACTCTCGGAAGGAACTTCTTCTATTTTTTCAACATCATCCGACTTTACTATTTCTTCTCCGCCTTGAATATTTATTTTCCAACCGGTCAATTTTGCCGCCAAACGGACATTCTGCCCGCCCCTGCCAATAGCAAGAGAAAGTTGATCAGGCTTTACGGTTATATAAGCAGCCTTTTCTTCTTCATTAAGTTTAATCTCGCTTATTTTTGCCGGCGAAAGAGAGTTGGCAATAAGTTTTGTCAGGTCATCATTCCATTCAATAATATCAACTTTTTCTCCGCCAAGCTCATTGATAATTGATTGAATTCTCGCGCCCCTTTGACCAATACACGAACCAATCGGATCAATATTTTCATCTTTTGTATAAACCGCCACTTTGGAACGCGAACCAGCTTCACGAGCTATTCCTTTTATTTCCACTACACCGTTGCTAACTTCCGGAATTTCAAAAGTGAAAAGCTTTCTTAAAATTTCCGGATGAGCCCTGGAGACAATAACTTGCGGACCCTTTGTGGTCATCGTCACTTCTTTAACATAAAATTTAAGTCTTGCTCCGGGCGTGTATTTTTCTTTATCAATCTGCTCTTCCAAAGGCATAAGCGCGGTAACGTGTCCCAAGTCAACCAAAACCAATCTTCCCTCCCAGCGTTGGATAATGCCGGGAATAAGATCCGCTTCTTTTCCTTTAAATTCATTGAATAAAGAATCTCTCTCTGCTTCTCTTAATCTTTGGATGATTACTTGCTTGGCTGTTTGTGCAGCCATTCTGCCAAAAGCTCCCGGAACTTCCAGCTCCGTTTTTATAACCTCATCAATTTCCGCGTCCCCTTTTATCACTTTTGCTTCACTAAGACTAAGGTTAAGCTTTGGATTAAATTTTAATTCCTCTTCTTCTCCTTCATTTTCTGACTCTCTTTTTTCCTCCAGGACTTCTCCTTCACTTATTCTCTTTTCTCTTTCTTCTTTTTCCTTTTCGTATTTTTCCGCCAGCTCATCGGCCACGACGGTTTTGATATCAAAAACGCGAGACTCGCCGATCTCCGGATTAAATTCCACTTTCACGTTTTGGTTTTTTACTCCAAAATCTTTTCTAAAGGCGGCCGCAAGCGCCGCTTCCAAAGTTTCTATAACAGCCTCTTGTTTAATGTTTTTTTCCTCGCAAATTTGCTTAATAGCTTGAATTATTGGTGATGCCATAGTTGTCGATAAAAATTATTTTTATAAAATTAACTAGTTCTTATGGAACTAGTTCAATAGTATAATAGCATAAAATAAAATTTTTAGCAAATAAACCTTAGTAATTATCAATATAAATGTCTTTTTTGTGTCTTACCTTTGCTTTTTTCCCGCTAACATCCAGTACAATCGCGATCGAATCCAGCCTAAACTCTCTATCAAGAAGATTATTTGACTGAAGATAACACTCAACCGTTTGGCAAATCTTCACTTGTTTGCGCTCGTCTATCGCCTCTTCCGGAGCGCCAAAATTACCGCTCTTTCTTGTTTTTACTTCAACAAATACAATAGTTTCATCTTTTTGGGCGATAATATCAATTTCTCCTCCCCTGGTTCTATAATTTTTATCAATTATTTTATACCCATGTCTTACTAAGTACTCACAAGCAAGCATCTCGCCGAATCTTCCCAATTTTTGTCTCTCGTCGGACATTTTTCGGACATTTTATAGATATTTCTGCAATCTTTTTTTCTTTTCTCGCTCTTCCCTGCCTTGAGGAATTTTTTTAACCAAATAATAAATTAAAAACCCCGACCAAACGATAAATCCAACCAACCAAAGTAAATACCAAACATAACTTCCCAGCAAAAATATTTGTTCATAGCTTAAAAAAACCAAAATCAAACCGATCGCGCCCATGGCAAAAAATTGGTTGAATAGTTTCTTGAATAATTTGGATATTAAGGGATCTCCCTTTTTTCTAATAGACAAAAAACTGAATACTATCCCTAGAAATATCATCAAGCAGAAAAAAACTAAAACGAAAACCGTACCTTTCGGCCCCAAAGCGCTTGGTCGCAGACTAAACCA
>MFGA01000002.1:21328-48789 GCA_001778095.1 Candidatus Falkowbacteria bacterium RIFOXYA2_FULL_38_12
GCTTTAAATTCTTTAACCTCTTCCAGCCCGTATTTCTTTGCTAATCCTCGAACAAAATCTTTGGAAAGTCTTTTCTCGGCGGGAGGACCGAGAGGCGAGGCTATCAATTTCCATTCAATAACCGCTATTTTTCCGTTATTTTTAACAAGTCTTACTGCCTCTTTAAACATCTCTTCATTTTTTTTAATTTGAAAAAGTGTGTTTGCTAATAAAACAAAATCCAGACTCCCTTCTTTTATTTTTGTTGCTCCGTAGATTTCCAAATTAGACCAAACCGCCTCAACATTATCTATCCCTTCAAATTTGGCTCGGCTCTTTACCGCACTCAAAACCGGTTTTAAAAGATCAACCGCGTAACTAACTCCATTTTTACCGATGATTTTTCCGGCAGGAATAACAAAATGTCCAGCCGCTCCGCATCCAAAATCAGCGATTCGCATACCTGCCCCAAGACCAATCTCTTCCAAAATATAATACGGATCAAGCAAGGAATTACCGCCGGAAATTCTACTTGTTCCCATCTTTTTTAGTTCAGGCATAAAATTATAGTTTTAGATTAATTCTGTTTGGGAAATAACGGCGAAAAAATAGCTATAAGCACCCCTTCCACCATTCCGGTCATTATCAGAAGGGAAACAAAAATAGTGATAAGACCAAGAAGTTTATAAAAAATTCTTGTTCCGCCTTCGGTGCCCAGATGAGCTTCCGCCCAATTCACTCTGCCAAAAGCCGACAGGAGCCATTCTGACTTTGCTACCATCATTGTGCCAACAATTATTCCGACTATTCCTATTATAATCTGTCCCATTTTATTATTACGTAGTTCATTATTTGACCAAATGGGCGCTTAGGGATTCGAACCCCAGACCTTCTCGGTGTAAACGAGACGCTCTAACCAACTGAGCTAAGCGCCCCCTCAGCTAAAAATATTGTATCAGATATTCACAAAAGAGAAAATACCCCGCCTTTTTAGTGGCGGGGTACTCTCAATACTCATAGAAAGGAACTTATCTTAAAACTCCGCCCCATTCAACAACAGTAAACCCTTTGCGTTCCGGCGTTCTTATATCATACCCTCTTACGTCTATTGGTTTTTGGAGCGGTGAAAAATCCATCAAAATTCTAATAACCGTATCCGGTTTGGGATCAATCGTGAGTGGTGCTAATTGATTCATCCCCTCATTTCCCAGAAATCCGACAAAATAATAGGGCGCGCTTTGCATTCTCGGTTCCCAAAATTCAATAAAATCAGCTGTTTCTTTTTTGTTTAGGCCAAATTTTGTCAGTTTTTCCACTAAGAAATTATGGACATCATCCTTTCTAACGACAAAACCGTTTTTTGGCGATTCATAAATTCCTCCGCGTCCTTCCCAAAATAAATAGGGATAAACTTTGCCGGATCGCAATTCCGTAATATTGCTATTTGTGTCCGAAATTACTTCCCAACCATTATTATATTCCGGATCAGAATAGCTCATTCCGCCCTTTGGCTCAACTTTTACTGAAATCTTCGTTGTTTTTTCCGGATATAAATAAATTACCGGTTTGCCACATTCGGCGACAGCAAATTTACGAATTTCTAATTTAATCAATCTCCCAAACGGATCTTCCCAAAAAATAAGGGGACGACTGGCCAAAAATTCTTCGTAAGATACTTCTGTGGATTTTTCGCCGTCGAAAAAACTTTTTTTTCTAGTATAGGCCTCATCAAGCAACGCGTGTTTTTCAACCCCAATCTCATAAATCTTATCTCCTTTAGAATTTTTTCCTATTTCTTTCAAATTCATTCCCAGACGCATAGATTCATCAACTACGGAAATAAAATTATCGCTTCCACAGCCACCGCTGTCTGTGTAATCGTATTTCTCTGTATTCTTTTTTCCGTCGTTCCAGGTTATTTCCGGCACCTCGTCTTCACCAATAAAATCCGGCCTATAGGCATAGACTTTGACTGTTCCGTCGGGCACGCGCAAATAAAATCCGTACTTATCAAAGATTGTTAACTTTTGATCTATCGCCGGAACGCTTTTTGTGGTATAGACATTGCCTAATTTTTTATCTTCAAAGGCTAATTTAAGATTTTTTATAGAAAAAAATTCGTTTGGATCAAGCCCAAAAGATCCTGCGCTTGCTTCCAAAACCTGCCTTGACTTTTCTCCGTAAATAGATTTTGGAAATTCTAATGAAGGTATTGTATAATTTTCATCAACACTGAACTTTGATCGTATAATCCATTCTCCTTCAAAAAGTTCTCCGGAATATTTCTTTAAGAGAAAGAAATCATTGCCTTGCCTTATGAATCTATAAAAAACAGACTGATACATTGCGGTAGATTCCACCGCCTTAACTAAAATAATTTCCCCTTCTTTATATTTACCATCAATTATTGTCCCTGCTTTATAATATTTGGCTTGTTCGTCTTTGGTAAGATTTTCTTCTTTAAAAAAATTTAAATTTTCAATCTCTTGCGGTTCATTCCACTCAATTCCATCAACTATTCCGGTAACCTCCGGCTCTTCACTATCGTCTATCTCCAAATCTTCTGCCTGTGGATTGTTATCAACAACCACATCTTTTGGATTCATTTTTTTATTCAAAAAATAGCCGCCCAAACCGCCGATAGCGACAAGCAACACTCCCGCCAAGGCCATCAATAAAATATCTTTGCCAACAGCAAAGCCTTTTTCTTTGGCCTTAATCAAAAGGTCTTTTTTTTCACTTCCCATCTCTTTTTTCTTGATTGGCATAAAAATATAGATAAATTAATTGTTAGATTAGTTATTGATTATAATTTTTCCTACTTCCATTTGCTTTTTTAACTGGCATATTTTAGGGTTAAATTTTTTCTTCTATTACCTCATCTATAATCTGTGACAAATCAACCTCTTCTCCGCTCTTTGTTTTGAAAGCAATTTTACTTAAAATACACCTTACTAACTGCTCCTCAGTGAGTTCTTGTTCCAATATAGCTAGCTTGGCCAATTCATTCGTGTTGATATGTGAATGAATTTCAGGAAGCAAATTTATAATTTTGTTAAACCATCCCTTCTTTTTAACAACTCTTTTAGATAAATTTTTTGCTTCATCAAAAAATGATTTCAATTTTACCGGTGAAAACAGCTCACTCCAATGATATTGTTTATCTTTTATGCCCTTCCACCATATTTCAATTTGTTCAATTTTACATTCAACTTCTTTTTTTTCATGTTTGCCTGCAATTTCAAAAATTATTTTAAGTATTCCTAGAATATTTTCTACCTGCGGAGAATTTTTTTCTATCAATTCTCGCTGTTTTTCACAAAAAGTTGTTTTATCTTCTTCCGATGGTTGATCATGCACAATAACGTACATCTCTGGCAGTTTTCTAACTGTATATTTCACTGGCTGAACAACTTTTCCTCCCTCTGCGCGATAACACTCTTTTTTTTCTTTTTCAATGATAGAAGATGGTAATAAAGGTAATGAATCGGAAGAAATAGGATGGCTGCTCGTAATATAAGTTCTACCTCTAGCCACTTGGGTAGAAAGAACAAAATAAAGTTTGCCCTTCGTCTCTGTTAATGCCCCTCCCTCTAATTCAAAATAATCTCTATAATCTTCTTTGAGATAATCTTCGGGTTCACAGTCTTTAAGATATCGCAAAGCACAACGATCATGCTCTCTATCTCGATATAGCGTATCCTTACATGCAATTTTTTCTGGCACAGCCTCACCAAGAGTCATGGTTAGCTCTTCTTCAGTTAAATTTGCAATGTCATCTATTAATTTTTTGACTCCAATCTGCGGTTTTATTTTTCTATCCCAACGATCTAAAATTGATTTTATATGCTGGAGTGCTTGGATATCAATATTTTTGCTATCTTTCATTTCAGAATGCCCCAGAGAATCTGCTAAGATTTTAAGCTTAATTAAAATATCTGAATTAGTTTTATATTGTTTAATTAATCTTTCTTTTACCTTTCGATCATAGCTATTACTAATAATTCTTGGCTCATGGATACATGCAGCTATCGCTAAACCCAAATCCCTTTTTCCCCTTTTTACAAATTGATCAATAATTCTGACTGAACTCTCTTCTACTTCAAGCCTTCTTCCTAAATCGCTTCCCTCTCTTTTTGCCGCAGACTCATCTCTTTTTTCTAAAATACCAGATGAAATTACTGGAAAACCTTCACGAGCTACCCCCGCCTCTTCAATAATTTGCCAAAATTTGTTTTCTTCAGATGAAGACAGAGAAAACCTCATAAAAGGCTCTCTTCTCTCATCTATCTGAATGTCATCTCCTTTTGAAATAAATGCGTAATATAAACCCCCTCTTCTAGAAAAACTCGCTCGAAGCAATGATTCATCGGGAGAGATTGCGTACCCAGAATCTCTAGCCGTATCAACTACAAGATCAAATTGGCATGTAACTCCCAATGTCTCTGCCGGAATAGTGGATAGAACAACTAATGATTTTTTTGTGCCCTTGTCTTCAATCTGAAGTTTAACCTTTTCGCTGTCACTAAGATTATGTGTCAATAATTGAATTCTAAAATCTGTTTCTTCGTTATTCAAAAGTTGTTTGTTAATTTCTTCAACCATTTTTTCATCTTCCAAAAAAACCATTATTCTTTTTGCCGATTTTGTTTTTCTTATTTCAGTTTTAATTAATTCAATAGCTCGTCTTATTCTATCTTGTTGATTAGGAATATTTTCGTAAATCTTGTCTGGTTCTGACAATCTTCCAATTTCACGCTTCTCAAAAGATGTATTTTCTGAAAGTTGACCATGAGAATCAAAAAACTTTGCAACCACATAAGCTCTATCAGAAGATCGGCAAATAGCAATGACTGGTGGAGAACCGCCCCCTTGTCGTAACTCTTTAAGAGATCCAAGAAGCACTTGATTAAAAGGGCTATTACTGTCCGCGCAATCGACAATAATAGCGCCTGTTTGATTAAAATCGACTTTTCCATGAAGCAACTGATGACAAAAACTACCTACAGTAGTTACCATAACTCTCGTACTCTCCGAGTGTTCCTTACTCCGACCTGTAGCATTACCAACAAATCCGCCAACTTCTCCTCGTGGATCAATTGCTGCCGAAAGACAAAAACAAATTCCCCGAGCATTATCTGGCGTTTGCGCTACAACTGTTACAAGCCGCTGAGGTGGTTTTTCCCTACGTTCTTCTACGTAGTGTCTAGCTGCAATAGCGGCAAGAACAGTATCTCTCAAACTTCCTTGCTCAACAGCAACAACTTTTTGGTCAATAAACCTATCTAGAAAGAGCCTACGTTTTTTAATTTCTTCTTTTACGGTACCATCTCTATCCAAACAACTTCGTAGCCTCGTTTGCCATCCAGATTCAACAATTTCTCCTTCTTTTGGATGTTGCTCTCCATACCCCCCCCCTCATAGGATTTCGACATAATATAAGTCTATTTTTTAGTTATTATCAAAAAATATCCATTAATCATTTGTTTTTTTAATTCTTCCGAGGCAACCGAACCATTGGCTAGTTCTTTTAAGATGTTACTACTTTTAGCTTGATCGGGCAATATAATCTGAAAATTTTTATCAATCTCCGTCGGGAATAAATAATATTCAATTTTTTTCTCGCCGAAGACGGCTCCGACCCCGAGCCCTGACATTGTCTCCCTGGAAAATGTTTGGTCAAATAAAAAATTTCCCAGTGAATAAAAAATTACTTTATTTTTATAAACTTCAATCGGCTGGACCACATGCGGATGGCTACCTAAGACGAGATCGGCTCCCGCGTCGATCAATTCATGAGCCATTTTTTGCTGGCCCCGAGAAAAAATTGTTTTATATTCCGCGCCCCAATGAGTGTAGGCAACTACGAAATCCACTTCTTGCTTTATTTTTTTTATTTCATCAATCACCTTATTAAAATTATCCGTGCCCAACTCGCTATAACCGACAAAGCCGATTTTAACACCTCTTATATTTTCTATTGCAGAAATTTTATTTAAATTATCCGGCGCGCCGAAATAATCTAAATTGTTTTTCTCTAAATAATTTATTGACTGGTCAAATCCAGCTTTCCCAAAATTAAAAGCGTGATTATTGGCAAGATTAAAAATATTAAATCCTAGTTTCTTTAAAACGGGAGCTGATTTTGGATCAAAAGTAAAAGTTGTGTTGTCCGGATGGAGCGGTTTAGGCGCGAAATCAGTAAAAGATCCTTCAAGGTTAGCGAGAACCAAATCACTCCCGCCTAAAAATCTTTCTATTTTGGAATATGGATAATCCTCCCCATTTTTATCTATTGCTTTTCTTATATACCTATCCAGCATCATGTCGCCAAAAGATAATAAGGTAATATCTTTATTCTCGCTTTTTTCTCCTCCTGAAAAAAATCCGGTAATATAGCTTGTGGTCTCGGCTATTGAGTTATCATTCAAAACTCTTGCTGAATTGAAATTGTCCAACATCTCAAAATTTTGCGCGCCTTCCAGTTCCAGATATTTTAATAAAATTCTAAGCGTTGGCTTTGAATCAATATCCAAAAAATCAATCCCGGCATAATCAAAATTACTGATGGCGGCTAAACTTTTCGCGTCATGAAAATCGGCCGCGTTTGTTGGGAGATAGTGAGAAAAATCTAGAGAGCCTACAACCAAAGTATTTCCCGGTAAAGTTTCTTTTAATTTTTTCGCAAAATTATTTATTTCCTCTTCTCTCAAATTATCCTTAATAATTATAGGCACAACTTTTACTTCCGGCATTGCCTTCTTAATAAAAGGCATTAAATTGTAGATCCCATGCTCTTCGGCAAAAGGCGTTTCGTTAATATTCACAAGATTATTATCTTTTAGTTTCTTTATTAATTCTGTTTCCGCCTCTAGCGCGCCATAAGGAGTTTTCCAATCATCAAGAGATGAAATAATTTGTCCGCTTCCTTTACTAAAATGATTGGGGGCAAGCACGACGACCGTGGAAAACTTTTGAGCTGAAATATTTTCAAAAGCGGAGGCGATTAATCGCGCTGCCAAAATATGGTGCGGAACAATCAATCCTTTTATGTTTTTGCCGTCTAATATTTTTTTATCTTCGGCAACACCAAACGCTTTTTCAAAAAAATCTTTTTTGTTCTGCGTGGCGTTGTGGTACTCTGTGACAGTTTTATCCCGATTAAAAATAAAAGTAGTGGCTCTTTCTTTTTTTCCGGAAAAATTTAAAAAATAGCCGCAAAAAATGCCGCCTATAAAAAATAAAGACAAGAAAAAAATTGTGATGAGTTTTTTGTTAGTGACCATATTTTAAAATAGTTACCCGCAAGAAAAATTTATTTGGGGAAAATCTTTATGTCTCGCGGCATACCTTGCCGGAAAATGCTTATCTCTCATATCGTCCGGTATCCTCACTATTACTATATAATCTCTGAACTTTAAACTCAATAGGAATACTAGAATTTCTTCACACAAATTTGTTAGATTTTCCCAGTAAATTTTTAAAATTTCTTCAATACCTTGCTTCCCGAATGTTGGAAAAATTATCTCTACCTTGTTTTCTTTGTTCAAATGATAACGTGGGTTTGGTAATGCAAACCCTTCGTGCTCGATTTTTCTGCGTATTTCACGAAATTGAGAATACCAACTCGTCTTGTTATTTTTAATCATATCAATCAATGCAGTGAATCGCGGGTCGTCATTTTTGAGAGGGAATTTTTTCAATCCCTTTTTGTATTTCTTGGGATTATCATCAACAAAAAGAAATCCAATGCCGGAACCCATAAATGCAGTGTGCCGCATTAAACAATCAATAGCAATCGTGCCACGAATAAAAAAATCCTTGAAATACATATTTAAATCATCATCAACTGGATTTTTTACATCTATTTGATTTCCATGATAGATGCCTTCCTTACCGTCGGCGATATTTTGCTTGTGTTGAGCCATTAGATTTTCGCAGTGTTCTTTAGCAAATTTAGCTTCAAGTAAATTTTGAAAAACTGGGTAATAACTTTTGTCATACGCCAAGTGCTGATCTCTTAAATAAGCACAATCTCTAATCTGGCTCATTTGTATTAAAAATCGAGCGTGAAAATCCTCGCCCTCTTTTATGCTACACAAGAACCTTAAAGTTCCTGGTTGTACATTATTTGGATTTGAAATTGGCTTATCCATACAACACTTTTTATATTTTTTACCGCTTCCGCAATGACACGGATCATTTCTTCCTATTTTCATACTGTGGATAACTCTATTATTGATTTTCTACTTTTTTTCTATTATACTGTTAATATAATATTTTAGTCAAATATATGATCACTAAAAAACAAAAAGAAGTCTTAGACTTCGTAAAAAATTACTCGAAAAATAATGGGTACGCCCCCTCTCTTGAAGAAATTCAAAGGAAGTTTAAAATGGCCTCGGTCTCAACGGCGCATTTTTATATTTCTAAATTAAAAGGGGCTGGATATTTGGAAAAATTAAAAAACAGGGCACGCGCAATCAGTATTCTCGAAAAAGAACCGCTGATTAAAATTCCATTGCTTGGAACTATTGCTGCGGGTGAACCGATAGAAGCAATTCAACAAAAAGAATTTATAACTATCGCAAAATCAAAGTTACCAAAAAACGGAAACTTTTATGCTCTACATGTCAGGGGTAATAGCATGATTGACGAAAATATAAAAGATGGCGATGTCGTTTTAGTTAAACAACAAGAAGTTGCCGAGAATGGGCAAAGAGTAGTTGCTTTAATAGATAATTACGAGGCAACGCTTAAAAAATTTTATAAAGAAGAAAACTGCATTCGACTCCAACCAGCAAACAGTGCTTACGAGCCGATTATTATACAAAAAGATAGGGATATAAAAATTCAAGGTGTTGTTATCGATGTCATACAGAATAAAACGCAACAGATAGAGGATTTGCTGACAACTCCATTAAAAAGAAATAAAACACTTCCATTGAATAAAATAATTTTAGGTGACTCCCTCTCAGAACTTAAAAAACTACCCGATGAAAGTTGCGATGTTGTAGTAATTGATCCGCCATACAATATTGGCAAAGATTTTGGTAATAATCACGACAAGCGAGAATTGAGCGAATATGTTTCATGGTGCAAAGAATGGATAAACGAATGCATCCGCGTTATGAAACCAAACGGAACAATGTTTATTTATGGATTTAGCGAAATTTTAGCTTATCTTTCAGTTGAAATTCCAATAAATAAAAGGTGGCTCATCTGGCATTACACTAATAAAAATGTCGCCTCGTTGAATTTTTGGCAAAGAAGTCATGAGGCTATTATTTGCGCTTGGAAAAATAAACCGGTTTTCAACAGGGATGAAGTTAGGGAACCATATACGGAAGGATTTTTAAACGGCGCGGCCGGTAAAATCAGAAAGGGGACATTGGGACGATTCAGTCGTGAGGGAAAAGAAACAATTTACCAAGCCCACGAAGGCGGGGCGTTGCCTCGCGATGTAATAAAAATTCCCGCACTTGCGGGTGGTGCGGGAATGATTGAAAGGTGGTTTTTATGCAAGACTTGCAATAATGTTTTTGAACCAAGGGAATTAAAAAAACACGAAAAACACGAAATTATTAAACACCCAACACAAAAACCCCTTGAAATATCCCGAAAACTTATTTTATCAGCTATGCCAAAAAAAAATGGCGTCGTTTTAGTGCCATTTGTCGGAACAGGTTCGGAATGTGTTGCCGCAAAAGAATTAGGACAATCGTATGTCGGTTTTGAAATAAATCCCGATTATATTCGTATCGCTGAAAAATTTTTAAGCCACACAAAGTTTAAGCCAAAATTACTTTAATTGGTCTATTTCTTTTTTCTTTCTCTCAAAAGGAAATTGCGTAAAAACAACAAAGCCGTTAGGAAAACGTTTTAACTCTTTATTTTCTATAAATCGTAAAAAAGGCAGTTTATATTCGCCATCTTTTTTCTTTGGATTTTTAAAATAATCGTCGCTTGGCACTTCGTATTTAATGTCAATAAGCTCGCCTTTGATTTGATTTTGCGACTTTTTTTCTCGTCTTACTTCTCTGCTAAAAGTTGCTTTTTTGACTTGATAATTCAAAATTTTATTTTTATAGATGACTTGAAAATCAGCTCCTTGATGATCAAGTTCCGCGGACATTGCGACAGTTCCATCACCAAAAACAGACTCAGCGACATATCCGGCATGGATTTGGGTAATTATACTAGCCCAAGTGCGATAAATTCTTGCCGGCAACCCACGGTAAAAACATTTTTTACACATCGTAATTTTTTGTCTAAATACTTCAAGCTCTATTTTATATTTTCTTAAATATTCTTTATAAAAATCATCGTAGTTTAAAAATTTCTTCTGATTCCAATAAACTTGATAAAGCATAACAATTGCCTGTATTTCTTTTGGCAAATCCATTTCAACAATTTTAATAGGTCTATACTTTTCGCGATAAGCAATAAGATCAACTGATTGCAAAAACTCATCAAATTTATTTGATAACATATCTCTAAAATTAAGCAGAAATAAATACTTTAATTTTTCCAAAATGCCCAGGAGAGGACTCGAACCTCCATGCCCTTGCGGGCGCTACCACCTCAAGGTAGTGCGTGTACCAATTTCGCCACCTGGGCAAAACCGCGCGTTTGACGCGGTGTAATTCTCTATTCTACGCTAATCGCTTGAACGGGGCAATTTTCTACAGCTTTTTGGATGCCCGCTTTGTTTTCTTTGTAGTCAACGTCAGAAATAACTTCCGATTTCCCCTCGTCTCCCATTTTAAAAACTTCGGGACACAGAGAAACGCAAGCTCCACAACCGATGCAAAGTTCTTTGTCTACTTTTGGCTTCATATTGTTTCTTAAAAAATAAAATTAATTAAAATAATCTATTTTTCCCAACTATAATTTTTAATCTTTCCGGCAATACCTGTATTTCCGCCGGCGCATTAATATTTTTAGCTCCATCGACCAAAATTGTCAAATCATTTTTACTTTCCAAAAACATTTTTTTGATTGGCAAAACGCTTTCTTGATTCTGTTCTGAATTTCTTGTTAAAAATCCGACGTTGACATTGGCTGCGCTTCTCAAAAAACTCTCGCGACCCGGCTTTAAATGAACATCCAAATATCCGTCTTGCGGGTCACTTTTTTCTCCGGAAATCGGCAGATTGTATATTTCCACTCTCTGAATTTTTTTTGAATTTACTAAAAACTTACCTTCGCATTTTAGAGTTATCTCTGCCGGTGGCGCTTCTATTTTGGAAATAAAGTAGGTGCTGTTTATTTTTCCCAGGTCTATTTTTTTTACGAGCCTATTGGAAAGACAATCGCAAGCCGACATTTCGTCTTCAATCCCCAAAATTCTGGCAATCTCATTTTTTGAACCGACTGGAATAACCCCAAAGGTAATATCAACCTCATCGGCCGCGCCGATAACTTGGCTTAAGGTAAAATCGTTTCCAACAATAACTATAGTTTTTACCCCTTTTTTAACTCCTTCTCTCACAAAATCTCTTGCGTCTTTAAAAAGAGATAACCTGTCTATCCTGCCCGAAAGCCCGAGATCAGCCAGTCTATTTTCTATTATTGCCAAAGTTTTGGAATACTTTGAATCCGTTAAAAAGGAATCATAAATATATTGATACATAAACTACAGTTCTATTTTTTGATATCCTTTTTTAAATTATCCTCGTCTCCTTCTCTGGAAGAAACCCCCTCATGGCTCATGGTGCATCTTCCGTTTAAAATCGCCCCGGGGGCCATAATCAGTGTTTTGACTTCTATGTCTCCAAAAATTTTTGCCGTCTCGGTCAATTCCATCCTTTCTCCAATTCTTACATTTCCCCTGATCTCTCCGGCGACAAAAGCATTGGCCGCCCAAACATCAGCCGTGATTTTGGCATCAACACCGATCTTCAGATCTCTTTCCGTTTTTAAAGTTCCTGAGACGGAACCCTGCACGGTCATATTTCCCTTGCTGGAAAAATCTCCTTCTACATTAACAGAAGGACCGATAATTGTTTCTATCTCCTCCACCCCTTTTTGATTTTGTTCTTTAAACATAGTTTTGAATATCTTTTATAAAATTATTCTTTACTTATTTTTTCTAAATACATTTTTACTCCTTCCAAAATACCACTTTTAAAATACTTTTCCGGGTTATCCATCGGAAAATCAATCCAAGAAAAACCGCTATGCTCATCGCTGGTTTTGATTTCTTCGCTTTTTATTTCTCCCTTGAAAAAAATATAAAAAATGTGAATCTCCTGATTACCTCCCTTGGCCGGAACCAAATGTCTACCGATAGCCACGGGATATTTATTTACAGTAAATTCAATATTACCAACCTCTTCTTTAATCTCCCTTTCCAAAATACTCTCCGGCGAAACATTAAATTCATCATCATTAATTCTTCCTCCGGGCAAATCATAAGAACCTGCCAAACTTCCCCCTGTATGAGCTTTTAACGCTAGAAGCTTGTTATCTCCATTGGTTAAAATTGCCTTTAATGACACTTGATATAAATCCTTTTTTCTCATATTGCTACATCCTCTCCGGAGCCTCAATTCCCAAAAGATTCAAACCGTTTTCCAAAACTATTCTTGTTGCCTCAAGAAGAGCGACCCTTGCCAATCTGACTTCATTGTCAGCTTTAAGGACAGGAACGTCTCGATAAAAATCATTAAAGCATTTTGCCAAACTGTAAAGATATTCCGCCAAGGTCGCCGGATTATAGGAAGCTGATGCCTTTTCTATTGCTTCGGAAAACTTTGCCAGAGCAATAGATAATTTGTGTTCGCTGATCTCTTTTAAATTACCAAACTCTATTTTTGAAAATTGAATCTTTTTAGCCGCGCCCGCTTTTCTTATTATAGAAGAAATTCTGGCGTAAGTATATTGAATATAGGCGGCGGTAAAACCTTCAAAGCGAAGCGCTTCGTTAGCATCAAAAGTGATTATCTTTTCTTTTCCCACTTTTATCATCTCAAACTTTATCGCCCCGATCACAATTTTTTCGGCAACCGCTTCAATTTGTTTTTCGCTCCAATTCTCGTGTCTAATTTTTGTTTCGCTCTTTGCTCGCTCCATCGCTTCCTCCCAAAGCGTTTCGTAAGTAATGACATTGCCCGTCCTAGACGACATCATCCCAGAAGATAATTTAACAAATTCGTATCCTAAGTGAATCATTTCTTGTTTAAAGCCAAGTTGGTTTAGAACTTTGAATAATTGCTTGAAATATAATCCTTGTCGCACGTCAACAACATAAATTGATTTGTCCAACTTATATTTTTTAAATTTTTTGATAGCCAAAGGAATGTCCGCGACAGGATAAAGAGCCGTTCCGTCAGAACGTAAAAACATCAAAACTCCCAAGCCATATTTCTCCAAATCGGCAATAATTGCTCCCTGACTTTTTATTAAAACATTTTTTTTAATTAAGTCGTCAACCATCTCTCTTCCCTCGTCAATCACTTCGCTTTCATAAAAAATTTGGTCAAACTTAACGCCTAACTCTTTATAAATAGATGAAAATTGCTTGATGCTCCACTGCCTTGTCTTTTGCCATAGCTTATATTCTTTTCCTTTTCTACTTTCTATTTTTCTCATCAGCCCCCCTACTTCTTTTTTTGATTCTTCGCTATCCCCAATTTCTTTTACTGCGCGAGCGTATATTTCCCCCAAAAAATGCCCCTTATTGTTTGGAATTTTTTCTTTAGCGTAAAATTTATCATAAGCCCAAAGCGTTTTGGCGACATGAATTCCGAAATCGTTAATATAGGAAACGGGAATTGATTTGTATCCACTCGCCGATAGAATTCTATTGACCGCATCGCCATAGCAAAGATTGCGTAAATGTCCAACATGATATTCTTTGTGGGTATTGGCGTTGGAAAATTCAATCATCACTTTTTGATTTTTCCCAATCTTGCCTTCTCCGTATTTTTCTTTTTCTTTTAATATCTGCTCTAAAACTATTTTCGAAATTTTTGTCTGATCAAGAAAAAAATTAACATATGGCCCGACTGGCTCGACTTTAGCAACATTTTTTCCTATTTTTATTTTTTCGCTTATCTCTTTCGCCAATTCCACGGGCGATTTTTTATTTTCTTTTGCTAAATTAAAGCATGGCAAAGATAAATCTCCGCCGATGCCTTCAGGCGGATATTCAAAGTCAGAGACGGCAATGTTTTCTCCGCCCAATATTTTATTTATCTCTTTTGCCAGCTCAATTTTTATTTTTTCTAGAAAATTCATGCTATTTTATTTTAACAAAATACCTTTTTCCTTTTTTGATTATCTCGCCCGATTTCACCTCAAAATTAAAATCTTTTACCACTTCGCCGGAAACGGTGACTCCGCCCTGTTCAATATTTCTTCTCGCCTCGCCTTTTGACGAACAAAAACCGACTTCAACCAAAACATCCAAAATATTTTTACTTTTGACCGCCACTTCTTTTATTTCATCTGGGGTCTCTTTTTTGGAAAAAGTTTTCACAAAATTTTCTTCGGCCTTTTGGGCTGCGGATTCAGAGTGGTACATGGAGACTATTTCTCTTGCCAATCTCATCTTTGCCTCTCGCGGATCGCCAGCTAAAACTTTTTCAAATTCATTTATTGACACTCTAGTACAAATTTCAAAAGCTAGTGGCATCAAGGTATCCGGCCAACTCATCACTTTTCCGTACATATCTTCTGGCATATCTTCGAGCGTCACCATGTTTCCCTCACTCTTTCCCATCTTTTTACCGGTCGGATCAACAAGCAGTTTGGTTGTTAAAACAAATTTTTCTTTTCCTCTGTTTTTCATCATGTCTCGACCAACAAGCATATTGAATGTTTGGTCATTGCCACCAATTTCTACATCAACATTCATAGCCACCGAATCATACCCCTGAAGTAATGGATAAATAAACTCATGGAGATAAATTGGTTTCCCCTCTTCTGTCCTTTTTTTAAACATGTCACGTTCGAGTAACTGCTGAACGGTAATTTCAGACCCTAATTCTAAAAAATCTCCAGCCACTAATTTCCCGAGCCACTTACTATTATATTTAATCTCTACCTTTTTCATATCTAAAATCTTCCCCGCCTGCTTAGCATAGTTTTTGCAGTTTTCCAAAACTTCTTTGCGCGTCAATTTTTTGCGTGTAGCGGTTTTATCCGTTGGGTCGCCGATCATGCCAGTAAAATCACCAATCAATAAAATTATTTTATGCCCTAAATCTTGAAGCTCGCGAAGCTTTAAAAGAGTGCTACCATGACCGATATGGAGCGTCGGACCGGTCGGATCAATACCATTATAAATCGTTAACTGCTTACCACTCATCAAAACTTTCTCAAAATCTTTTCTGGATGGATAGATGTTTTCCACCCCCCGCGTCAAAAGTTCTTCAATCTTTTTCTCGTCAGTGTTAATTTTCATATTTTTAGAAAAATTTATTTCCTGAGCTTGTCGAAGTATATAAATTTTAGACCCTGCCCTTCGACAAGCTCAGGGCATACCTATTATTTATGATAAAGATTCTATTTGTCCTCTTAAATTTTTTATTTCCTCTTCCACTTTGGTAAACTTTTCTTTCTCCGCGTCCACAATATTTTTCGGCGCGCGGGAAATGAATTCTTTATTTTCCAGTCTTTGCTTCAAGTTTGCGGCGTATTTTTCTTTTTCTTCCAATTCTTTTTTAATTCTTAATTTATTTTTCTCCGCATCCATTTCGTCAATCAATATCTTTATTTCCGGGACAGAAGACTTTGATTTTTTAATTTGAATCTTACTCCTTAAGAGACCTTCCAGTATCGCTAAATTTTCTTCAAATAACTTGGTATTTTTTATATTTAACTCAATATTAATAATTTTTGCTGGCTCAATTTTGTTTTCCGCGCGGAGATTACGGATACTTACTATGGTTTCCTGTATTAATTTAACTTCTTTTTCTACTTTTATGTCTCTCTTATCTTTTAAGATTTCTGGCCACCCTTGGATCATTAATAAATTTTCATTATTATCATTGTCAAAAAAGTTCTTCCAAATTTCTTCCGTAACAAACGGCATAAAAGGATGCCACAGCTTTAATAACCTCTCTAGAATATAAAGTAAAATTTCATCCTTATTTTTCTCTATTTTAGAGACTTCTATATACCAATCTGCAAACATTCCCCAAGTAAAATTACGCAAAAATATTTCGCTTGCAGATGAAAACTCGTACCTATTCATGCATGTCGTTACCGCGCTAGTAGTAAAGTCCAATCCGTCTAAAATCCATTTATCATATAAAGTCTTCGGCTCGGGACGTTCTTCTATCCTCTCTATTTTTTTCACCGTTGTTAAAATATAACGACTTATGTTCCACAGTTTATTTACTAAATTTCTCGCACCTTCAACTTTTTCAAAATAAAATCTTTGATCTTGTCCGGGAGCAACTCCTGATAATAGGCTAAAACGCAAAGCATCTGTTCCATATTTTTCTATCACTTCCAGAGGGTCAATATTATTGCCTGATGATTTAGAAAACTTTTTTCCGTTTTCGTCACGCAAAATTCCATGGATATAAATATCTTTAAAGGGAATTTCTTTTAAAGCATAAGAAGACATTAAAATCATTCTAGCCATCCAAAAAAATAAAATCTCGTGCCCCATTTGCATCCAATTTGTGGGATGAAACATTTTTAATTCTTTTGTTTTTTGGGGCCAGCCAAGGGTCGAAAAAGTCCAAAGCCCCGAAGAAAACCAAGTATCAAGTGTATCGGGATCCTGAATCCAATAATCCTTATCATTATTATCTCCAGGATTAGTCTCGGAAACTACAAATCTGGATTCACTATCAAGTAAATGTCTATTAGCTTCTGGATTTTGTTTATATATTTCTGCCAAATCACTATTTAATCTATACCAAATGGGAACTCTGTGCCCCCACCAGATTTGCCGGCTAATACACCAATCACGCAGGTTATCAATCCAACTAAAGTAAACTTTTTCAAATCTTTTTGGAGTAATCTTAACTCCATTTTTACCAACCGCCTCTCTCATCAAATCCTTTAAACTTTTTCCTCTACTGGGAATTTCTTTATTAACCGCGACAAACCATTGTGTTTTTGGCAAGACTTCAACAATATCTCCAAACCTATCAGATGTACCGACATTTTGTTCTATCTCTTCTTCTTTTTCTAAAAGTCCGGTCTTTTTTAAATTATCAACAATTTTTTCTCGTGCATCTTCTATTTTTAATCCTTCATAGTCTCCGGCAACTCCCGCCATTTTTCCATCTTCATTAATGACCTTTATAATCGGTAAGTTATTCTTAACCCCCATCTCGTAGTCAACTAATGAATGAGCAGGCGTAACCCCAAGCGCTCCCGTCCCAAAATTTATGTCTATGGAATTATCTGCGATAACCTTAATATGCAATTTTTGCCCGACAAAATCAACATCAAATTCTTTACCAATATATTTTTTATACCTTAAATCTTTCGGATTAACGGCAACTGCCGTGTCTCCCAGTTTTGTCTCCGGGCGAGTCGTGGCAATTGTGATCGGAAAATCTTTAGAGTATTTAAAGGTATATAATTTCGCCTTGCGGGGAATATGAACTATTTCGTCATCAGACAATGTTGATTGCCCCTTGGTCGACCAATTTACGGCGCGAAATCCTCTATAAATCAACCCATCCTCATACATCTTCTTAAAAATTTCGTTCACTGCCTTATTTCTATCTTCATCGAAAGTATAAGCCAAGCGAGACCAGTCGCAACTGGTTCCCATTTTTTTTATTTGCCCTAAAATAATTTTTTTGGAATTTTCGGAAAAATCGCGAATCTCTTTCAATAATTTTTCCCTTCCGAGTTCTTGGCGAGGATTTTTAATCCCTTTTTCCATTAATATTTTTTCTACCTTGGCTTGAGTCGCCACTGCCGCGTGATCCGTTCCCGGAAGCAGTAAAACCTTTTTACCGCGTAAACGTTGATAACGCGCCATTGCGTCCATCAAGGAATTCTCAAGAGAATGCCCCAAATGCAAAACGCCGGTCACGTTTGGCGGTGGCATCATTATTGAATAGGGTTTGCCTGGCAGGTTATCAGGATTAAAAAAACCCGAATCTTCCCATTTCTTGTAAATTTTATCTTCCACCCCTTTGGGGTTATAGGCTTTTTCGATTTCCTTCATATTTTTACCCTTTATGGTCTTCCTCGGGTATATCTTCAGTTAATTTCTAAATTTTACCAAAAATTAAGCTTTAGGTAAAGGCTCTCCGCTCCGCGCAAAATAAATAATGTCAATAATCTTTGACAAAAAATTATTGACATTATCCCCTTCGAGGCTTATGATATTACACTGCTTCGGAATACTAACTTTTAATCCTGCTTTTGTGGCCTTAAATTTAACCCAACAAATATTTGAAACAATAAAGAAAAGCAACCATATTTTGGTTACTTTCCCTAAGAACTGGAATGGCGACGCCATTGCTTCCAGTTTAGCTTTGCGTTCTATTTTAAAAAAAATAAATAAGCCGATTGTTGATATTGCTTGCGACGGATTCAACGCCCCAAAAAATTATTCTTTTTTGCGAGAAGCCGGAGAAATAAAACCGGCAATTTCCAATTTAAGAAATTTGATAATCAACCTTGATTTATCCGAAAATGAAATTGGCAAAGTTCACTATAATAAAATTGGGAATAAGCTAAATATTTACATCTCCCCCGAGCATAGAAACATTGACACCAAAGATCTTTCGGCGACTCTATCCAATTATAAATACGACTTAGTTATAGTCTTGGACAGTCCCGACTTGGAATCTCTTGGCAATGTGTATCACAAAAACACTGACTTTTTCTACTCTACTCCGATAATCAATATTGACCACAGCCCGGCCAATGAACAATTCGGCCAAATAAATTTGGTGGAAGTAAATTCTACCTCAACGGCAGAAATTCTTTTCAACTTTTTAAATTCCCTAAATTCTAATTTAATTGACGAAGACGTAGCCACCAGTCTTCTTGCCGGAATGATTTCCGAAACCCGTAGCTTTAAAACCCCTTCAGTCACTCCCAGAGCGTTGAATATCGCCAGTCAACTTGTTGCCCGTGGCGCAAAACGTGAAGAAATTATTAAAAATTTATATCAAACAAAAACTATCGGCACATTGAAACTTTGGGGACGAGCTCTGATGAGATTAAAAAGCGACCCGTCTGCAAAAATAGTGTGGTCGCTTTTAACCCGCGATGACTTTATTACTTCGGGCGCCGAAGAAGAAGAATTGCCGGAAGTGATCGATGAGCTTATTTCCAATTCTCCGGAGGCGGAAATTGTTGTCTTGCTTTACGAGGTTCCCCATACAAATTCCAACGAGACAAGAATCTGTTGCTTGGTAAAAACTTTAAAAAATGTAAACGCGGAAAATCTTCTCGCGCGCAATACCGAAGGGACTAAAGATTTTAGAAAATTTTACCTTAATGATAAAAAACTAACCGAAGCGGAACACGAGATTATTGATGAGATAAAGATTAATTTGACGATAAAAAAATAAAAATAGTACCAAAAGAGGAACTATTTTTATTATAAAAAACCTTAGAAAAATAAAATATAAACTTTTTAAAACTAATCCTTGATAAGAGAAGATTTTAATTCTTCAACGTAAGAAATAAATTCAACGGGTGTCATATTAGCTATTTGTTCCGGATTAACTTGCACATTTTTGACCGAAGTATCTAAAATTTTATTTGCCTCTTGCATAGCTTCACTTATATACCCGGCCAGACTTCGTGGATCGCAAAGCTCAAATTCTCTTAATTTTAGGCGAGTTGTGTCAAGATTAATTTCTCCTAGTTTCAAATTAATACCTTTTCTTATAAGTTAATTTACAACTTTACTCTTAAAAGCATCCAGCAGGTAACGATAAAATTTTGCTTGTTCGCGCCCCTTTTTATGTTGTTCTTTTTTATCTTGGGCTTCGGCATATTCACTCGGTGTATAATCTGACATAATTTCTACCCTTTTCTTTTGTTTATATGATTTGAGCCAAATCAATTTTTTGAGAAATAGGGATCAGTTAATAATTTTAGCTTAATATTTCACGTGGTGGGCGCACGAGGACTCGAACCTCGGACCTCATGCGTGTCATGCATGCGCTCTAACCAACTGAGCTATGCGCCCATAAATCATAATATCTATTACTTTTCACCTATTACTTTTTCAAAATATTTTTGGCTCAACAACATTAGTCTTCTTTGGATGTCAACATTACCGCACCTTAACACACAAACTCCTTTATAGCTAGGATATGTTTTTGATCCGTTTGTTCTTTTATCAACCGTGATATAAGTAAAATTTTTCAAAGGAAGCTCCAATTTCCGCGCCCAAAATCTTTTAATTCGCTCTGGATTTTGATCAGCCCTCAAGTGCAATTCACATTTGATCTGAAATTTATCAAACTGATAATTTTTTTGCAAGGCAGTAATAAAAAACTTTAGAATTAACGGATCTGAATTACCGATACCCGTTCCGATGGTCTTTTTGAATCCCTCTCCCATATATAAAACAGCCAAAGTGAGATCGAGAATTATTTTATCATCTCTACTAACTTTTTTCAATGTTTGCTCAACTTTCCGCTCTGTTTTTAAAAACCTTTCTACCTTTTCCTTGTGATGCCATTGCGCAGCTTTCTCGCGAGCGCTCACCAAGCCATTTTTCTGCGCTTGCAATAGTAGCTTTTTTTGTTTTTTGGAAAGTTTTACATTTTTCAACCAACCACTAAGCGTGGAACGCGGTATTCCCAAGGAATGTTCAATTTTACCCATGGAGAAACCGCGCTTTCTTAAATTAGTGGCTTTTTCTTTTAACTCGTACCATTTTGATTTCATGTATCCAGTATAACATCTATAGTACGAATCATCAAATTGATTTATCCACATCAAGCTATTAAATTCTAAATACTCTCCCAATAACCGTGTAAATTGCAGGTTTCTCTCGCCATTAAAACATCCTCTTCCTTAAGCTCTACCACGGTAAATTCCGCTTCGGCCGGCATCCCCGACTTTAATCCTTTTTTCTCTATCAAGGCTTTGTTGCAATAAAGTTCAATGGACTCAATATAATGCGCTTCTTCCATCACGTGCGGAATAATTCCCACTCTCACCAAAACCTTATCGCCACCCAACCTTTCAATAACCGGCGTGTGTTTTTTCTCTAAATCATTTGGATTAAAAATGTCCTTCATTTTTTGCGGTTCCATAATTTTATTTTAAAATTATTTTCTATTCTTATTTCTCAAAAAAGAAGTGATTTTTCCTTTTCCATCCGGTTCTATTTTTAAAAGCGTCCCCGCTATTAATTCTACTATCTTGGCGCTTAGCCCCTTGGGCGTCTTAAAATCTTCGGGACTCGCAAACTGCTGTCCCTCGGCCAAAAGATTATTCGCTTTCAATAACTTTTTTATTCGTCCCATGTGAAACTCGCTACTCACCCAATAGATATCATGCTCCGCGGAAATATTTCGAAAAGCTTCTTGCAGCTCTTCTTCTGTCGCCGGAATATCTTCGTCTGTACGAAATTTTTCCGGTCCAAATTTTTTTAGAATATGCAGATAACCGAATAAAATATTTGTTGCCGTATCGCTTGAAGAAATTTCTTTTTGAATATCGTTTTGGCTAACACCTTTTTCAATCAAATATTCCTCCATCGGCTCGGCAATCGGTCTTGTCATATGCTCCCTAAAAGTTCCGCCACTTACAAAAAAATATTTAATTTTCCCTTCTCTGTAAAGCTCTATCGCTTTATCTAATCTGGCAATAGTTTCAGCATCAAGCTTTTCCGTTTCATCAACTTCTCGCGAAAAAACAAAAGCGATTCCTTCTCTTCTATCTTTTTTTCTTGTTGGCTTTTTTTCTTTCTTCATGATAATAAACAAAATTTCTCTTTGGTGCACCCGAAGATTCATCCAAAGAAATTACCTATAAAGCACCAGTTAAGACTATTTTAGCCGATTTTACTGAATTTGTGAATGGAACGTGAACGCCATTAATAATTTATCTATACTTTTAACTTTTTATAGTGCCGTTCTCGTTGTTTAAACTGTTTCTCCAAAAATGGGATCAGTGTATCTCTGTAATCAATAATGATTTTTTGGTTGCCAATATCCCGAAGCCGACCAATGTACTGAACGAGCTTTCCTTCAAACGAAAAAGGGAATGCTAATATTAAACATGAAATTCCGCGAATATCTATACCCTCGCCAAAAAATTGGCCGGTAGAAAGAAGGACACGATAATGTCCAGATTCAATTTGCTTAAGCTTTGATTTTCTTGATCTGGTCGAGTCATCCCCTGAGATAACAATGGTTTCGCACTTGCCCTTAAGATACATCGCCAAAACTTTCAGATGCTCTTTTCGTTCACTTAGTACAAGCAATTTCTTTCCTTCGCCAACCTTGCTTAAAATATCCTCAATAATCATCTGGTTTCTGGCGGTATCAAAACAAACCACTTTGGCCAAAAGCTGAAAATCGTCTGTTGCAAATTTGAATGGGAGATTTAATTTTGTCGTGCGGATTAATACTTCAGGTGGCCGGTGCGAGAGATTGGAAGCTGGCATAAAATCCGAAGCTTCCATTTGAGCAATAATGTCGCCAATATAAGCATAGATCAATTTTTCATCATTATGCTTTCGCTTTGGTGTGGCAGTAAGTCCATAAATGTATTTTGGATTCAACTGCGCAATTACTCCCCGAAATGTTGTGGCTGGAATATGATGACACTCGTCAACGATAATCGTCCCAAATCTATCTTTCAGTTCAGTAAAATCGCCCTTGCGCGCTAAACTTTGTAATAAACCAACTGTTATCTGCTTTCCGAATTTTTTCCTTGTTCCGGAGTATTGGCCGATATGAGCTTTGGCTATTCCTAAAAAAGTTTGAATTCTTTCAACCCATTGATCCAACAATTGTTTACGGTGCACAAGAACAAGAGCTGGTAATTTCCTTCTGGCTATAAGTTCCAGCCCGATGATAGTTTTACCGCTTCCAGATGAAGCAATAATAACACCTTGATCATTCTCAATAGCTAACTGCACAATAGAAACTTGTGCCGGTGTAAGCTCTATCTGACTTTTATAATCAGCTTGCTCAAAATGTGGCGTGCCCGATTGCACTGCGTAAACGACATTATTTTCTTCAAGAAAAGCAATGAGCGTCCGCAGAAATCCGCGTGGCAAGAAAATAGTATCCCTGCTTTCATCAATCAGCTTAAAATACTTTTGTACTTTATAAATTGATTTCCCTAATCTTCTTTTGGTGAGATATTCTGTGTTAAGAAAATTAAGCTCTTCCTTGAGAAAATAAATAAGACCAGAAGTAAGTTCGGATCGGTGTAACTCAATCTGATTACCTACCAAAATTCCCAGACCACCACCAGCTGGTACACTTATCACAGACTTTCCGGTACTGGAAAAAATAAACTGATACACTGAATCTAACTCGGCAGTAGTGTGGCGCTTTATTGTGCTTAAAAATTGCCATTGATCTGGAATCGGTTTCTCTGTTTCTCCGTCAATAAATACCGCGTTACCATTCATCACAGATCTGCCCTGAAATGGCAGGGCAATAAGATTGCCAAGACCGGCTCCGGTTAATGTGTCTTGGTTTGGAAATAAGCGATCAAAACTGACTTCTTTTTCAAATTCGGAAACATAAAAAGATCTACGAATAAGCTCAAGCGCGATTTGCCGGCTTTTGTAACACTGATAAGCTTCGGCAAAAAAAATCCAGACATGGCCGCCATTGCCGGATTGAGATCGCTCCAGATATGCCAAGAGACCTACTTCGGCGCAAGCCGTGATAAATACCTTACTATCGGTCAGCCAATTTTCACCATCAAAATCAGCGGCAATAAAGTGCGATGTATTTTCAGGTAGTATTGGATAAATCCCAATAACATGCTGACCGAGAAGATGTTTTTTGACAACTTCTTTAGTAAGCGGTATAAGTTTTTTGTTTTTAAAATCTTTTATTGAACCTCCTCTCCGTTTGTGCGCCATGAATTCATCCCAACTAAACTCATAGGCCGGGCTGTATCCAGACCGGCCTTCCCTTTTCCAATGTCGCGCGTATACATCAATTCTTCCTCGAAAAAGCGACATAAATAATTCGAGTTGTTGTTCGTCAATTTGATTCATGAAATTTTATTTCAATAAGTCATCCAGTTCGCGCGACAACAAGGCGGATTTATTGAGCACGATCCGTTCTTTCTGGTTTAAATTGTCAGCGGTCGTGCGGATTACTTTTGTAATAATAGCATCACCAAGCATCACGCCATTGGTTTTTTTAAAATATTTTTCTATTTTCTGGTAAAAAAGATTCGCATATTGCTTAAGTTTTTCCTGAGTGGCGGGAGGATTATTTGCAAGATTATCCCCAAATTCCAGCTTGTCTTCAAATTTTTTGTCTGATAAATAGATAGGTAAATCCTCGTAAATCCAACGATTGCTTATAATACAGACAATCCTTACTGGCGTTCCGTCTTCGGTTATATACCCGTATGCAAAAGAAAAGTTCAACGAATTAAAATCCTGATGGACTACACTATAATTAAATTCTTTTATTGTTCTAATTTTATAATCATTAAGAAGTCGTACATAGCTTTCCCTCCAATTTCCAAGCCAGTTTATGATAAATGTTCGATCTACAAACAAGGGCGATAAATCATTTTTGAGATTTTCATCGCTTACTTTATTTATCTGAAACGTAAGCTTGTCAAAAAGGACGCGCGGATTTTTTACATCAATACCTTTAGCTGTTATATAATCAAAATCCGGTACGATTTTTTTACCCATATACCAAAGCAGGTCATAAATGTCGCGCCCCTTTTCTCCATAAACAACATCGCCAACCCCACGAGTGCCTCGCAAGAAAATAGCCGCTAATTTACTGGCCATCAATGCTCCCATGTTGTATGTCAAAATAACAAATGAAAGCTGGTCGCGATTTATTGGTCGGCGTTCAGTTACGGTCTTCGGAGCGACAAAATGATTTAGATCAATTTTCACATGCACCTGATTTGATGGATTACCAAGGCTCAATTCTTTGCCAACATAAAATTTTAAAGTCAAGCCCCTGCCAATGGTAATTTTTATTGTAAGAAAATCGGAATCGGCGCCATAGGTATTAATAAAATATCCTTCAACTTCTTTCTTCAGTTCTTCTAAAAACTTTTCGGTCACCGTATGGGAAACTTCAAAATCTAAATCAACAGACATACGATCAAGCCCATGAATTATGCGGAGTGCGGAACCCCCATACATTATCCATTTGTTATATTCGGGATGATGATAAATAAAATTTAATACATAGAACTGAAGTTCCTCTTTAAGGGCATTACGACTAGTTTCCGCATCAATATTTCCATAAGCGGATAGGTCATCAAGTTTCCTCTTTAAAATTGTAGTTATTTTCTCGCTCATATATTCTTATTAATTAAAGAATAAAATTTTTCCTGTTCAGCTTTATCCATTTCATCAAAATCTATCCTCAATTCCTCAATCATCCTTTTAATATTTTCTAAATCTACCCCTTTGAGTTGACGGGTCTTGAAATAAAGTAAATCGAATAACGCTTTGGCTGGAGAAGCGATATAAAAATCAAACTTACCTTTCGCTAAATAAAAGTCAGAAAAAAAATCTTTTTTAATAGACTGATAAGCAAAATTTCCGGCTTTCGTCCGGTATTCCCTCGTCACTTTTAATGTAATTGAAGTGATGGGGTAAACAGCTTCAGTGACGAGGTTATAGTACTGTAAAGCTGCCCAAGAACTCACATACGAAGGAGTGCGAATTATATTCGCAAGATAAAAAGAATAAGAAATATCCGATCGATTTTTTTCAAAAAAATCGGCGGTCACATAAAGACCATTTTTAAACTGCAAAATATCTCCGTATTTCAAAAACCGACTGATATAAGTGTTAATCGTAGAATCTTTAAGTTCCAACTGTTTTCCAAGTTGATACACAACATTTTTATTGAAATGGGGTAATGGTTTAAGCTGTTCTAAAAGGTTTTTTTTGCTTTTCATATATTTGACACTATTGTATCATATATGAAACATAGTGTCAATAGAAAAGTGGCGTTTGAGTCAAAAAAATATTGTATAATTTCTTCAGTCTGGTTATATCAACCAGCTACGGTTTTTTGAAACTTTGCTAACAATTATGAATTGAGAACTCAAACGGCCAAGGCTTTTTGCGGAGGATTTATATTTTGTTTCTAAAAATGAAATTACTTGGTGCAGTTTGCTGGTTGATTTTCGATCACAAATAAAATACAGCCTTGCGCTACTTTGCGAGGGCGGTGTCTAATGATGGCAAGCCGTACAAAACCGATTCCGATGGCAATCCGAACGTCTTCAAGCTGAATCGTGATGACGCGGAGCTGTGGCTGAACAACAATTGGGCGAAACCTACGAACAAGTGGAATTCTGACGCTCAGTTCGTCTTTCGTCTTCGAAAGTATTATCTTTTCCGCACTATAATGTGCGGTTTTTCTTTTCTTGATTGCCCAAACTTTTCTTCCAACCACCCAGCATTTTGCCGATCTCTTCTAATTTGTGGATGATGTCCTCAAACTGCTTATTCGAAAGAAATTTACCTTCCCAAGCTACCTGTACAAAAAATTTTAGCGTGTCCAATATTAAAATACATTGCAAAATCTTTTCCTCCTTTTTCTCTCTTTCTGCATAATATGCGCGATAGGAAAGTTCTAAAAGATCCAAAAATTTATTTTCAATTCTTGTACCAATCGTATAGCGCGCACCCTTAGGAATATGCGGAACAATACTCATCCAAACCAAATATCCATCTTTAATTTTATTAAAAATCGACGCTGTCTGAGAGAGAGCACCGTGTTCCGGCATATAAATTATGAAAAAATAATTTCAATAGATAATTTACTTGATTCTTGGCGTGAATTTTTACGAGGTAAAAAAAACGCAAGGATGTCATTGAATTTTCGTTACATTTGACTGATCACATTTTACAACTTCATCAAGATCTTAAAGACAAAACTTATCGGCATGGAAAATACCATGCGTTTAAAATAAACGACCCTAAGCCACGCGACATCCATAAAGCCAGTGTACGAGATCGCCTAGTTCACCACTCAATATACAAAATTTTGTATCCGTATTTTGATAACAAATTTATTTTTGACTCATACTCATGTCGTCTAGATAAGGGCACTCATAAAGCTATAGCCAGATTTAAAAATTTTAGTCAAAAAGTATCAGTAAACAATACTCGGACGGTATGGATTTTAAAAGGCGACATTAAAAAATTTTTCGCTAGTATTGATCATATTATTTTGCAAGGCATTTTAAAAAGATATATCGTCGATCAAGATATATTATGGCTATTGAATCAACTCATTAGCAGTTTTAATACTGAAGATAAAACAAATGTTGGTCTACCGCTTGGTAATTTGACTAGCCAATTGTTTGTTAATATATACATGAACGAA
>MFGA01000002.1:48826-107095 GCA_001778095.1 Candidatus Falkowbacteria bacterium RIFOXYA2_FULL_38_12
ATTTATCAGAACATTGGCTTCGGGGGTAGATTTTCTGGGTTGGGTTATTTTTCCACATCATTTGGTACCACGAACCAGTACAAAAAAGAGGATGTTTAAAAGACTGCAACAACATTGCTCAAAAAAATCATTGACCTCTTACACCGGAATTCTTGGTCACGGAAATACTTACAAAATCGTTCGCGAAATTAAAACGAATTATCCGGATTTCCTTTTTGATTAAATTTCCCCAAACCCCAAAGCCCCAAAGAGACAAAAAAGTGTTAAAACCTCAAAGAATTACTTGCGAAGACGAAAGACGAACTGAGCGACAGAACTCCACCTGCGCGCAGGCTCCGCCCAATCGACGTCCAGCCACAGCCCCGCGTCACCACGACGCAGCCCGAAGACGTCCGGATAGCCACCGGAACCGGCTATCTGCTTCATCCCAATATATAAATACTCATCCGTTGGCTGGTCAGCATACTGCAACCTGTACTGTGGCCCAACTTCAGCCGGACACAATTCCAAACCAAGCTCCTTAATTTTCTGGTAAATTTGATCCGTTGTCGGGTTACCTTCCAAACCAAGATCTCCCACTTTTAATCTAACCAAATCAGTTGGCTCCGATTTTTTAGCAGTGATAAAATCTTTACTGTCCAGTATTGACTGCGCATATCCACTAATTTGAATATTTTTCCCTTTCATTTCCGCCACCAGTTCATTTTTCGTCTTTCCGCCAATCTCAATTGTACTTCTCACAATTTTTCCCTCAGGAAACGCCGTATAAACATACTCCAAATCTTTCAACTGTTGGAAAATATTTGGAAATAACTGGCCGACATACGCCTTCGTGTTTTCATTAACTTCACTTTGTGTGTGGGCAATTTGATCAGGTTCGCAATCAAAGCAAACGGGCGCGTCTGCTTTGGGGTCGCGCTGTTGGCGCAACTCTTGGATGCGTGGGTCTGGCTTGTAGCCAAAGCCTTGAATAGGAGAATTGAGTGCATAGAAAAAAACCAAATCCGCTCGGCTTAACTCTTGCTCTTTTTTCATCTTGTTTTCAATGACGGTCAAGTGCTTCATGTCCGCATTTTTCTTTTCATACAGTTTTCCGTCAGGGAACTCTTTTAATTTGTCTTGCACCACCGTGCCAATATGTGGGTCAAGATTTTGGTCTTGACCGAAAACGCCCCGCACTTCAGCGATACTATTTTCTTGCATGCGAATAGCTGCCCGAGGAACGGTGGGTTTACCTTTGGGGTCCAAAGAATAAAATACATAGAAGTCACCGCCGTCCAATTGGGTGCGGGCAGTGGATTCACCAGCCGTGCACCAACCCGTGCCGTGGCCTTGGAGAGATTGGACAAGTGGCGTATGATCCGAACCCTTGGGATATTTAATCCATTCGCCTCTGGTGTCGGCCAATTGTTCTTGTGAAGCGGGTGTTACTTTTTCAATAGCCCAAGCATAGAGCTTGGCGAAGCTTTCGCCTTGTAGGAGTTTTTTAAAAGCCTGCTGTTCTTGTTTTTTAGTGTGTTGTTCATCTTCAATGGTGGTAGCCTCTTCTAGTGTTATCTCTTCCAAGTCTGCTTCGGTCAATTCTATCTCTTCCTCTTTTTCTTTCGCCAACTGCGTTTCCACCTGTGGTCGGTATTTCTTTTCCACCGCGTCCAAAACATACGCCAAAGCCTCGCGGTCAAGGTCTGGAAACGATTTTACCGTGTCTTTTCTTCTTTTACCAAATTGTTTTTTCTCTTTATCGTATTCACCCATGCCAAGGATGCTTCGCATCGCCCAGTATTTGAGCCAATCCGGATAAACGGCGTCCGGCGAAGCCATGTAATCCACCCAGTTGTCTAAACTGCTTTTTTGATCGGTTATTATTACTTCAATTAATTGTTTTCGTTGTTCTTTCCCAATCTCCATGTCGCCGTGCCCTTGTTCACGAGCGAGACGGCGTTGGGTGTTAAAATATGCTTCCGGAACTTCGGCGGGTTTGATGATATGACCGTCATACAGCGATTGTTTGAAGCGTGCCAGTTTTTCTTCACGGCGAGGGTTGTTTGGGTCTATACTATTGGAAATGTAGTCTAAATAATTTTGGATGCGGGCTTCAGGTTTTTCCGACACCTTGGCACCTGTTTTGGTTTCAGTGTTTACGGCAATTTTAGTCACTTCTTCGCTGGAACTTAAATCACGATATTTGGTTTGAAGAAAGGCGGGGTTGCGTTCGGACATATTTAGTAGGTTAAATTTATTTATGGTGTAATCTTAACCACGGGCGAGGGTGAGCATGCAAAGTAAGGGGCATTAGTTGGGAGTATATAAAGAATTATTGCTCCGTGGTAAAAGTTGATTAACCTAAGCCTTGTACGTGGTGGACCATGGGAGAATCGAACTCCCGTATTCCGGATGCAAACCGGACGCACTACCACTATGCTAATGGCCCTCAATATTCCTAAAATATACTATTTTTCGTTTTATGTCAAAGAGCCAAACCAATTTACAAACCGCTGTTCTTCTGCTATAATAAACGAAATTCTTTGATTAATCATAATAAATTATTTTACTATGTCCGCTCCCAATTTTCCCAAGATGGAGGAAGAAATTTTGGACTTCTGGAAAAAAGAAAAAATTTTTGAAAAAACTTTGGCTAAAAAAAGCCCTAAAGGCAGTTTTGTTTTTTTTGAAGGACCTCCTACTGCCAACGGAAAACCGGGCTTACACCATGTTGAAGCGCGTGTTTTTAAAGATATTGTTTGCCGTTATAAAACCATGCAAGGTTATTTTGTCGGCCGAAAAGCCGGCTGGGATACTCATGGTCTGCCGGTTGAACTTCAAGTTGAAAAAGAACTGAAATTTTCCGGAAAACCCGATATTGAAAAATACGGAATCAAATCATTTAATGAAAAATGCAAAGAGAGTGTTTGGCGTAATAAAGAAGAATTCGAAAAAATGACTGAACGCATCGCCTACTGGCTTGATTTGGAAAATCCATATATCACCTACGATAATAACTATATTGAATCGCTTTGGTGGATTTTAAAACAAATTTGGGACAAGGGTTTGCTCTATGAAAGATATAAAATCCTTCCCCAATGTCCTCGTTGCGGAACAGCCCTTTCCTCTCACGAAGTCGCTCTTGGCTACAAAAATGTTGAAGAAATATCCGTCTACATAAAATTCAAAGTAACAAAGCACAGCTTGGAACTAAGCGAAGATTTACCTCTTTATATTCTCTCTTGGACAACAACCCCCTGGACTCTTCCGGGCAATGTCGCCTTGGCGGTCGGGGAAGACATTGATTATGTTTTAATCAAAAAGGATAACGAATATTTTATTATTGCCAAAACTTTAGTTGAAAAAGTGGTGGAAGAAAAATACATAATAAAAAAAGAAATGAAGGGCAAGGACTTAGTCGGAATTGAATATGAGCCACTATTCCCAGGCGCCCTTGACCCGGGAGATAAAAAAGCGTGGTACGTAACTTCGGCTGATTTTGTTTCTACGGAAGACGGCACGGGAGTGGTCCATACGGCCGTGATGTACGGTGAAGACGACTTTAATTTGGGTAAAAAAATCGGCTTGCCGGAAGTGCATACGGTTGATGAAAGCGGATTATTTTTGCCAAGCGTAAAAAGATGGGCGGGAAAATTTGTAAAAAATGTTGAAAAAGAAATATCGGAAGATTTAAGAAGTCGCGGCTTGCTTTATAAGACCATGCCCTACACTCACGATTACCCCTTCTGCTGGCGTTGTAGTACCCCGCTTCTTTATTACGCCAAAAAATCATGGTTTATAAAGATGTCTGAACCGGAAATAAAAGAAAAGTTAATCCAAGGCAATCAAACTATCAATTGGGTTCCCGAATATATAAGAGACGGGCGCTTCGGAGACTGGCTCCGCGAAGTCAAAGATTGGGCGATTACCCGCGAACGTTATTGGGGCACGCCTCTTCCGATCTGGAAATGCGGATGCGGGGAAATTGTGGCGGTTGAATCTGTCGCGGAACTGGAAAAACTTAGCGGAAAAAATTTAAAAGAAATGGACTTGCATCGACCTTTTATTGATGAGATTAATCTTCCTTGTAAAAACTGCGGGGGCGAAATGAGGCGATCTCCGGAAGTTCTGGATTGCTGGTTTGATTCTGGAGCTATGCCTTTTGCCCAATGGCATTATCCATTTGAAAATAAGGAAAAAATTGATGAAGGAAGAGAATTTCCGGCTGAATTTATTTCTGAAGCAATAGATCAAACTCGCGGATGGTTTTACACTTTGCTCGCCGTCTCCACTCTTCTTGGAAAAGAAGTTCCATATAAAAACGTGATTTGTCTCGGCCACTTGCGCGACTCTAAGGGCGAAAAAATGAGTAAATCAAAAGGGAACGTTGTTGATCTTTGGGAAGTGATTGGAAAATATAGCGCTGATGCCGTACGTTGGTTCTTCTTTACCGTAAACCAACCCGGCGATCCAAAAAACTTCAGCCCGCTGGAGTTGGAAATAATTCTAAAAAAATTCTTTTTGGTTCTCTTTAATATTCTAAGTTTTTATAAGTTGTATGAGGGAGAGACTAATTTTAATCCGAAAAATCCATCTCACGTTTTGGATAAATGGATTATGGCGAAATTAAATCTTCTTATTAAAGAAACTACTCTAAAATTGGATGCGTATGATGTTGTCGGCGCTGCGCGGGGTTTGGAAGAATTTAACAATGATCTTTCCACTTGGTATGTGCGTAGATCAAGAGACAGATTTAAAGAGCTTGGCGAAGATAAAGACGCGGCCGTGGCTACATTGCGCTTTGTCCTCAAAACTTTCGGTCGATTGTCCGCCCCATTTATTCCTTTTGTCGCCGAAAAAATAAACGAAGAGCTTGGTAAGGAAAACATTTCCATTCATCTTGATGATTGGCCGGAGCTTGAACCGGATTTAATTGATGAGAAAGTTTTAGAACAAATGGAAACAACTAAAAAAATCGTGGAAGCGGGACTCGCCGCAAGAGCCTTGGCCGGAATAAAAATCAGACAACCTCTTGCTTCTTACACCACTCCGCTCGCCGAAAATATTGGCGAGGAATATGTTGAGCTTATTAGAGATGAACTAAATATTTCCGAACTGAAATCCGGCGAGGAAAATCTGGATGAAAAAATAACTGAAGAGCTAAAGGAGCAAGGACTTGTCCGCGAAATCGTTCGCCTAGTAAATTCTCTTCGAAAAGAAGCGGGCCTCACCATTTCCGACCGCATTGCCATTTCCTATGAAACTAAAAATGATGCCGTTTCGCAAGCTTTTCAAAACAATGAAGAAAAAATTATGAAAGATACTCTAAGCAATGAAATAAAATTCGGCCGAAGCGAAGTCTCGTTTCAAAAAGAAAATAATGTTGAGGGCGGACTTTGGCTGGGCATTAAAAAAATATAATATGAACGTAAAACAAATTTTTGATCTAGCGATTGAAATGGGTATAAACGCCGATTTGAGAGGAAAAGAAGCGGTGGAAAAAATGCTAAAAAGAAAAAAGGAACAATACAAAAAATTAAACGAAGAACAAAAAAACGAATTCGATGAGGAGGCCATATCTAACCCATACCTTGATTCCAGGATACATTTTGATTCCGGAAAACCGGTAAAAAAAATATTAACAGGTATTGATATGGAAGGAGATGAAGTTCTTTTGGCTGATAAGTTAAAAGACATTGATTTGATTTTGGCCCATCATCCTCGCGGAAAAGCTTTGGCTAATTTGGCTGACGTGATGCATCTTCAGGCCGAAGTTTATGCACAATACGGAGTGCCAATCAACATCGCTGAAGCTGTTCAAAAAGAAAGGATTGAAGAAGTGGCCAGAGGAGTAAACCCAATTAATCATTATCGACCAATCAATGTCGCTGAGATTTTGGGCATAAGTTATGTTAATGTCCACACCCCAGCGGACAATTTGGTAGCTAATTTTTTAAGAAAAAAAATAGAGGAAGCTAAGCCGGAATATGTTAGTGAAATTTTAAAACTATTAAAAGAAGTCCCTGAATACAAAGAAGCTATAAAGCAAGGAGCAGGACCAACCTTGTTTGCCGGAAACCCAGATAATCGTTGCGGTAAAGTTGCTATAACGGAAATTACCGGTGGGACAGAGCCATCTAAGAAAATATATGAAAAAATTGCTCAAGCGGGCGTCGGAACAATTGTTTGCATGCATCTTTCCGAAGAGCATAAAAAAGAAGCCGAGGCCGCGCACATCAACGCAATTATTGCCGGTCATATTTCCTCCGACTCATTGGGAATGAATTTCTTTTTGGATGAATTGGAAAAAAATGGAATTGAGATAGTCCCCTGCTCGGGATTGATTAGAGTGAAGAGGTTTAAAAAGTAGAAATATCTAGTTCCCCTCCCTTGAGGGGAGGGGTTAGGGGAGGGTGAGGTGGTTGATAAAATTACAAATCCAAAATAACAAGCTCCAAATAAATTACAATATTCAAATGACCAAAATTCTAAACAATTGTTTTGAGTATTTGAATTTTGTGTTTTGATATTATTTAGGATTTGTAATTTTGGATTTGGTGCTTTATTAATCATCCCCTCCTAGCCTCCCCCATCAAGAGGGAGGAATAACTACGCATATGATCTCCTACATCAAAGGAACAATTATTTACAAAGACAATAATTTTGTCATTTTAAAAAATAACGATATTGGCTATAAAATCTTTGCCTCGGAGGGATTTATTATAAGTTCAAAAATAGACGAGGTAAAAGAACTTTTTATTCACGAACATACCAAGGACGATGGTCGGGAACTCTACGGATTCCAAAGCACCGAAGAATTAAAATTTTTTTGGAAGCTTATCAATGTATCCGGAGTCGGACCGAAAATGGCTCACCGAATAATCTCGTCAAATAAACTCGAAAAAATTCAAAAAGCCGTGAACGACGGCGACTTGTTTTTAATATCAAGTATATCCGGCGTCGGCAAAAAAACCGCGCAAAAAATCATTCTTGAGCTTAAGGGAAGACTAACCGAAGAAGAACCAATCGCGGCAAGCGATAGCGAGCTAGTAGAAGCCCTTATTCAATTGGGGTACTCAAAAAATGAAGCGGAAGAGACTGCCAAAAAAATTGACGGGGAGAAAAAAACCATTGAAGAAAAAATAAAAGAAGCTTTAAAATTTTTAGGAAAGAAGACTCATTGATTAATAATCTTTCGTCGCGAAATGAAGAAATTTAATACTATAAAATTAGAAAAGCGACGATGTTTATATGATTAAATATAAGCAGAGGAGCTTTTATAATTTTAGAGCTTAAATTTCAAATTGCAGCAGAAATATTATTAAGCAATAAGTCTTAAAAAATGATCAAGGAAATAAACGATAAAAATCTTTGGAATAACTTTGTTGCCCAGCACGGCCCAAAAAGCGGGGCTTTTTTGCAATCTTTTGAATGGGGAGAATTTCAAAAATCTTTTGGTCGAAAAATTTGGCGACTGGGCAATTTTCAGGGTGACAAACTAGAATCAACTGCCTTAATTATAAAACACGATTTATCTATAGGAAAAAGTTATCTATACTGCCCAAGGGGACCAATATTGAGCCAAGAAAATTTTAATACTGAAGAAACTTTTGGGGAAATTATAAAAATCGCCAAAGAAAAAAAATCTATCTTCTTGAGGATTGAACCTCCTCGAGAATACAAAATATCAGATACAAAATATCAGATACAAAATACCAAATCCATCCAACCACGCCAGACTATTCTTCTTGATCTCACAAAAGAAGAAAGCGAACTTCTTCAAAAGATGCATCCAAAAACCCGCTAC
Source organism: Candidatus Falkowbacteria bacterium RIFOXYA2_FULL_38_12 (assembly GCA_001778095.1). Classification (GTDB taxonomy): domain Bacteria; phylum Patescibacteriota; class Patescibacteriia; order XYB2-FULL-38-15; family XYB2-FULL-38-15; genus XYB2-FULL-38-15. Next base: position 56,616 of record MFGA01000002.1, read on the forward strand.
AATATCCGCTTGGCCGAACGCCACGGCGTTAGTGTGGAAAAAATAGATTTATCGGAAAAAAATTTTGAAATGTTTTGGAAACTACTTGTAGATACTTCAAAACGAGATAAATTTAGCACTTATCCGAAAAAATATTATAAAAAAATGATAGAAACTCTCGGTGGCTCCGAAAATGACGCTCACATCTCTCTCTTTGTCGCGAAATACAAAAACAAAAACCTAGCCGCAGAACTTGTTATGTTTTTTGGAAAAACTGCCACATATCTTCACGGTGCCTCTTCGGAAGAAGAGCGCGGAGTAATGGCTCCTTATGCTATTCATTGGGAGATTATTAAAGAAGTAAAAAAAATGGGTTATAAATACTACGACTTTTGGGGAATTGATGAAAAAAAATGGCCGGGCGTAACCAGGTTCAAAAGAGGTTTTGGCGGAGAAGAAATTTCCTATCCCGGCACTTTTGATTTGCCAGTTCAGAAGATTTGGTACAAGATATATTCTCTGGTACGGAAAATAATTTAATGTTTTGTCATTCTCGCGAAGGCGGGAGTCTACTTTTTAAAGAAGAGCGGATCCCCGCACGCGCGGGGATGACATTTCTATCTATTTTTCATGACCACACATCTTTCTTCCGCTCCCATAGTTCAATGGATATAACGCCGGCCTCCGAAGCTGGAAATGGCCGTTCGAATCGGCCTGGGAGCATTTGAATAAAACGTTTAATAACAAAAATTAGTATAAAAAACACTCGACTTTTCGCCGAGTGTTTTTGAAATCTATTTTTTACTTAACTATCCCCTTTCCTTCCGCCATCGGGTCTCCATCCAAATTTGACGTAAGAGGCAAGACCATTCTTGTTATCGCGCCAGTTGTTGATTTATCTTGGGCCTGCAAGATTGTATTTTCAGTCAAGGTAATTTGTTTTCCCTTGTCGGCTTCAACCGGCGTGACAGTCACTTCAAAATTTACCCCGATGCTTCGCACACTCGTCGGCATTTTATTGAGCGTCCACTCAATCTTGCGTGTCGCCTCATTATATTTTATCTCGCCGGAACCTATGTCTGTTTTGTTCGACCATTTTACATTTGCCGGCAAGGTTGCGACGACTTTCATGTTTTCTATTTCATGCAGAGAATTGGATACTGTCCAAAAAATCCTATATGCTGTCGTTTCTCCGACTTTTGGCGGAAGAGAACCGCTCCCAACGGCAATGTTGTCATCATTGAAATATCTGGCCTCCGCCCCCAAGGCAACGTCGCTATTGATTTTTAGATTGATTATATTCCCGTCTATTTTTTCTTCCTTAACTTCTCCGCCGATTTTACCAACCTTTACCGCAGCTAAACTTTTTATTTCAAAATCGCTTACCCCCCAATTCCCAAAATCAACGGACGGCCTCACCCTTATTTGAAAATTAATAGCGCTTTCCTCGCCCGGCGCGAGTTTTGCCAATTTGGGAATCTGCTTCTTTGTCCAAGTAATTTTCCCTTGTCTTACCGTTGGAGAAATTTGCGTCCCGACGATAGTTCCCTTGCTTGAATCTTGCAAAGATGACCAATCTAAAACCATTTTGTTGTCTCTTGAGGTTGACTCAAAAACCATTTCCACTTCAACATCGCCAAGTTCCGCCTGTTCTTTGTTTTTAAAATTAATTGAATAATTCAAGGCGTCGCCAAAATTAACACTGCGATCATTCGCATCCCCATTCATGACTAAAGTCAAAAGCATTGCCCCCTGCGCCACATCAAGAGAGTAGGTATCTTCGCCTTGAGGAGCAAAATCCTCACCGTTAATAAGCCCAACCTGCGCTTTCAATTCCTTTTTTCCTTCCGCCGCCGGCCCAAAAGTTCCGGAAAATTCCATTTCCGCTTCTTTCCCGGCTTCTATTTTAGAAAAATCCCAGCTATTTTTTTCCTTCTCTCCTTCTTTAACTTTAAAAGAAAAATCGCTTGGCGCGGTAACTAGAATTCTTACATCAGTTAAATCAGCTGAAGAAATATTTTTATATTTAATCTTAAATGTGGCCTCTCCTCCCGCCAAAACTCTCGTCGGACCGGTTACATCCATTTCCAAAGATGATTTTTCTATTTTTGTGACAGCGGTCGCCACTTTGTCAAAATCAGAATTGAAATTACCCGGTTTGTAGGAAAGAATCGCCTGCAGAGTTTGCAATGAATCTATCTCCCCGCGCAAATTTCCTTTTATCTTTATCTCTCCGCTATCTCCCTTAGCCAGGCTCCCCAACTGCCAAAACTTTTCTTCCGCGGGAACGGGCGTCGCTTCCGTAAAAACAAAATTATCAGGATAACGCACCTCTATTTCTCCTTGCCCCAGGGGTACTTCTTCATTGTTTCCATATTTTATAATATATTCAATCTCATCCCCGCCCGCGACCTTGTCAGGGGAAGTAATTTCCAAAACAACCTTGTCGCCGCTAAAATTCTGCCCTTTCCCAAAAAACAAAAAACCCGCCCAAGAAAGAACCGCCAAGGTAGCGAAAAACACCGCAAAACCAATCAAAGCTCCCTTAGCTCTATTCTTTTTCTTATGATAAATTTTTGACATATCGGGAAGATCTCCGTTATTATCCGCATAAATCCTTTTTAAATCATCTCCTATTGCTTTTTTACTCCTCCCCCTCTTTCTTGTTTTTTTTGGCGAAGAACGGCTTACCCCCAAAAATTCATCAAAGTCCGCGTCCTCATCTCCCTCTCTTTTTGATCTTATTCTCGGCATAATTTTATATGTTGAAAAATTTAAAAATCACTTTTATTTTCTTGTAAAACCTAACAAATAAAATCTGTCGGAGTTCAATTCGCTCCCAGCTGTTGCAAAAGACGAGCCAAATTTCATATCTTTACCATAATACCACTTTGCTTCAAGATTATTTCCAAAATTAATTTTATCAGTAAAATTTATTTTTGTTCCGGGTTGCTTTTGGATAAGAATTTGATAAAAACTTTTTTCTTTATCTTTGGAAAATGCCGCACGAATACCACCTAGCCAATCTTTTTCTTCTTCCGAGTAAGAAAATTTAAAAGGTAAAATATATTCTAGAACAATCGTCGCCGTATCTCCCGGATCAACCTGAACCCAATTTCCAAAAACGGTTTTACCAAATTCTCTGCTTATTCTTGTGCCGGTCGTCTCGTCCACAAAGACTTGACTCTCTGAATTTTTTAAATCGGGATCAACAATATAATTATCACCTGGTTTTTCAAATAATTCAGTGGGTGGCGCTTCAAAACCTTCGGCGTTTAGCAAGGTACTTCCTTGCGGAACATAAACTCGCAAATAATCAACATTTCTCATTCCGGTAAATGTTTGCCATTTTTCTCCGGAATGCGCCCTTTTAATAGTTAATCTATTTTTAATATATCCATCCTCGGCAATCGTTGTCTCAAGGGAAACATCTTCTTTAATAACTTGATCTGTCTTTCCTCCGCCCAAATTGGAATGGACAATCATTAAATAATCGGTTTTCTCGTTGACTGATTTTACTTTTCCGCCCCAATCAAGATTTAAGATTTCATGCTCTATTTCCGGAAAAACTGAATACAAAATAATATTTCTCTCGCCCAAACCTTTTGCGAAAATTGACAATATTTTTCCAAACTCGCGCGGACTACTTTTGAAAATTTTATCAAGCAAAAGCGGAGCCATATCCCCAATAATTTGTTTTGGCTTATTTTCTTTTTTATTATATTCAATCTCCACTGATTTTTGAATTTCCTCTACAAAGTTGTTCGCGTCAATTATTTTATTGTACTTAGAAAGTGTAATCGGCCCGGCTACTTCCAAAAGATCAACAATCAAATCTGAATTAATGGCAACAACGCCATCAATCGTCGGCCCACCACCCTTTTCATAAAACCATTTTATTTTTTCGGCGGATGTTGGAAAATCCGGAAACCAATTCGCGTCTTGAAGTTCCCAACGCGGATTTATAAGAGTAAGCGGTTCCGGAGCAACAACTTTTTCTTTTAAAGATCCCTTAAAATCATACGGCCCGCCACCCGGAACTTCTATTTTTGTAATTTGCCCTTCATTAAAATCAACCAAGGCCAGACTCCCCATAAAACCGCCGGTCGGCCTTAGTTCTCCTGTATTTTGAAAAACAAATAAATATCTTTTTGACGCCTCATCTCCCAAAAATTTTATCATCAAATCGGAAATTGAAATTAATTTTTTAAAACTCCCGACAAGATTCGGCAATTTCTCTTGAAGTTTTATAAAAGTCTCTTGCTTGTCTTCGGGAATCGCTTCACTATCCACCAAAGCCAGTCTGTCTCTGGCCGCCGCAATATCGGGAAGCATTTCGGATAACTGATCTCTTAATATTTTTACCTTTGGCGTTAGTCTTCCGTCACTCTCATTTTTAGTAAAAGCCGCCAAACTGTCCAATAAATTTCTTCCCACCAAGGAAAGTTTCTCTCCGGCAAAGAATAAAGCATCGCCCGCTTCCAACTTATCTCCTTGTGGCAAGGCTTTGGCTATTCCGGCAACAATAAAATTTATTTTGTTAAGTTCGCGCTGGGCCGCTCCGAACGCTCCGGCCGCTTCCTCTAAATTATTTGCCGCTCCGGAAAAATCAGAATTGGCGATCTGTCCGCCACCCTCAACCAAGCTGGCATAAGCGTCGTTTGCTCCATCTAAAACTTTATTTTCCGCCTTTTTTAGCGTTCCGTAATAAGAAAAAGCTTGAAGAGGCAAAATTAAAACAAAAGCAACGAGACCAAAACTGACAACTTTTTTGCAATCGGCAAAAGATAGTTTTAAAAACTTAAAATTATTTTCAAATTTGCTGATGTTTTCTTTAAAAGCCGGCGGGATTATGTTGATTTTGGAAAAAAATTCTTTTGGGGATTTAAAAATAAAAGTTGAAATTGATTTCAATTTAGTCCAAATCTTCTTGGATTCGCCAGTTGTAAAATAAAAAACTCCTTGCGGCGCCTTAACGCAAAATTCCTTTGTCTTTTTTAAAAAATTAAAATCAATCGTCTTCTTTTCTTGCTTCTTTATTTCTTTTTTCGCAATCAACGTTTTTTCTTTTACTTCCTGTGGTTCGCCGGAGCTTAGAGCGTAGGCGACTTTTTCCTTCTTTATCGGCTCAATCTTTTTTACCTCTTTCCTTTTTTCCGCGACAATTTTTCGCAAATCTAAAATATGCAAGGACGGTTCTGTCCTAAAAATTCTTTCGCTCCTCGCCTCCCTCTCCTCTTCTTTCTTTTCCTTCTCCATCTCTTGTAACACCACCAAAGATGGATCAACTATTTCCTCCTTCACTTTCTTTTTTGCTTTTGACGCGGGGTTCTCCTCAATTTTCTCTTCTTTTTTTCTCCTCATTTTTGTATATTTCTAAAGTTTTTTTCGCGAGCGATTCCCAGCTGTATTTTTTAATCTGTAGAAATCCTTTTTCGGATAATCTCTTCCTTAGTTCTTCGTCAAAATAAATAAGCTTTATCTTCTTTATTATATCATCTTTATCGCGAGGATTAAAGTATATTGCCGCATCTTCGTAAATTTCCTCTAAACAAGAGGAATTTGAGGCGAGAACGGGCAAGCCGTAATTCATTGCTTCGAGCCCCGGAAGGCCAAATCCTTCAATAAACGAGGGAAAAACATAAAGACGCGCCCCGCGATAGAGATCGGCTAAAACTGCTTCATTTACAAAATTAGTGAAAATAATCTTCTCTTTCTCATTCTCGTGGACCATTTCTTTCAGTCTTTTGTAAAAATAATCTTCCTTACCCACAAAAACCAATTGGCAGCCAATAGCTAAATCCCGATAAACCTCAATTAATGTCTCCAAGTTCTTATGCGGATAAGCATTACCAACATAGAGAATAAAAGGTTTGGTGATGCCGAGCTTTGCCAAACTTTCTTTTTCCGGAATTTTTAATTGCCCATACTCCACCCCGTCGCAAGCCTCGTAGGCGACCTCAATTTTATCTTCTTTGATTTTAAAATATTTTATTATTTCTTTTTTTGTGTATTCCGAAACCGTTAAAACTTTTTTGGCGCGCCACACGGCAAACCAAATGACAAATTTATAGACCAAATATTTTATCTTATAAAAAATGGGGCTTAATGTCGTCGCCCGCGGAGTCGGAAATTGCAGAAGAATCAAGTCGTGAATTGTGGCAACAAATTTTATTGGACAAAAAATGGGAATATTAAAATGCGGGAAGTGCATCAAGTCAACTTTTTCCTTCCAGATCGCCAGAGGCATCATAATCTGCTCTTTAAAACTGTACCACTTGCAATCTGCTAAAACTTTTTTGAAATTAGAAAATTTGGGAGTATAATAATCCCAATTTTCTCTACGCAAAAAAATGATGTACTCATTTTCTCGATCTATCTTTTCTAGGTTCTCTACGAGCCGCTCAACATACCTCCCCAAACCCTTGCTTACCGGCCCGAGAAACCTTGCATCTATGCCGATTTTCATAGGTTTATTTTAACAAAAAATTGACAAAGTGCATAATAATGATGTATTATAATAATGTGCTTGTGGGCGTAAGCCCCGTTCGGCTAATCCTTACGGACCATAAGCCGAAAAACAGGCACAATAAAAATACTCTCCGACTCGAGAGTATTTTTATTTATTCATCTTCAATTTTTTTTGATCCAATCACTCGCTTATTGCTACTTAACGTCCAAAATGGCATCACGCTCCAAAAATGAAATTTGCCACTCCCCTCACCTATTCGCCTCACCACAACATTGATACGGATACATTTTACGAAGCTGATAATCGCGAAGAAACCAAACCATTCAATTATTTTTGTTTTGTGAAATCCATTTTTATCACAATCGCCTACGGCGCAAATAGAGCGCCTATATTCTTGGATAGTTGTTGTTTTCTTTAAAATTTCTACCGCTTTATCAAAATAGATAAACTTATTTTTCTGTACTTGTTTACTTCTTTCACTGCGATGACAATCATATCTCAGATGATGAAAACCGTCGGAATTGAAAACGATATCATCTTTTAACGCTGGGCAATAAATACTGCCAATTCTTTCGTAAGTTGTTTTGGCAATCTCTTTTAATTTATAAAATTGCTCTAATTCTGCTTTATTTATTTCCATACACTTTCTCGTTAAGCGATATAGCCCATCTCTTTAAATAACTTGATGGACGGCCTATTGAGTTCAATTTCAGAAAGTTTTTCCTTGGGTATCCACACAAGTTTTTCAATATCATCACTGGCTTTAACTTCTCCAAAAATATATTTGGTGAGAAAAACCAAAAAAATATAGTGGGTAATTTCGCCATGTTTATTGGGTTCGTAGTCTTCGCTAAACCCCAGCGACTTTTTTATCTCCACTTCAATGCCGGCCTCTTCTTTAATCTCACGTCGAATAGCATCGCTTAATGATTCGTTATCATTAACACCGCCGCCGATCAAGTGCCAAGTGTTTGGATAGGGGCCAACGTTCGCTTTCTTTTTTCCAAAAAGCAAATCTCCGTCTTTTTCAATTACCGCACTGACGATAACTCGTGTTTTCATAAAAAAATGTTATTTTTTTAATAGCTTAAACTACGCCAAAAATCTTTGAAAAAGGTACTACATGATGAGTCAGAAATTCTAATGATGGGAGAAGATGAACCATATAAATCTCTAATCTGTTCTCTAATAATATCTTTATCGCTTGGAGAAGTTTTAAATGCAGTAGCAAAACACTCCGTTACCTTGTTTCTTCCGTCTAAACTTGGTTTTATTAATTTCATATTTAATTTATGAAAAGCAAATCCCATAAAAATTAATTTATCCGCCGCTCTCACTTGTTCGCGAATCTTCAAAATCTTACTTAAAGTTGGGTCAGTACCTTCGGTGAAAGTTTTAATTTTATTTGCAAGATTTAGCAATTGCAATGGATTTGGATCTAACCCAAAATCTATTTCCATTTCTCCGCCTATGCCCCAGGGCAATGTACCAACATCGCCATACGGATGATATATATTAAAAGCCTTCATTAATTCGGCAGCTTCATTTTGCTGGAGTCTGTAATAATTCTGTATTGCATAATAAAGAAAATACTCTACACATCGATCGTAGTTAAAAATTATTAAAGTTACCGATTTAAATCTTTCTTTTAGGCTATCCTTGATACAATTTTCTGTAAGCAACTGAAAAAAAGGGATATACCAAGTCTCTGAAAGGTCAGAAAAACTCATCATCTGACCGTCCTTTCTAAAATACAATAAGCTCTGTCCCTCAGCTTCTAAAATTGCTCTGATTATTGCTAGTTTCCCGCATAAATTAATTTTTTCATTATTCCTTTGATTATCAAGAAAATTATCTATAGAAATTGCCTGTGGTAAAGCATCTCTTATATGCCAAGACTCACGAAGATACGGATTGATATCTTTACTAGCCGTTTCTGACTGTTGAACGTAAAGGCGAAAAGCTTCCATTATTTTACGATCACCACTGACAAGTTCATCTTCAAAATCTTTAAAGCGTATATCAAGTAAACTTGATATTTTTTTCTTTAATTCCTGACCAGTTGGCAAATTAGCCTCTTTGCTTGCTCCAGCTCCAATAATAAATACTATACTACTATTCATATCAAATCTATTATTTATTATGAAAAATACCCAAACAATCCCACAACCTCCCTCGCGCACTTCTCCCAAGTAAACTCTGCCACTTGTTTTTTCCCCTTTTCCCTCATTCTCTCGCGCAAATTATTGTCCGTCAAACATTGATAAATGGCCTCGGCTGCTTCTTTAGGGTTGTTGGGGTCAACCATTACGGCGGCATTGCCTATAACCTCCGGGATTGCCGAGACTGAGGAAATAATGACCGGCGTCCCCGAAGCCGCGGCCTCAAGAGGAGGAAAACCAAAGCCTTCGTAAAAAGAGATATAAACAAAAACTTTGGCTAATTGATAAAAATAAAATTTATCTTTTTCGCTAACGTAATTTATAAAACGAATCTCGCGCCCGTATGGGCTTTTTTCCGCCCTCTCTAATATTTTTTTATAAAGCCATCCATATGGTCCGACTACTACAAGATGATAATTTTTGACCATCTCCCCTTTTTCGCTTTTCAATATCTCAAAAGCCCTAACCAGCCCCTCAATATTTTTTCTCGGCTCAATCGTCCCCACAAATAATATAAATTTATCCGGCAGGTTATATTTTTTTCTCAATTCTTCTTTTTCAAAATGATTCTTCGCAATTTCCGCTTCCTGAATCGCGCCGGAATAAATTACTTTTATCTTTTTTTCCTCTGCATTATACAAATCCATTAAATCTTTTTTTGTATTTTCCGAAATAGCAATAATTTTATCGCAATTTTTTATCAGTTTTTTGGGATTGATGAAAAAATGCCATAGGCGCCTCTTTAAAGAAAAAAAATAGGGAAATCTTTCAAAAGATAAGTCGTGAACGGTGATAACTTTTTTTATCCCGGGCGAGAGGGCAATAAAATTTATATTGGGGAGAAAAAATAAATCCAGATTTTCGTTTTTCCCTGCTTTTTCCATCAATAACTTATCTACTTTCGGCCAATTGAAAAATCTTAAGCTGAAATTAAAAAGCTTATTCGGATAGTGAAAACCTGCCAAATGGATATTGGCTATTTTTTTCCATTCCTCGGGGATAAATTTATCAGCATCTTTAAAGGAATTATAAAAAAGAAAATAATTGTTTTCTTTATCTATACTAAAAATGGCGTCTAAGAGTCTAAAAGCATACTCTCCGACGCCACTTCTTTTTTCTTCTAAAAGTGATCTTATGTCAATACCGATATTCATAGTTTTACTCAACCGAACGGAATAGCAGACTTTAGTCTGCGTCACAAAAAGATTGACGCGAACTAAAGTTCGCTACTCCGTCTTCCCTAGATACTGCCACCAAATTCTTTCCAGCTATCTTCCACCAAACTTTTGATTTTATTTTTAAATTCCGCAACATCGAATTTCTTGGCATGTTCTCGTATCTCTTCGGGATTATATTTTTCCGGCTTGAATTTTATTATCTCATGCGCCAACGGTTCCCATCCCTGATGGTCAAAAAATTCTCCCGTCTTTCCGGGAATAACCGTCTCAAGCGCTCCGCCCTTGTTGTAGGCGAGCACCGGCCGGCCGGAAGCCATCGCTTCTACAACCATCATGCCAAAATCTTCTTCTTGTGGATGAATAAAGGCTTGGCATTTTCCGTAAAGTTCGGCTCTTTTCTCCTCGGAAACTTTCCCTAAAAATTCTATATTGGGCTTGGCCATTTTCTTTAATTTTTCGAGCTCCGGCCCATCGCCAAAAATCTTTAAAGGAATATTTAATTTATTAAAAGCCTGCACTATCAAATCAAATCTTTTGTAAGCGACCAATCTCCCTCCGGCTAAAAAATAATTTTCTTGAGCGGGAAAAATTCTGAATTTTGAAACATCAATCGGCGGATAGATCACTTGGCTTTCCTTGCCATAATATTTGGCAATTCTTTTTTGAACTGTTTTTGAATTGGCAATAAATTTATCAACCCTCTCCGCAGCCATTCTATCCCAAACCCTAAGGCGGGGCAAAAAGAGGGACACTATAGATTTCACAAAACCGCTATGCGGAAGCTCTTTTATGTAAAGATGGGAGTCCGTCCAAAGATAGCGGGTGGGAGTGTGGCAATAGCAAAGATGAAGCGTCTCGGGACGCGTGATTACCCCCTTGGCAAAAGCGCTGGAGTTGGAAATAACGACATCATAATCATTTAAATTATATTTTTCGGTGGCAAGAGGCATCAAGAGTAAAAACCATTTGAAAAATCTGACTCCGCCGGGAAATTTTTGGATGAAAGATGTTTTAATGTTGCTCTCAATAAAATCTTTATCCATTTTTTCCTTATCATAAACCAAAGTAAAAATCGGCGCTTCGGGAAAAATGCTTTGGAAGATTTGCAAAACTGCTTCCGCTCCTCCTTTTTGAACTAAGTGATCATGAACTATGGCAACTCTCATAATGATTAAACGTTTTCCGCTTCTTTTCTGAAGAGAACCGCGAAGGGAGTTTTAAATAAAATATATAGATCTAATTTTAGCGACCAATTTTCAATATAATAGATATCCAGTTTAACTTCTTCCTCAAAATCCAAATCAGAACGTCCGGAAATTTGTGCTAACCCCGTAACACCCGGCTTGATGATTAAAACTTTTCTGTGATGTTTTTTATATTTAGCGACTTCTTCCGGCAAGTGCGGACGTGGCCCAACCAAACTCATTTTTCCCGCCAAGACCAAGAAAAATTCCGGCAATTCATCAATGCTAAAACGGCGAATAAATTTTCCCACTCTTGTCACTCTGGGATCATTTTTTATTTTAACCAATGGTCCTTTTCTGATATCTTGTTCGGCTAATTCTTTGTAGCGAAGATTGTGCGTGCCCGGCTTCATGGAACGAAACTTAAAATAGCTGAACGGTTCCCCTTGTTGACCGACTCTTTTTAAATTTGAACCATCGTCAAATTTGCTCCAAAAAACAGGCCCTCTTGAGTCTATTTTTATGGCAATCGCTGTTAATATCAAAATGGGCGAAGTTAAGGTAATTAAAAATAGAGAACCAATAATATCAAAGATTCTCTTATACACTTTTCCCCACCCCTCAAGGCGGGTTCTTTTTATTTCGGCTATCGGAATTCCGGCATAATCTCTTATTTCCAGTCTTGACGATTGGACAGCAAAAAGATCGGTTGAATATTTAAAAACAATATTATGCTGGTTGCAGAAATCAAAAAGATTTAAATTTTCCTCGTGGCTCCCCGTTCCATTGGTCTGGATAACTTCATCAACGCCGATTGTTTTTTGCAGATCGCTCAAATCCGCGGCGGCATCTTCGTCAAATTTTTTATATCTTTTAATAACTTTTAAGCCAAGACCCGGCCTCTTGCAAAATCCATTAACCAAAATGTCAGCGGCCTTGTCTTCTCCGAAAACTACGACTCGATGAATGCCTACGCCATATCTAAATAAAGCTCTTTGAAAAAATCTGATTGCGATTCGACCGATACTGACAAAAAAAATCGCCAAAACCCAGGCGACTAAAATGATAAATCTTGAAGAAAACAATTCTCTTTCAAAAAAAATAAGAAGAACGATAAAAACAAATCCCGTAGAACACGCTAAAAATATTTTTGCCAATTCATCTAAAATTCTTTTTGTTCCGCCGATCGTGTAGAGACCGGAAATGGCAAAAATAATAAGCCAGACTACGGCCATAACTCCGGCTACTTTTAAAAAATCAAAGAGCGGCATTTCGTAGACAATGGGCCTAAAATCAACCATGGTCTGAAATCTCAAAAAATAAGCCGCCAAGGTCGCCGAAACTATCATCAAAAAATCAATTGGTAAAAGAGCGACGGAAAAAATAAGCTCTGATTTCTTAAGCATATTTTAAATAAAAGGTTACCCTCTTTTACGAGGGGAATTTTTATTAGGTTTTTATTCAACTAGCTATAAGCCGGATTCTGTATGGCATATAAATATGCCACGGCAGCCATCTATCTAGGATCCAAATTGCTCTGGACCTCAAGCGGTCGAAACTGACCTTGCACCGGATAGGTGTTTTCCACGACGCCTGTCACCAGGCTGTCCCGCGTGAGCTCTTACCTCACGATTTCAACCTTACCCCACTTCGCTAAAGCTTCACGGGGCAAGCCCCCGCGAATAAGGCGAAATATTCATCCCTTAAAGATTGAGGTGGTGTATTTTCTGTTGCACTCTCCGTGGGCTTCAATACTTTTCTTTTTGCTACTTCTCCGCTTTTAACGAAAAAATAACATAAATAGAATACCTTATTCCCCGTCGCTGTTAGCGACTATCTCTGAAGCGAAAAATACGCTTCGGTGTCCGGACTTTCCTCCCCACCCCCTTCAGGGGAGCAGGGTAGCTACCCGCTAATCAAATAAACCCCATGCCACAATAAAGGGCATGGATATAGCCATCCCACTTCAGAATCGGACATAGAACGCAGGAAAAATTGCCGGCTGGCGCAGCTTTGGAGCGTGGAAAATTTTGAGCCGTAGCAGTAGCTACGATGAGAAATTTTCTAGTGAAAAGCAAGCCAGAGGCAATTTTAACAAGTTATTGGGTACGATTTTGAAGTGGGATGGCTATGATAAAAGGTACTATAAAATCGTCTTTTTGTCAAAGGGTTGTATCCCGTCCTATTCACTAATATAAGTAAAATGTGAATAGCAGGCAGGCGCCCCACTACCGCCAGTAAATAGCAATCTTTGTAATTTTATTGTGACTGGATTTTGTACACTGGACTCTAATATCTTTTCTGATAATTCCGACGAAACCTCATATTCTTTCATGCCAATTTTATCAGAATCATTGAAATAAGTTATTGTTTGGTTTTCTGCACACCCTAACTTCACTTTTGCATCCAGTAAATCAAGTATGGTGGCATTACTTGCCGTGTTCAAAATTTTAAACAGCACTGACTTATATTTTTTACAGTTCTTTTCGCAAAATGGCTCTTCTATGTCTTCCGTTACTGCATATCCGGTAACGGTTAACGTGCCGTAAATATTTCCTTGTTCATCGGGTAGAAACAAAGAACGCTTTTCTAGCTCCACGAGTTCCGGCAATGTAATATTATCTTGTGCTGTCATTGGTACATTTTCGCAAAATTTTACACTATGGCAACTTGCAAAACTGGAAGCCATCGTATCGCCACATGTTGTGCATAAATATTTATTTATTGAACCCTGAGAGCATGTTTCTCCGAACGAAATGCAATATGCCTCGATATCTTCTCCTGATAATTTTTCGTTTTGAATTGTTAAATCTTCGATCTGACTTTTTAAATCCCTGGCTTCTTCCCTGCCTTTTTCTTTAGCTTGCCATAAAATAAACAGAGCGCCGGCCGTAATTATCGCGCCAGCCAAGATGCCGATTAAAATTGGCCAAACCTTTTTTTGACAATTTTCACTGTTTTGCATATTTTTTAGTTAAAATTACTTTATTTTATTTCTCCCAAGTCTCCATCCAAAACTTTTGTATACATCGCCAAAATTTCATCTTTATATTTTACTTCCGGAACAGGATTAAGCAAAAATATTTTTTTATCGTTTAAAACCAATCTCCTTTTTCCCCGCGGACAAAAGCTTCATAATCAGGGTGAACAATTACCTCGTGTCCCAACTTTTCCAACAGCTTTTTATATTCAAGTATTTTTTCTTTGAAAGAGCTACTTCCGCAAATGGTAATTTTCATAAATTTAGTTCTTTATAGGTTATCGCTTGAAAATCCGGATCTTCCCAACCTTCTTTTACTACCTCGAGGGATATTCTTGCAAATGAAGGAGAAATGGCTTGCCCCTTATAACCGCTGTTAGTACTTTTTTGACCTCCATTTGAAAAAATTGTTACTAATTTATTTTTAAAAAATTTTGAGACAATATTATTCCCTTTTTTCATAACTATGTCATGACTTCTCGCCATAACAGTCGCTCCAATTCTTTCCATAAAGCGTAAAAAATGATCTTTACCAAAAACTTTTCCCCCCATACCTCGTCTTGGATTATCACCAATTCCCAAAAATTTAGTTGACGGATCTACCCATCTCGTTTCTTTTAACGCTACTTTGTCACTGTTCATTTTTCTCAAAGATATTCCACTATCGCATGGAGCACCCCCATGAACTGCAATAAGACCGTTCCCTGCAACAAGAACTGACGGAAAAATTTTAAAGAGATTGTGGTACTCTAAAAATACTTCGCCACCGTTGGTCTTTCCCCCCAAAAAATCCATTTCTTTTTTTTCATCTTCATCAAATGTATCCATCATTTCTTTAGCAAAAGTGTCCCCGCTTTTTTCTCCAAAAACCATCATTCCTCTTTCTTCGTGATTACCCCGTAATAGAAAAATATTATTAGGGTATCTCTTCTTTAAATCTAAAACCAATTCTATCGCTTGCTTGCTTTTCTTTCCTCTATCTATATAATCGCCTAAAAAAATTATTTTCAGATTACTACCTTTCTCCATTTCTTCTATAAACCTATTTTGTTCTAAAATAGAAATTATGCTCTCCGGATCGCCATGTACATCTCCGACAATAATAGCCTCTCCTTTTTTAGGAAGATAAATAATATTATCATCAAAAAAAATTTCTTCTCCGTTTTGTCCATCCAAAATGTCGGGAATACTATCTTTTATTTTTCCCCCACCTCTTCTTTTTTCTTCTTCTAAAGTTACTCTTACTTCACTCGCTAGCCTAATCATCTCTTCTTTACTTCTTTTTCCCGCTTTTTCGTATATTTCCTTTTTCACACGCCTAATCCTGTCTTCTTGACTTTCTCTAATTTCCGCACTTGTAAATCCTCTATCAAAAATCATATATCTAATCCTGTTTTTTTTCTAACTTCTCGTAAAGTTTTTTGCGCTAATTCCCTCGCCTTTTCAGCGCCATTTTTTAAAATCTCTTTTACTTTTTCAGGATTACTTTCAAAAACTTTTCTTTTTCTTCTAAAATCTTCAAATTCCATGCCTAAATTTTTCGCTAATATCTTTTTGCAATCAAGGCAACCAAACTTCGCCCCGCGACAATTGCCATTAATTTCCTTAATTTCATCCGCGGAAGAAACTAATTTATGCAGACTGTAAATATTGCAAACGTCAGGATTTCCCGAATCGGAAATTCTTTTTCTGGCCGGATCGGTCACTGCCGGCTGTAATTTTTTCCAAATTTCTTCAGGAGAATCGGAAAGCAAAATTCCTTCTCCACCAGTTTTGCTCATTTTTTTGGACGGATCGTAAAGAGACATCACTCTTGCGCCACTCGAAAGAACTGCCTTGGGTAAAGGAAATGTTTTGCCAAAAATTCTATTGAACCTCTTGGCAATTTCTCGCGCCAGCTCAATATGAGGCAATTGATCTTCCCCCACCGGCACTATATTTGATTTATAAATTAAAATATCCGCCGCCATTAAAACCGGATAAGAAAGCAATCCCAAATTAACATATTCGGGATGCTGGGCGACTTTTTCTTTAAAAGTTGGCACGCGCTCAAGAATGGAAACAGGAGTGATTGTTCCCAAAATCCAACCAAGCTCCGTATGCTCCGGAAGGTCGGATTGGATAACCAAAGCGCTTTTTTTGGGATCAACACCAACCGCAAGATAATCCAAGATAACCTCGTATTTTTCTTTAAACATTTCCTTTGGGTCAAACGGAGTCGTAAGACCATGGTAATCAACAACTGCAAAAATACAGTCAGCTTCATCTTGAAGTTTAAGCCAACTTTTTATCGCGCCAAAATAATTTCCAATATGCAAACGGCCTGACGGGCGAATACCCGAAAAAACTCGCGGCTTCATAAATTGATGAATTATGAATTATGAACTCTAACAACTATCAACTAAAATCTAATGACTAAACCTCAATAATCACCGGCAAAACCATCGGTCTTCTTTCTGTTTTTGTAAACAAGAATTGACCGATATTGTCTCTTATCTTATTTTTGATGAAAATATTATCAGCGGCGGATTTCGGATCTCGGTCAGTGATCAGTTTCTTCACCTTGCTTCTTACTTGTTCAATCAATTGCTTACTTTCTCTCATATATACAAAACCTCTGGAAATTATATCTGGACTACCTATCAAATATCCTGTTTTGCCGTCAACGGTCACGATAATAACAATCATTCCGTCTTCGGCCATCATTTGACGATCGCGTAAAACCACTTGGCTAACATCTCCGACTCCCAAACCGTCAACCATAACATAATCAGCCGGAACATGTTGAGGAGTAAGTCTTCCTACCGCGCCATAAGTTTCTCTTGGCGAAGATTGAAATTCCATCACTTGACCATTGTCCGCCACAAAAATATTTTTTGAATCAAGACCAATGCTTTCGGCAATTTTAGCATTCATTCTTAAAAAAGAATGCGGTCCGTGTATCGGAATATAATACTTCGGCCGAACAAGACAAATCATCAATTTAATATCTTCCGCTTTGGCGTGTCCTCCAGCGTGAATGTCCATCATTTTGTAATGAATAACATCGGCGCCTTTTCGATAAAGAGTGTCTTTCAAGCGTTGAATCGTCCGTTCGTTTCCGGGGATAACCGATGAAGAAAAAATCACGGTATCTTTAGGCTCAATTCTGACAAAACGATGTTCCTCATTGGCTATCCTCATTAAAACAGCCCTGCCTTCGCCTTGCGCTCCGGTACAAATAACAATCATTTTTTCTTGAGGATAGTTGTGAATATCTTTGATATCAATCAGTGTTCCCGGCTTTACTTTTAAATATCCAAGCGTTTTTACTATTTCCACATTAGTCTTCATACTGAACCCGTCAACCGCGACTTTTTTTCCCATCTCTTCAGCCAGAGTGATTATTTGTTCAACTCTTGATAAAAGAGAAGAAAAAGTTCCAATAATAATTCTGCCCGGAGCTTTTTCAATAATTGATTTTAAATTTTTTCCAATCTCTTGCTCGGAAATTTGGTGTCCTTCTTCCGGCGCGTCAGTACTGTCACACAGCAAGGCTAAAACCCCCGCTTTGCCGATTTGAGCGATCTTTGAAAAATCAGCCGGTCTCTCTCCAACCGGAGTATAGTCAAATTTCCAATCTCCGGTATGAACTATTGTGCCAACCGGCGTTTTTATAACCACACCCACGGAATCGGGAATACTGTGATTGACATGAAAAAAACTAACCTCAATCTTTCCCAAAGTCAAAGTTTCGTCTTCTTTTACCACTGCCAAATTCAACGGCTCGCTTTTATAATCTTCCTGCCTTCTCTTGATCATCGCGCAAGTCAACTTCGTTCCATAAATTGTTGGATTCCCAAGACGAGGAGCCAAGTGAGGTATTCCACCAATATGATCCATGTGCCCATGAGTGATAACAATACCCCGAATATTTTTCTCCTTACCCTTTAAGTAAGAAATGTTGGGAATAATATAATCAATTCCCGGCATATCTTCTTCCGGAAATTGCAAACCCATATCAATGATAATGATATCGCTCCCATATTCAAAGAGAGTCATATTTCGTCCGACCTCTTCCAAGCCGCCGATAGCTATAATCCTTAACTTTAACGGGCTTTTATCGTAGCCACCCTTAGTAGCAGGAGACATAACGTTTTCTCCTTGCCCCTGGTTTAATCTTTTCGGTTTTCCCGATTTTCTAAAAAAAATCATAAATAATTTTTATTTTATATAATTTATAAACAAACTTAATAATGGGGATGGAGAGACTTGAACTCTCACGATCTTGCGATCATAGCGCTCTGAACGCTACGTGTCTGCCAGTTTCACCACATCCCCAAGAACTGGCTTCACCTATCTATTGTTTGGGTAATTCTAACCTTTTTCTTAGATAATCCTCAATTTCTCCCGAACTTCTTCCTTCCTCTAGTCCTTTTTTTATTCCTTCTTCTAGAATTCTTCTTGTTTCCATTTCTCGAAGACCTTTGAATGTTCCGCCAAATTGTCCCGTAAAATTTCTTTTTTCTAAATCCTCTCTCACTAACGTTTCAATTAAATTTTCAGCATCGCATTTCTCTATGGTTTCATCCACTAAATCCGATTGTGGTATTTCTATCCTATTCATAAAATTAATTTTTAAAAATTTATTAAAATTGTTATTTCCAACTCCTCTTTGTCTCCTTGTGCCAATTTTCAATCCCTATAAATCTGTTGCTCGGAATACCTATCCTCTTAATACTTATCCCTAAAACATCCTCGCTTACGGCGTAAGTATAATTAGCGCTATAGAGAAAAATAGCGGGATTATCTTCAAGCAAAATATTTTGAAACTCAATATATTTTTTAGCTTTTTCTTCCGGATTTTCTGTCTGTCTTGCATCTTCTAGAAGTTTATCCACCTTGCGGTTAGCATAAAGCGCCAAATTTAAACCCGGGTCTGCCACTTGCGAAGAATGCCAAAAGGGAAACGGATCGGGCTCAACCCCGGCCATGGTCCCAAAAAGAAGAATTTCGTAATCTCGTGGCTCAATGACTTTTCTTTGAATCTCGGACGCAGGAACAATTTTAACTTCCACTTGCATTCCCAGCGCCTCCCAATTCTTTTTGGCAAAATCGGCAACAGCAAGATAATCTTCATTATCAACCGTGGTAATACTTATTTTTAACACTTCTTCTTTCTTTTTTCTTAAACCGTCTTCAGCCAGCTTAAAGTCTTCTTTGTCTAATAACTCCGTCGCCTTTGCCAAGTTAAAATCATTATTTTTCAGATCTTCTGTGTAACCGATTTGTCCGGAGAGAATTGGCCCGTAAATTGTTTTACCTCCTTGTCCCAAAACACTTTCTGTTAATTTCAATTTATCTAATCCAAAAGAAAGGGCGAGACGTATGTTTTCGCTTTTTAACAACGAACTGTTTCTCTGATTGAAAAAGAAAGCCGTATATTGCGGCAAATCTAAATAATATTTTTTGATTCTGTCACCTTTGAAAGAATCTTTAAATTCTCTGGGAAGAAAGCTGATTCCTTCAATATTTTGATTATGAAGGGCGTCTACGGCCGAAGTAAATTCGGGATAAAATTTGAAAATCAATTTGCTTAGATATGGTTTTTGTCCGTAAAATTTTTCGTTGCGCTCCAAAGTGTATTTTTTAATGCTTCCGTTTTTATCTTTAGTGAGAGATTTAAATTGAAAAGGACCTGACCCGATCGGTTTTATATTGTATTCCGCCAGATTGGCGCTTTGCGAAGGGATGTTTTTCCAGAGGTGTTCCGGTAAAATACCAAAAGTCAATGTTCCCAAAAATGGAACGTAGGGATTCTTTAATGTAAAAACAATTGTTTTGTCGTCCAGTTTCTCAATTCCGATGTCGCGGAAACTGGAGTAAAGAGGACTTTTAAAAGAAAAGTCTTGAATGCTTAAAAAGGTAAAAACAATATCATTCGCGGAAAGAGCTTTTCCGTCATGCCAAAAAATATCTTCTTTCAGGATTATAGTATATGTTTTTTTGTCTTCGCTTATTTCGCTTTTTAAAGCTAAATCCGGAACTAACTCTTGCTGTTCGTTGTATTTAAAAAGTCCGGAAAAAATAAGTTTGGACAAATCCATGTCAACATCATTTGTTTGCGCCAAGATTGGATTAATATATTGAGGTTCTCCCACCAAACCCTCAACATATTCTCCGCCGAAATCCGAAGCTATCTTTGTATTGTTTAAATAAAATTTTATTGTCAAAAAACCCAGACTTAAAAGTAATAGGAATATCAGACCAACAAATACTCCCCTTTCCTTTCGTCCCAAATATCTAAAAATATACTTTGACTGTTCGAGAGTCGGCACCCTTGATTTTGACAAAGAAAAAACCAATTTCTTGTCCAAATCGATCTGCATCTTTATTTGTTTTTCCCCCTTGCTTTTTTTATCCCTCCCGAAAAAACTAAAATTTTTTTTAATCATTGAAAAGAATAGCAAGCGATTTATCTATTTTTATAACCGCAAAAATTAGACCTGCCACACAATAACTTTCGTTGCTAAATTTTCAGATTTAGTGGAAATTCTGTCGTAAATTTTTGAGGCAATATGGTTATATTGGCAAGAAAATTTAGGGCAAAATTTACCGAAATGTGGAAATTGCAACAGAAAGATTATTGCGCGGTGGGTCTATTGGGTAGATAACCCGTTTTCACCGCTTGTTTTTATAAGGGAACTACTTTTTTTATAAGATAAAACTTACTAGCGCAGTCCCTAAAAATATTATTGAGAAAACAATAGTCGCAATAAACAGCTTCTTTTCCAGACCTCTTTTTGTCTGAAAAACAGCGCCCTCACCGCCAAAAATTCCGCCAACCGAAGCTCCCCTGTTCTGCAATAAGATGGCGATGATGAGTAAAATTGCCGAAACGAGCTGTATTATATTCAAAATATCCATAATTTTAGTCGTGAAATAAAGGATTTGTTAAGAATCTTATTCTTTTATACTACCAACTTGCAACATTTCTGTCAATGAAGATTTTTTTATGGTATAATTTATACAAATTTAATATTATTAAATTAAAGTGTATGGACAACGAAGTTCAAATTGAAAATATACCCAAGAAAAAATGGTATAAAAGAGGTTGGGGAATATCTGTTATAATTTTAGGCTCACTATTGCTTGTCCTTTTAGTTTATTTTTTCGCCCACTTTTTTTATTATTATAACGGAATAAAAAACGGAAAAATTCCATTGCCGGGCGCGAACAACATTAAAACTGGAATTGAAAATTCCACTACGGTAAAAATTGATGACACCGCAAAACTCTTTCATGAAGGCGAACCGGGGACGGAAGATAAAGCCCCTTTTTCCATTGTCGGTTTTTTTGACTTCAGGTGCCCGCTCTGCATTGGGGTAAGCTCGACCGTAAGAGAACTTCAACAAACATATAAAGGCAAAATTCAATTTGTTTTTCGGAACTTTCCCGTAGTTTCCCTCCATCCCGACGCCATGCTCTTGGCCCAAGCCGGAGAATGTGCTAATCTCCAAAACAAATTTTGGCCAATGTACGATAAAATTTTTTTAAATAAAAGTAAAGACAAAATATCCTCGGAAGATTTAAGCTCATATGCCGAACAAATCGGGATAGATGCTAATAAATTTTCCGAATGCCTATCCTCCGACAAGACTAAAAGTTTGATTTTGGAAGATACTTCCGATGCCGAAGATTTGGGCGTCAGGGGCACGCCGACTTGGTTTATAGGAAATCAAAAAGTGGAAGGGCCGTTGTCAGGGAATGATTTTAAGAAAATTATCGATAAATTATTGTCAGAAGCGGAAAAAAAATAAAACTATGATTGAAATCCGCATCCATGGAAGAGGAGGTCAGGGAACCGTGACTGCCGCCGAATTAATCGCTGAGGCTGCTTTTTTTGATAAAAAATTCTCCCAAGCTTTCCCCTTTTTTGGCGTGGAAAGACGCGGAGCGCCGATTGAAGCCTATACGCGTATTTCCGACCAACCAATTTTATTACATTCGGAGATTTACGAACCTGATTTTTTAATAATCCAGGATCCGACATTACTTAAAATAAAAAATACTTTTCGGGGTATTAAAAAAAATACTTCAATTTTAATAAATACCGAAAAAGACATATCCAGTTTACCCTTACTGCCAAAGAATATTCAAATCAAAACTGTCCCTGCAACGCAAATTGCTTTAAAAATTTTAGGAAAACCGATTATTAACACTGTTATGTTGGGCGCTTTTGCCGGAGCTTTTAAATTAATCAGTCTAGAATCTCTAAAAAAATCCATACTAGAAAGATTTTCTCAAGAAATCGCTCTTAAAAACATTAAAGCGATGGAAGAGGCATATAATTCATAGAGTATGAAAACTATTATTAAGCCAGGTACAACCACTAAAAATAAAACCGGGACATGGAGAACATTTTATCCGATTGTTAATCATGAAAAATGTATTAGTTGCGGACGATGCGCCAATGTTTGCCCCGAAGGCGTCTGTTTTTCTTCCGGAGAAAAAAATTCCAAAGGAATGGTTTTTTACGAGAGAGATCTGGACTACTGCAAGGGGTGCGGAATTTGTGCCCGCGAATGTCCGGTCAAAGCCATCTCAATGGAACTTGAAGAAAAATAAAGAAGAAACAAACTAAAAATATGATTAAGTTTCAAGAAGGGTCAGAAACTATAGCGGAAACTATTAGACTATGTCGGCCAAAAGTAATCGCTGCCTACCCAATAACTCCACAGACACACATTGTGGAAAGTCTCGCCCGATCCAATACAAAAGATTTTGAATACATATTGGCCGAAAGCGAAATGTCAGCCGCTTCTATTGTTTTGGGTGCAAGCGCTACAGGCGTAAGAACCTATACGGCAACCTCTTCTCAGGGTCTCTTGCTTATGACTGAAGTTCTTTTTGATATTGCCGGTTTACGCTTGCCGGTTGTAATGACTTGCGCCAATAGGGCGGTTTCGGCTCCAATCAATATTTGGAATGACGAACAAGATATTATGACAATCCGGGATGCTGGCTGGATTATTTTATTTGCCGAGAGCAATCAGCAAGCAGCAGATCTTCATATTCAAGCTTATAAAATAGCGGAAAAAATCAGTCTGCCGGTCGCGGTTTGTGTTGACGGTTTCGCCCTAACACATACTTTTGAAGCAGTTGAGCTTCGTGATCAAAAAATGATTGATAAATTTTTGCCAAAATATCAGCCGAAAAAAGAATCTTTTCTTGATCCTGAAAATCCGGTTACTCTTGGCGGTCTTTGCACCCCAGCCACTTATATGCCCATTCGGAAAAATATGCATCAAGATTTATTGACCAGCAAGAAAATAATTAAAGAAACATTTTTAAAATTCAATAATCTATTCTCAGTTAAAAAAATATTCGGCGATTGCAAAATAAGCGATGGATTGATTGAATATAGCGGACCAAATAACCCCGAGCTTGTTTTTATCGCCAGTGGGTCTGTTTTGGGAACAATAAAATCAACTTATGATTATAACCTCCGCCAAAAAAATAAAATCGGTGTTTTAAATATAAAATCTTTGCGACCGTTTCCGGATAAGGAAATAATAAATTTTATTTCAAAAATTAAACCGAAAAATATCGCCGTGATCGATCGATCGATTTCTCTCGGGCAGACCGGCATTCTTTTTTCTGAAATAAAGACTGCTTGCTACGGAAAAGCTGGAGTAAAAATAAAAAATTTTATTATGGGATTGGGCGGGAAAAATATAACTCCAAAAGATATACAAAATATTGTTATAAATTTTAAATCAAAATCAGAGTTTCAATTTGTTTTATAGCCTAGAGATCGTCATCCTGAACGCAGTGAAGGATCTCGGGCGAATGCCCGCCCGCATACGCGGGAGATTCTTCGCTCCACTCAGAATGACAAAAATTTATGCGTCAATTTACAAAAAAAATAATCTTAGCAATTCCATTAGCTGTTTTTGCTTTTTATTTTGCATTGCCTTTTGTTGCCAATGCCGCCCTTTCCCCGCTTACGGACACTCAATGCTGGACTAGAGAAATGTGTCTTGGAAAAACAGATGACTGTAGCTATTGTTTTAAAGAAGGCGAGGGGCAATGCAGCGCTCCTTTTGGAAAGTGCTATCATCCTCACGAGCCGATTGATTTGCAAATTAAATTGGGTTCCACTGGACAAGTAACTGATATGGCTGAATACATTTCTTTGGCATATAGCTACGTTTTAAGCATTGGCAATATTCTAGCTGTCGTCATTATTATCGCAAGTGGATTTATTTATCTAACAGCCGGTGGCAATCCATCTCGCATCGGACAAGCAAAAGAATATATCGGCGGAGCTGTTGTCGGGGTTATTTTACTTTTCACTTCGTATTTAATTTTAAACACCTTAAACCCAGATCTTGTTAGGCTAAAAATGCCAAGCATTTATATGATTCGTCCGGCGGATATGCCCGCAACTTTTTGTGCTGATATTG
The DNA here is from genome assembly GCA_001778095.1 of Candidatus Falkowbacteria bacterium RIFOXYA2_FULL_38_12. Classification (GTDB taxonomy): domain Bacteria; phylum Patescibacteriota; class Patescibacteriia; order XYB2-FULL-38-15; family XYB2-FULL-38-15; genus XYB2-FULL-38-15. Next base: position 81,019 of record MFGA01000002.1, read on the forward strand.
ATTGGGGTGAAGGTAGTGAAAATCCAATATTTTATAGAGCTGATGATGTCGCTCGGGACGGAGACTCACCAGCTAACCCGAGAAGATTAAAAGATTATGCTACGGCGACTGCTTCGGGGGGAAGAGAGCATGACCCCGAAAATTTAACTTGTAATTTTGCCTTTTATAGCCCAACTATTGCTGGACAATCTCCTTGTTATGGGAGTGGAGGATGTGAACCGGATGATGATGGTAACCCTTCTGTTTGTGCAAAAGATTCAGGCACGGAAAGAAATGATTGGTTTACCTGCCAAGCCGGTAATATAGCTGGCGAAATCACTTACGGAAACTATCCCTTTGATGACGACCTTCAAGTTTCAGTAATGGGAGTCGACTATTTTTGTAATGATAATTCTCATTGGTCCGCTGGCCCCACAAGGATGGGGGAAGAACAAATACCCAGTTATGTCTTACCTGGCCCTGGCAATATTTTATCTGATGGCAATACGGTCAGATGTAGAGACAGAAATACTACCCTTGGAAAATTTTATATAACCATAATTATTCAAGAAAATGATACTTTTGATGACTCGTGGGTTTTTTACTTAGGAAAAAGTGCTTGTATAAATCTTTCAGGGAGAGAATATTCTGTCACTAGTCCGAGCAGTCCTGGACGCACTACGGGAGCCGGCGTCCGTAATTTAGGAGATCCTCAAATGGATCAATCTGAATTATGGACACTAGATGAATTAAGAAATACTGTTCGTTGCAATCTAAGGATTGAAAACAGACCTGACTCTTTCCCAATAACAGAATAAATCTATGCAATACAAAAACACTCATCTACTCTCCCCCGGCCATCGCGGATGCGCGGGATGCGGACAACTCTTGGCGGCTCGACATGTCGTTGACGCCTTGGGAAAAAATACCATTGTCGCCTGCGCCACGGGATGCCTCGAAGTAACGACCACTCCCTATCCGGAATCAGCTTGGCGCGTTCCCTGGATTCATTCTCTTTTTGAAAACGCTCCGGCTGTCGCTACCGGTATTTTGTCAGCCTTAAAAGCAAAAGGAGTAGCGAACTTCAGCTCGCGCCAACTTGAGCGCAGACTAAAATCTGCTACTCCACCAGTAAACACCAATGTCGCTGTCTTTGCCGGGGATGGATCAACTTTTGATATCGGTTTTGGCGCGCTCTCCGGTCTATGGACAAGACGGGACAATATTCTTTATGTTTGTTTTGATAACGAAGCCTACATGAATACCGGCAATCAATATTCCGGGGCGACTCCTTATGGTTCGGCGACAGAAACTTCCTCTGCTAACGATTCTCTGGGCAATGATTTTTTCAAAAAAAATATGCCAAAAATAGCCGCGGCGCATAACGTCTCCTACATTGCTACTTCCACAATTGGGTACCCTGAAGATATCGTTGCCAAAGTAAAAAAATCTTTAACTTTTTGCGGACCAAGATATATCCAAATTCTCGTCGGCTGCGTCCCCGGCTGGGGATATAACCCGGAGCTAACGATAGAACTCGGCCGGCTCGCCCATCAATCCGGCCATTATCCTGTTTTGGAAATAGAAAATGGAAAATTGTCTAAAGTTATGAAAGTTCCCGCAAAGAGGCCGCAGGTTGAGGAATATCTAAAACCGCAAAAAAGATTTTCTCATTTGTTCAAAACCGATTGTGGTAAAGAAAAAATAAAGCAAATGCAATGTTTAGCCGATCAGAATGTGGAAAGGTATGGGCTAGTATAGAAACTTGCGCGTTTTATATCCTTCATGTAGGATATAAAATCTATCTTTAATTATTGAAAATAAATTAAAAAGCATGAAACCAAAAACATCTAAAATCATTCTCGCCGTCCTTATCCTCGCTATTGTGGGCATAGGAGTTATCTATTACTGGCAAAACTTTCGACAGCAAGATTATGTCCAACCCGCGACGACAACTTACACTAATGAAAAATGGAATTTTTCGTTAGAAATTCCTGAAGGTTATTTTGTGTCCGACCACGAATCCTTCCTTTATGTAGTGAAAAAAGAAGCGCCCGGCAAGGAATCTCTTCCTGAGATAAGTCTAAACATCAAACAATATGACATAACCACAACTAATACAGCTCCCACCGCAGATCTTGGGATGGAAGAATCTATAATAATAAATGGAATCTCTGGAAAAAAATCTTTTGGCTCTTATTCAGTTTATCCCGCAGCTAACGCATGTCCAATCTACCGCCTGCACCAAGACGGAACTATTTACGAGTTTAGCCTCTACGAGTGCCTAGATTCAGATATCTTTGAAAAAGTCGTCAACAGTTTTAAAATTACTAAATAAAGACCAACGCGCCTCAAACCCTTCCCCCTTTGCCAAATTCCTCATTCTGTTGTATAATAACCATTAATTAATTTTAATGGTTATTTTATATGCCCAACTCAATAATTCTAAAAGGTGTTAAAGTTCATAATTTGAAAAATATCAGTGTTGAGATTCCAAAAAACAAAATGACAGTTATCACCGGTCCATCCGGCTCGGGAAAATCATCGCTTGCTTTTGATACGATTTACGCCGAAGGACAAAGGCGCTACGCGGAAAGTCTTTCCTCTTACGCCCGCCAATTTTTAGGAGTAATGGATAAACCGGCTATTGACCAGGTGGAAGGTCTCTCCCCCACGATAGCGATTGATCAACGAACGTCTTCCCACAATCCTCGCTCAACCGTTGGCACAACCACGGAAATTTATGATTATCTGCGACTTCTTTTTACTTACATCGGCAGACCGCACTGCCCAAAATGCGGTTTGGAAATTACAAAACAAACTCCGGATCAAATCACAAAGCAGATAATAGAAAAATTTAACGGGAAAGAAATTCTTGTTATCGCTCCTGTGAAAAATATTCAGAAAAAATTAAGCGCGACCTTGAAACGAGCGGAAAAAAACGGATACAAGGAGGCGCGAATAAACGGAATAATTATTGATTTGGCAAAAATAAACAACCCGGACGAACAATTAAAAAAAGATGAGCTGGAAATTATTATTGACCGATCGGTGGTAGATAATAATTTCAAGAGAATAAACGACTTGATAAAAATAGCTCTTGAGCTGGGCGACGGAACGGTTATTGTTTTTTCTTTGAAAGACAGTCGAGATACAATTTTCAGCCAAATTTTTGTTTGCCCAAAATGCGGTTATGAATTGAAAAATTTAGAATTGAAAAATTTCTCTTTCAACAGTCCTTACGGAGCATGCCCGACTTGCTCCGGTCTGGGAAAAATATCAAGAATTGATCCGGCGCTTGTTATTCCCAATCCTCGACTTACTCTGGCCGAAGGAGCAATAAAACCATGGATAAAGATTTCCGGCGGGGCGGCAGGTCAATTAAAAATTATTGAAAAAATCGCCCCTCAATACAAATTTTCCGTTAACACGCCGGTAAAAGATTTTTCAAAAGAACAGCTGAATTTTGTTCTTTGGGGCGACCCCGATAAAAAAGAATTTGAGGGCGTCATTCCCGCTTTGGAAAAAAAATATAAAGAAACCACTTCGGAATATATCAGGAAAGAAATAGAAAATTACATGAGAAGCCAAGTTTGTTCATCTTGCAACGGCGCGCGTCTCAAAAAAGAAATCTTATCCATTAAAATAAATAAAAAATCAATTTCGGAAATTGCCGGACTTTCCATTTTGGAAATGGAAAATTTTATCAAACAATTAAATCAAAAAAATAGTTATCTTTCTCTCCGCGAAAACCAAATAGCCGAACCGATTATAAAAGAAATCACCGCGCGCGTCACCAATATCAGTAACGTCGGTTTAAATTATTTATCTTTAGACAGGGCCATGTCCACTCTCTCCGGAGGCGAGGTGCAAAGACTAAGACTTGCCAGCCAAATCGGCTCTTCTCTTTCCGGAATTATTTATATTCTGGACGAACCGTCTATCGGACTCCACCCCAAAGACAATTCAAGGCTGATAGAGACATTAAAAAAACTAAAAGACCTTGATAACACAATCATTGTCGTGGAGCACGACGAAGCGACGATTCTCGCCGCCGATCATGTTATTGATATCGGTCCGGGAGCCGGAGAATATGGCGGAGAAGTTGTTGCCATTGGATCACCAAAAGATATCAAGAAAAATAAAAAATCATTGACCGGACTTTATTTATCAAAAAATTTATCCATTGAGCCACCGAAAAATTTCCGAAAAGGCAATGAAAAATTTTTAAAGATTATCGGGGCGAGCGCTAATAACCTGAAAAATATTGATGTTAAAATTCCCCTCGGCGCTCTTATTTCAGTAACCGGAGTTTCGGGATCAGGGAAATCAACTTTGATTGAGGAAATTTTAAGCAAAGAATTGGCGCATAGATTTTATCGAGCAAAAGATCTGCCGGGAAAACACAAAGAAATAAAAGGAATAGAATTTTTGGATAAAGTTATCACTATCAATCAAGCGCCCATTGGCAGAACTCCCCGCTCTAATCCGGCCACTTATACCGGAGTTTTTACTTATATCCGCGATTTGTTCACTGAAAATCAAGAAGCGAAAATCAAAGGCTACGACGCGGGAAAATTCAGTTTTAATGTGAAGGGTGGCGGGCGATGCGAGACTTGTGGAGGCGAAGGATCAGTAAAAATAGAAATGCAATTTCTGCCCGACGTTTATATTGAATGCGAAGAATGTCACGGCAAAAGATACAATGCCGAGGCACTCCAAATTCATTATCGCGGAAAAAATATTGCTGATGTTTTAGATATGGCTGTAGAAGAAGCTTCATTATTTTTTGAAGATATTCCCCCGATTTTTGAAAAACTGCAAATTTTAGAAAGTGTCGGCTTGGGATATTTACGACTCGGCCAACCGGCAACAACCCTTTCCGGAGGAGAAGCGCAAAGAATCAAACTGGCCGCGGAATTATCTCGCCGAGCGACAGGAAAAACTCTTTACATTCTTGATGAACCGACCACCGGACTGCATTTTGACGATATCAAAAAACTATTATCCGTACTGAACCAATTAGTTGATAAAGGAAACACCGTTTTAATTATTGAACATAATCTTGATGTGATAAAATGCGCCGACTGGGTTATTGATTTGGGCCCCGAAGGCGGAAAAAACGGCGGGTATTTGGTCGCAGAGGGAACACCAATAGAAATAATGAAAAATAAAAAATCTTACACCGGTCAATATCTTAGACAAGCAGAATAGACAATAACAAAAATCCCGCCATTTAGGCGGGATTTTTAAAGTAGCTTACTGAAAATTATAGCGCCACTTCTTTCAATTTCTTGGTATAAGTCTTTAAATAATGAAGTTTTGCTCTTCTAACTTCGGCTCTTTTAACTACTTCAATTTTAACAATTGTCGGCAATTCAAGAGGAAATATTTTTTCTACTCCAATTCCGTTGGAAATTTTTCTAACGGTAATCGTCGCTCCCTTTTCTTTTCCGCCTTTTTTGGAGATAATGATTCCCTCAAAAATTTGGACTCTTTTTCTTTCTTTTATCTTTTTCTTACCTTTTTCTTCCGTTGTCTCTATTTCTTGGATCTGTTGATGAATTCGGATGGTCTGCCCGGGTCGTAGCTCGGGTAATTCATTCTTGGTAACCACGGTCGCCTCTTCTTTTGTTTCTTTTATTTCGTCTGGCATATTTTTCTTTATTATAAATAAACGATTTTGCAACTATTTTATTGTACTATTTTGCTCTAAAAAGTCAATACTTCAGCACTTTTGCAGATTTTCTAATAAAATCCGTAAAACTCTATCAATGGTTTCTTCTAGTTTATTTTCTTCATTGATGACGGTATAATCATAACTTTTCCTTTGTTTTAGCCACTTTTTTGTGAAAGGAAGCCTTTTTTTGATAGTTTCCGGCGTATCTGTTTTTCTCTTAATTAACCTCTCTTCTAATACTTTTAAGGAAGGTGGCAAAATCAAAACCGACAAAACCCCGGGAATTTTCTTTTTAATCGTCTCCACTCCTTGAAAATCAACTTTCCAAAGCGCCAAAGCATTTTTTTTGTTTAATCTTTCAATTTCCTTTTTTGTCGCTCCCCGATAGTCTCCATAAACATCAGCCCATTCGATAAAAGCGTCCTTTTTGATCATTGACTCAAACTTTTTTCTGGAAACAAAATAATACGGAAAGCCCTCTCTTTCCCCTATTCTTTTTCCTCTGGTTACGGTTGTAATTACCCTCTCGTATTTAATTTTATCTTTCAAGCCTTCAATAACCGAATCCTCTCCGGCTCCCGACGGCCCGGAAATGATAAAGAAAATTGTTTTTTTCAATTTCATTTTTATCATAGTAAAACGAAAAAATTATATGATTTCTGAAGGTAAATGCTATTATCTCCTCAATGTTTCAAGAAAACTTTTTAGTTCTAAAGGTAGCTCGCTTTCATATTCTCTCCAATTATTTTCCAGATCATAAAAACCAAGTTTGGCTGAATGAAGAAAGATCCTATCGAGAGGAGCTTTTTTAATTTTTTTCTGATTATACAAAATATCGCCAACGATCGGACATCCTAACGCAAAAAGATGAACTCTTATTTGGTGTGTTCTTCCCGTTTTAATCTTTACCGAGAGTAAAGTAAAATTAACAAATCTTTCCATTATCTCATACTCCGTTATCGCTGTCCTTCCCCCTTCGTGATTCGGTGGAAGAGCGGCAAATCTCCCGGACTTAGCTCGCGCGATAGGAAAATCAATCACTCCTTCGTCCTTGGAAACTTTTCCATAGACAAGGGCAATATATTCTTTTCTTGTTTTTCTTTCTTCAAATTGTTTAATGAGATTTTCAAAAGACGCTTCGTTTTTGGCAACCACCAAAAGACCCGAGACCCCTTTGTCCAAACGATGAACTATTCCCGGTCGCGCCGGATCCGGACCAACCTGTTTTATCTCCGGATATTTTAAGAGAAGCCAATCAACCAAAGTTGGCTCGCCGCTCTTTCCTTCTTCTCTGTAAATTTCAAGACCGACCGGTTTATCTAAAACCAGAATATTGTCATCTTCATAAATAATTTTTATCTTTTCTTCCATATTATTTTTTTTGTTTTCGCTTTCTTGCTGTGAATCTTTTTGTCAGCCAAATAATTTTTTAAAATCTCCAAACCTTTCTTCTTTTGACCCTCCAAAGAACTCTCGCTTTTACCCAATTCTCCGGAAAGTTGCGCTTCCCTTAAAAAATTTATCAATTCTCCGATATCTTTGCCGGGTTTAAGGTTAAAGTTCTTCATTATTTCATCTCCGTTTAAAACTGGCGCTGGTAAACGATTTTTTTCTTTGACTAATTTTTTAAGTGAATTAATTCTCCTTAATATTGCCTTAAAACTGCTTAAATCAACTTGACCTTTTTGGGGAATCGTCGCCAAAGAATCGGCAAGGTTTAATTGCAAGAACTCTTGTCCGGGAAAACTAGGATTAAAAAAATATTTTTCGATCGTCGCCGGACGCATTTCCTTAATTTTACCTTGAACTAAAAGCATGTGCTTTTCAACCATCATTCGCAATCGATCAGCATCAACTCTAAATGGCGACCCCTCTGGCAAACTGTCTAATTTAAGTCGGCGACAAATTTCTTCGGCTATTTTTCCTCCCAGGGTGTCATGCCCGTTAAAACGGATTCTGTCCGTTCCATCTTTCTCCGGGGTTTGCAGAGTTAGCGGTTTACCAAGATCATGCAAAAGCAACCCAATAACAACACTGGCCGTCGGCTTTTCTTTTCCAAAATATTTTTTGAAAACTGGCGAATCCAATTTGGAGAGAGCCAAGCGAGTATGTGTCCAAACATCTCCTTCGGAATGGAAATTTTTAGGTTGAGGACAGCTTTTTAAAGTAAACATTTCCGGAATTAATTCGGCTAAGGCTCCGCTTTCATCGTAGATATCAAAAGCCTTTGTCGGTGAATAATAAAAAGCCTTAGTAAGCTCTTTGGCGATAGTCTCGTACGGGACAATTCTTTCTTTTACTCCGCCGATTTTTCTTTCATTGTTAATTTCGGACATTAAACCGCGAAGCGCCTTAAACGTCTTCTCTTCTATTTTAAAATTCAACTTCACGGAAAAACGAAGCGCCCGCAACATTCTGGAATAATCTTCTTTAAATCTTTCTTCGGGATTTCCCACCGCTCTAATTATTCCCAGGGAAAGATCGTTGAGCCCACCATACGGGTCAATAACTTTCAACTTTTCACTTTTCACTTCTAATTTGATTGCCATTGCATTCACGGTGAAATCTCTTCTTGCCAAATCATCTTCAATCTTCAATGCCGGATCCGATTGCACTTTAAAATCGCGATATCCCCCGCCATGACCAATAGAATGTTCTGTCCGAGGCAGGGCAATGTCTATCGGCTCTTCCTCTTCAATGTCTTTTGTAATAAATTTATAAACGCCAAAATTTTTACCAACCAAAACAACTTTTCCTCTTTCTTTTAAAAATTTCTCCAATTGCTCGATGTTAATTCCCCTAACAACAAAATCATAATCTTTTATTTCTTTTTCTCCCAAAGCAATGTCGCGCACCGCCCCGCCGACAAGAAAAATTTCGCCGTGATGAAATATTTTCAAAAAATCTTGAATAAAAAACAAATTCCGATCTTTTTTTAGAGTAAGACCGAATTTTGATAACCTCTTCTCAAAAATTGCCGATTTTATCCTTGCCATATTGCTTTAGTCCTTATTTGTTTATTCTAGCACATTTTTAGGCTTAAACCCATTGTCTATGGACGACGTAGAATAGTTTATTCTAGCGTGTTTCTCTCTTTTGGGCAAGTCGCTACGGTCTTGTTTGACCCCAATGTATAATTAGGATAAAATGAACTTATGAACATAACCTATATAATACCTTTCTATGAGTAGGCTAATCGATCGCGAGAAGGCACTTAGTTTAAGAAAAGAGGGAAAAAGCTACTCGCAAATAAAATCTATTCTAAAAATACCAAAAAGCACTCTAAGTGGTTGGCTTCACGATCTTCCTTTAACCAATGAACAAATCAACTTACTGCGCGGTAGCAATAGTGAGATAAAGATAGAAAAATTTAGGGAGACGATGCGACATAAAAGAATTGCCAAATTGGAAAAAATTCTAAAGGAAAGAAAAAAAATACTCCCATTATCACAGAGAGAACTTTTTTTGTGTGGTTTATTTCTTTATTTGGGAGAAGGATCGAAATCCGAACGGTCCAAACTGTCGATAACAAATACTGATCCGGATATAATAGAATTTACTCTTTTGTGGTTTACTAAAATATTGAAAATTCCTAGAAAAAAAATACGAATAGATTTACAATTATATCAAGACATGAATGCGAGTGAAAAAACAAATTTTTGGAGTAAAAAATTGAATATGCCAACAAAACAATTTAATAAACCTTATATTAAAAGTACTTCTGGAAAAAGAATAAACCACAAAGGAAGTTTCGGTCAAGGAACTTGCGCAATTTCTTTCTATAATGTTAATATAAAAGACAAAGTAATGATGAGTCTTAGAGGTATAATGACTCATTATTTAAGTTAAAATCTGGGCCTGTAGCTCATCGGTCAGAGCAATTGCCTTATAAGCAATGGGTAGATGGTTCGATTCCATCCAGGCCCACCAAATGCAATTTTAATCTTTATATAAAAATCTCCCAATTTTTGGGAGCTTTTTTGTAAATATTTATTAACTAAAAATAATCCCGATTAAAGGATTATTTTCAGCTTTTCGCCTTGCATCTATACTTAGGCTCATCAGTACCGAACTCATCGATAGAAGTGGGGACAATAAGCAGAAATTGTCCCGGCGGGTTTTTGATGTGATGTTTTTCCCATCTGCTTGTCCTTTCGGACTGGGAGGGGGGGCTCAGTGGGTTCGGGCTGAGACAAAGGTACATGTCCCCTCGGGATCGGAGGGGTCGTACACGCACCACGTTCCCAGCTGGACACATAGCGTACACCCGTTGATCCCTTCATTTTCAAAAAGGGAGCAGGCGCTCCCCTTGCAGCCACAAAGGTACTGTTCCTCCGGGAGACAAAACTCGGCGGTCTGATACCCTTCTCGTTGTCTCCGCTCCCATGCGGGAAGAACTACCGCATAGGCGAGGGCCGCAATGACAGCAATAGAAACCAAGAAAAAACAAAAACTCTTCATCATTTCCTCCGTTAATCGTAGCGATATTGCTACGATTCGTCATTTAAGCATATATATATATATCTTTGTCAATGACGTTTGACATTTTCCAAGTATTTCCTTGTTCAGAAAAAATATACGCTATCATTCATTTTTTTAACTTTCCATCCATATATTCTGAAATCATTGCCCAAGATCATGCAATTTTTTCTATCTCTTCTTAAATATTTATAAACAATGGCTAACAATTTATTAATTATTATTTATGCAGACTTATACTCTGTCTAAATTTTAAAAATATTTTCAATTCTTTTATGTCGTTATTAAAATTGTTTTGAAAAATGTTTATTTTTTCTAAAAAAATTATAATTTCACAAAAATGAAAAATATTTTAAAAAAATTATTTGTAAAATGTTAAAAAATAAAAAAGTTATCCACACTTTTTCTTGTTGACAATCAAAATTTGATTTATAATTAAATAAAGTAAAAAAATATTTTTTAAAAATATAACTTAATCAAAGGAGGAGGTGATAAACATGGTAGCAAAAAAGAAAGTTGCAAAAAAGAAAGCAGCTCCAAAAAAGAAAGTCGTAAAAAAAGCGAAGAAGTCAAAAAAATCAAAAAGATAAACTTCTTGTTTTTATAAAATAAAACTTCCCCGTCGCATGATGGAGAAGTTTTATTATTAAATAATTTTATAAAATTCTAAAGTAGTTTTGTTTGTTTATTCTCTTTTTTCTCGTCTTCACTGAAAAGACGGACTGTGCCATAAACCCCGTCGTAACCGGGCTCAATTTTGACCTTGCCTTCCCGATTTCTCCTTATTCCTTCAACAATTTCGGGCAAAGTAATTTTTGATAATTCGTTATAAGACAGGTCTAATAAAATCCTTAATTCACTGCCTCCCTTACTTATTAAATTTTCATATTCGCGAACCGCCACTTTTGTTTTCTTACCGGCAACACCCAATGCTTCCGAAATAGTATTATCCAGACCGACTAAACTTTTGTAAGGAATAAAGTTTTTTGGTTTTGCCCCTAACGGACGATCGGCTAATTCATCAACTCTGTTCATCACTCCGATTGTCATCGGACGTTTGCAGACGGGGCAAATGTTTTTTTTCTTTTTTGTTTCTTCCGGAGACATTTTTATTTTACAAGCGCGGTGACCGTCAAAGTGATACATTCCTTCTTCCGGATAAAATTCAATGGTATACAAAAATTTATTTTTATCTTTTTCTTTTAAGATTCTGCAAATCTCATCATAAAAATTTGAAACACTGTCATCTATTTCAAAAACATTTGCTTCTCTGCCGATTTTTTCCAAAGAATGCGCGTCGGAATTGGAAACTAAAACAACATTATCTAATTTTGATAATCGCCAATTCATTGCCGGATCAGAAGAAAGTCCTGTTTCTATTGCGTAAATATGCGGAGTCAGCTCATCAAAGCATTCCTCCAATGAATCAAAGCCTGATTTTGAACCAAAAACGGCAAACCACGGCGTCCAGGCATGCGCAGGAATGACCATGCACCTTTGATCAATTTCCAAAACTATTTTTAATAGCTCCTTGGCGTCCAATCCTAAAATGGGTCGGCCGTCCGAGGCTAGTTTTCCCAATGTCGCCAGTTTGTTATTGATTTTTTCGACCACTTCCATTGTCGGCGCAAAAATCACAAGGTGCAGTCTCCTTACTTTTCCTCCTTTGGAATAAATACAGCTGATTTCCGTTGATAGCAAAAAATAAACCGGCGATCCTTTATCCCCTGCCTTTAATTTATATAAACCATTGCCCGCCTCAACTAATTTCTCCCTCATTCCCGCGAACCATTTTGGATGCGTAAAATCAGCCGAAGAGATAATATCAATCCCCTTTCTTCGGCAACCTTCGGCAATATTTTCCAATTCCAATCTTGGCGAACACGCGCGGGAATATTTGGAATGGATGTGTAAGTCGGCGATGTAGCGCATATTATAAAATTTTACAAAAGCCCCTCAGCCAATCTCAATTGCTCTTCAGTATTCACTCCCACTGCCTCTTTGGGATCGCGAATAACAAGAGTCCTTACTTCTTCGTTTTGCGAAATGGCCAGTTGCACCAAATCGGTTAAATAGTATTCTCCTTGAGCATTATTGCAATCTACTGATTTTAGATTTTTCCAAAGCCAATCGGTTTTAAAACAAAAAAACGACGGATTAACCTCGGTTATTTTTAGTTGTTCGTCGGTGGCATCTTTTTTTTCTACTATTTCTTTTATTTTTCCATTCTCGTCACGAACAATCCTGCCCCAATCCTCAAAAGCTTTATGCCAACCATCAAAACTTGGCAATTGCACCGTCATCATTGATAATGTTGCCCCGCTTTGTTTATGTTCCGTCGCTAATTCGCTAATCGTTTTTGGCGTCAGTAGTGGATGGTCTCCATACAGAACTAGAATATCATCTACTCCGGGGAGATAGTCTTTTGTGCACGAAACCGCGTGGGCCGTCCCCAATTGCTCGGTTTGCAAAACATAATTACATCTTGTCCCCAAATATTTTTTAATAATTTCCGTGCCATAGCCAATTACAATAACCGGTTTATTCGTTATACCTGATTCCATAACCGAATCAACGAGTCTTTCCAACATCGTTTTCCCATCTAATTCTTTTAAAACCTTTGGCAGTCCGCCCCCCATTCTTTTTCCCTTACCGGCAGCTAAAATAACAACCTGCATCATAATTTTTAAAATAAAGAATTATTGCCCCCCATTATACTATAATAACAATTTTAACCAGACTTGTCCTCTAACTAAAAAGAGTAAAGAAAAACCCGCTCTTTTAAGAAGCGGGAGTTCTTTTAGATCTTCGTGAAACACAAGGTGCTGGCGATGACCTACTTTCCCATTAAAGTATCATCGGCGCTGACTGGTTTTACTTCTGAGTTCGGGATGGGATCAGGTAGTTCCCAGCCGCCAGAATCACCAGCACTCTGTGTTTCACTGAGGTTGTCTCCACCACGGACAAGTTCCGTGGTGGTTTTTTATCAATATAAAAGATTATTTTAACAATTCTTGTGGTTAGACTCGACCTATTAGTACGGCTCGGCTGAAACGATTACTCGTCTTACACCTACCGCCTATCAACCTTGTATTCTCCAAGGGGTCTAAATGAAATCTTATCTTGAAGCCGGCTTCGCACTTAGATGCTTTCAGCGCTTATCCGTTGCCGAACGTAGCTACCCAGCAATGCCCTTGGTAGGACAACTGGCACACTAGAGGTTCGTCCTTCCCGGTCCTCTCGTACTAGGGAAGAATCTTCTCAAATTTCGACGCCCATAATAGATAGGAGACCGAACTGTCTCACGACGTTCTGAACCCAGCTCGCGTACCGCTTTAATTGGCGAACAGCCAAACCCTTGGGACCTTCTTCAGCCCCAGGATGCGATGAGCCGACATCGAGGTGCCAAACCATGCCGTCGCTATGGACGCTCGGGCAAGATCAGCCTGTTATCCCCGGAGTAGCTTTTATCCGTTGAGCTTCGACCATCCTATGTTGGATCGTCGGATCACTAAGTTATGCTTTCGCAACTCGGCGACTTGTAAGTCTTCGAGTAAAGCTGGCTTGTGCCTTTACACGTCCAGCCCGGTTTCCATCCGGGCTAAGCCAACCTTTGTAAACGCCTCCGTTACTTTTTGGGAGGCAACCGCCCCAGTTAAACTACCCACCAGACACTGTCTCCCGCGCCTGTAAGAAATTGAAAAAAATTTCCAACCTCTTATAGGCGCAGGATTAGAATTAAAATTAAGCAAGGGTGGTGTCTCATTGGCCCCTTGCGGGTCCCACCTACGCTGAACATGCTTAATCCTAACCCAATATCAAGCTATAGTAAAGCTTCACGGGGTCTTTTCGTCTAATTATGGGAAAAGGGCATCTTCACCCCTCTTGCAATTTCACCGGGTCCCTCGTTGAGACAGTTCTCAAGTTGTTATGCCATTCGTGCGGGTCGGAACTCACCCGACAAGGGATTTCGCTACCTTAGGACGATTATAGTTATCGCCGGCGTTCATCAGCGCTTCAGTTCAAGGCTTTGTCTTGCGACTAACCTCTCCCCTTAACGTTCTGACACTGGCCAGGCATCAGCCCCTATACATTGCCTTACGGCTTCGCAGGGACCTGTGTTTTTGGTAAACAGTCACTTGAGATATTTTCATTGCACCCCAACTTGCGTCGGGGAAGGCTTATTGCTAACTTACGCCTAGTTTTTTTGCCGAGTTCCTAAACGAGGGTTCTCCCGTACACCTTAGGCTTCCCGCCTTACCCACCTGTGTCGGTTTCCGGTACGGATCCCGTATTCCTAACGCTTTTAAACTTTTCTAGGCTCTTACTTTACAAAAATTGATTCCACCTTGCGGCTTCATCTTAGTCCTCCGTATTGCTACGGAATACAAGTGTATAACCAAAACACTCTTTTGCCACATAAAAGCGCATCTAAAAACAAAAATACGGGAGTGCTGGAATATTAACCAGCTGGTCCATCGCCTACGCCTTTCGGCCTCGGCTTAGGCCCGACTAACCCTGGGACGATTTGCGTTGCCCAGGAAACCTTGGGTTATCGGTGTGCTGTGTTTTCAACAGCATTTCTGCTACTTATGCCAACATTCTCACTTCTGTAACCTCCACCGTTCCTCACGGATACGACTTCTGTGGTTACAAAATGCTCTCCTACCAAACCATTGCAAAGCAATGATGTCCGTGCCTTCGGTACTGAGTTTAGTCCCGTTTATTGTCGATGCAGAACAACTTGACTAGTGAGCTGTTACGCTATCTTTAAAGGATGGCTGCTTCTAAGCCAACCTCCTAGTTGTTTAAGTCGTTCCACCACCTTTCACACTTAACTCAGATTTAGGGACCTTAAGCGACGGTCTGGGCTGTTTCCCTTTTGACTAGTGAAGCTTAGCCCTCACAGTCTGACTCTCGGAATTAACACCTAGTATTCGGAGTTTGATTAGTTTAACCCTACAAAAGCAGGGATTAAACCATTCAGTGCTCTACCCCTAGGTGCGATAACCGAGGCTAGCCCTAAAGCTATTTCGGAGAGAACCAGCTATTACCGAGTTCGATTGGAATTTCTCCTCTAGCCACAACTCATCCCCGCATGTTGCACGGTGCGTGGGTTCGGGCCTCCAGTTCGATTTCTCGAACCTTCACCCTGGTCATGGCTAGCTCACCCGGTTTCGGGTTTTGTATACGCGACACAAGGAGTATGCACTAAAAATCTATTTCTACTGCGAAATAAAAATCTCGGCTGCAAGCCCCTCAGAACTTCTCGCCGTAGTTTATTCACTACGTCTCGTCGTTCTTCGGGTCTTTCGCACGATATTTTTATTTCTCGCAACGAAATCGGTTCTTAGTGCATACTCCAACGCCCTATTAAGGCTCGCTTTCACTTCGGCTTCCCCCGTTTTGGGGTTAACCAAGCCACGTATAGCAAACTCGTTGGCTCATTCTTCAATAGGAACGCCATCATCCCCCTTTCGCCTTGCGGCTAAGGTTGGGACTCTGACTCCTTGTAAGCGTATGGTTTCAGGTATTATTTCATCGGCCTAACCGGCCTGCTTTTCACCTTTCCCTCATGGTACTTGTTCACTATCGATCATCAAAAATATTTAGTCTTAGCACATAGTCGTGCTTGATTCCTACAGGATTTCACGAGGCCTGTAGTACTTGAGTAAATTACCGTAAGGTTACAATTCCTTTCAGATAAGGGACTATCACCCTCTATGGTCTCTGTTTCCACAGAAGTTCTCTTAGGAACTGATCTCGTTTTGCGAGACTTTTCTTACCTGTTTTATTGGGAAAACAACGTTATCTACTCTCATCCCTCTACCAGCAACGGCCCAAACCTTTAATTAAGGATGGAAGTTTGTCTTGCGACTCCCTTCCGGTTCCCTAAAACACTGATAGAGTTTTTGACTGATCCCCGTTCGCTCGCCGCTACTAAGGGAATGGAAACACACGAATATCTCTGCGAACATTTATAAACGGAAGCAAATATTGCTATTGGCAAACCATTTATTCTATTCGCAAATAAATTCGCGTATGTCTTGTTTTCTTTTCCTCTGGCTACTGAGATGTTTCACTTCACCAGGTCGTCTTCACTGCCCTATTTATTCAGACAGTGATGCTTTGATCTTCAATCAAAGCGGGTTACCCCATTCGGAAATCCCCGGGTCAAAGGTTGCTTGCCACCTAACCGAGGCTTATCGCAGGCTACTACGTCCTTCTTCGTTTTTGATGTCTAGGCATCCACCATACGCCCTTATGTCTAACCACAAGAATTATTAAAATATAATTCTTGATTCTATGCTTATTATTTATCTTGGTGTACAAGATGCTCTTTTCTAAGTTGTTAATGAACAATTTATTTTTTGATACTCGCCTCTCTTTTCCCAAAAGAGGCGGGAGCAAAAAATAATTTTATTTTTTCACAAGGAACTTCACGATTTCAATATTATTAAAAAAACCGCTCTTCTAAAGCGGCTCAAAAATCATTAGCAAAGGTTTAGCCACTCTTGAATTTAAGTCTCAACATTTTTTGTAACATATCCCCCTTAAAAATAAATAATCTTCACTGCTATATATTAAAGTATTTCTCTTTTTTATTCAAGCCCCCAAGTGGGGACAAAGTGTAGATAAACCTACCTTATTTTTCTTTCATTATTATCCTACCCTACTCCTTAAAAGATGTCAAGAAAATTTATTTTAGCTCGTATTTTCCTTATTTTAAAGGCAATTCTTCGCCTTTCGCCAGCCGGCTACTATTGCCTCTTCCTCGGAGCAAAACCATCGCTCACCCTTTGATTCATCAATGACTGTCTTGTTGTAACTTTCGCAACCCGGTAAATGATAAATTTTTTCACTGCTAATGTTCCCTTTTATCTCGCAACCTGCCGGGGCGCTCAAGTCGGCCACTACATTTAAATCGGTGGAAACAGACGTAGATAAACCGGCGCAAGTGTCATCCGCCCAAAGACCAAGTTTATTTTCCCTGGCATATTTTTCCGCTTCATTAAATTCCGCTTGATATTTGTAGGGAAGATTATAGGTATATTCGTGGGCGTAGCCTTGTTCTATCATCAATTTATTAAAACTTTCGCCGTCGCCAAAAAACACATATCGCAACAAACGATTGTAAGAATCCCTTTCTCCCTGTGTCGGATCTGCTTCCAATCGGACACTTTTTCCAGTTAATAATTCTTTGGCTTTATTGGACGCTTCTATGCCAAAACATTGCACCGGTTTTCGCGGATCAACCGTTTCCGGCGTATCAATGCCGATCAGACGCAAAGTTTCAACCGTTCCGTTAATATTTATCTTGATTGTGTCGCCATCAACAACAGTTGAAACTAAAAAAAGATCTGCCATCGGAGCAATGGACGATTTGTCTATATCTAAATTTTCAATCTCACCAACTAGTATGTCTCTTTTTGCTTCTTCTGTCGTCGCTTCATTTTCCGCCGGAGGAGGGTTGGTAATAACAATTTTACGGCTTGCGCAACCGGATAACAAAAAAATTATGGCGGAAAAAACTGCGAGGTAAAATATTTTTTTCATAACTAAAATAAAAATCTTTTACAGCAAGCTTTTGGCTGTAAATGGAATCAAATCATCCTTGGTTAAAAGCCGAGTAGAACTTGCGCAAGCAGTGAGAGCAATGGATGGCTTAAAAGAAAAACCAATATATTCTATTGCCCGACCAAGATGTTTTACCTTTTTGATAGCTGGTATTAAATCCGTATCGGAAGAAATTAAAATAGCAGTATCGTACAAATTATCATAAGCGCCTACCAATAAATCAACTGTCAACTTTACGTCCACGCCCTTTTCGTGATAAACCCCGCAATTGTTCATCATATAGCCACGCTTGATCACAAAATTTTGTGCCGAAGAACTTAAATGCGCAAATAATTTTTGTTGCTCTTTTCTTAACCGCTGTCCTTTCTCATTGTTTTCTTCCGCACGGACAACTCCGACATAGTATCTGCACGATATTATTTCACGTCCAACCGCTAACCACTCGGCCAAACCGCGAAAATCAAAATTAGTTAAATTTTCCATTTGTAATTCAGTGGCCTTCAGTTTGTGATAAAAATTACTCCCATCAATATAAACCGCAACTCGCTTTGAAGATAAATGATTCTTCATAAATTTTATTATATAATGAAAAACCCGCCGTATGACCTTACGGCCATAGAGCGGGCGTTTTTAGCTAGATATAATATAGCATACCGACTCTTGATTGTCAAAAAAATGCTTGGCAAAAAATTACCCATAAACTTTTATTTTTTTAAGCTTTCATCAATTTCCCGCCGATGAAAAAATTCCACGCGACTTCCAACACGCCACCAAAATATTGAGCGACAGCCTTCTCTGCAATTAAATTTTTCTATTCAATATTTGATCTAACTCATCAATCAAATCTTTGTCGTCCTTATATTCAATAATATTATTACATACTAATTTCAATGATCCTGACATTTTAGCTCCCTTTTGATAAACACAAATAATCGATCGTCCAAAAGAATCCGCCCAACCAAGCTCAATCCCCAAACCGGTAGAAGGAAAGGAAACTTCTGCAATCATTATGTCGCATGTTTTTATGATGTCTTTTGTGGAGAAGGCATTCTCGCTTTCGTGGGGAAAAATTATTTCGTGCTCGGAATTAAGCTTGCTTTCCCTGATGGTACAATATAATTCTTCTTTAAAATTTAACTTTTTTGAATGGCCAAAATATATTTTCATATTTTTATTTCTAAATGCCCGAGGGGAGACTCGAACTCCCAAGACCTTGCGGTCACCAGCTCCTAAGGCTGGCGCGTCTGCCAATTTCGCCACCCGGGCATGTTTCTCTTTTTTGTTTGATTTGCTAAAATTAGATAAGCGTCAATGCTTTCATTCTAATTTATTTATAATTAAAAATCAATTAAGCTTATCTTAAAATTTTCTTTAGTAGCTAAATACAAAAATTTGAGATGGGCTATTGTAGGAGGACTATGAAATCGAACTTTTTTCGCTCTCTTGTTATTTTTATTCTAGTGGCAGGAGATTTTTTATTTTTGGGACAATTTGCAAACGCGGAAACAGCTGATCATCTGGTGATTAGCGAGGTGCAAGTAGCCGGCACCACGATTGATGATGAATTTATTGAAATTTATAATCCAACCGAAACGACCATGGATATAAGTACTTGGTCTATCCAATATAAAGGAGCTACGGGCTTAACTTTTAAAAAGAAAAATTTTCCAGTAGGAGCAAGTGTTCCCGCACACGGCTGGTACTTAATTGCCCACGACGATTTTTCTGGGGCAACAACTCCAGACATGAAACAAAGTACTATTTCAATGTCAAGTTCAGTTCCTGGTGGCGGGCACGTCTTCTTGGTTAATAATCAGATTTTCCTCATTTCACCTACTGGCTCATCTATTGTTGATAAATTAGGCTACGGCCTAGCTGATTTTCCAGAAGGTACCGCCGCCCTAGTCCCTTCCTCTCCAAATAAAAGCATGGAGCGTGAACCCGGCGGAGATCTTGGCAATGGCGAAGATACTGATAATAATTCAGCTGATTTTCAGATACAACCGATTCCCAATCCACAAAATTCTTCCAGCCCGCCAAAACCTGATATAATCATACCTCCGCCCGGTCCGACTTGCGGAGATAGTCTTTGCGAAGATAGGGAAAGCACACTAACTTGTCCCGCCGATTGTCCTACCCTGCCTCCCGCTCCGGTTTGTGGAAATGATACTTGCGAGGATAGCGAAGATGAATTAATTTGTCCCGCCGACTGTGCTCTTCCTTCCGCGCTTCCCATTGAACCAACTATTGGTGAAATTATTATTAACGAATTCGTGGCCGACCCAGCCGAAGGGAATGAGTGGGTTGAACTTTACAATAAAACTACTTCTCTAATAAACCTAGATGGATGTACGTTGGAAGACGGAGTCGGAACTATTGCCACTCTTTCGGGAACAATCACGGCAAGCGGCGCGGAAAAATTTAAAATTATTGAACTTTCCTCAAGCAAGTTGAATAACGCCGGCGATATTATTACATTAAAAAAATCCGACGGAAAAATTATTGATCAAGTTTCCTATGGAAATTGGGACGACGGAAATATTGATAACAATGCGCCAAAAGCCGACGACCCAAATTCTGTCGCGAGAATTGTTGATGGCGGAGATTCTGATAATAATGCAACTGACTTTGCGACAACTACAACTTTAACAAAAAATTCATCAAATATTATTACCGCGCCGGAGGAAGAAGATGCTCCATCCGGCGGAGGAACTAGCCTCCCTGCCACACCATCTTCCCCGCCATCTTGGCCGGTCGGTTCTCTTCTCGTCAACGAATTTGTCGCCGATCCGGATGACGGAGGAAGCGAGTGGATTGAACTTTACAATCCAACTTTAAACCCAATAAATTTAACTGATTGGACGATTGAAGACGGCGGAGAAACTGTCACAAAACTTTCCGGATCTGTTTCATCTCTAATTTTTTATGTCATTGAAAAACCTAAAGGACTTTTGAATAATTCAGGAGATATTATTATTCTAAAAGATCCCGCCGGACTTGTTATTGACGATGTCGCTTATGGCGATTGGAGCGATGGAGATGAATCTGATAACGCCCCGAAGGCCGATGATCCAAATTCCGTTGCCAGAAAAAAAGACGGACAAGACACCAATAACGACTTTAACGATTTTATCGAAAGTACGCCCACAAAAGGAACCGCCAACATCGGCGGGCAGTTTTCCGGTGGAGGAAACTTCGCCGAATTTATTGATAAAATTATTATCAACGAAATTTTTCCCAATCCCAAGGGGGACGACAACGATAACGAATTTATTGAACTAAAAAATATCAGTAGTAAAGATGTTGATTTAAAAGATTGGAAAATCGGAGACGCGAGCGCTAAAAGATACACCGTAAAATCGTCAGATTTTTCCGATACTAAAATAAAGGCAAATAGATTTTTTGTTTTAAGAAGAAAAATCACCGGCATTGCTCTAAATAACACTGGTCGAGAAACTGTAAAAATATTTGCTCCCGACAACAGCTCAATTAACTCTGTCGAATTTCTCGGTCCGGCGGGAGAAGACGAATCTTGGGCTAAAGAAAAAGAAGAATGGTTTTGGACAACAACCCTTACTCCAGGCAAAGAAAATATTATTACAAAAACAAATAAATTGCCGACCGCGGTCATTTCTTCCCCGGAAGAAGCAACCGTCGGCGAAGAAATATTTTTTGATGGATCTGATTCGTACGACGAAGATGGCGAGATTGTTTCATATCTCTGGGATTTTGGCGATGGAGGCGTGGCTGACGGATCCAATATGACGCATATATTTAATGCCAAAGGAAATTTCAAAATTATTCTAACCGTCAAAGATAATAATGGAGAGACAAATTTAGCTGAAATATTTATTAATATTTTTGATGAAAATGTTACGGAAGAAGTTTTGGTAAATGGCAATGACGGCGGGTCAATAATAATCAACGAGGCTCTGCCCAATCCGGAAGGATCGGATAACGAGGAATGGATTGAACTTTACAATTTGAGCAATGAAGATTTTAATCTCTCCGGCTGGCAGTTGGACGACGACGAAGGCGGAAGTAAACCCTACAAAATTCCGTCCGGAACTATTATCAAGGCCAATGACTTTTTAGTTTTGGAAAAAGAAAAAACAAAGTTAGCTTTAAATAATACTTTTGATGCCGTTCGTCTAATTAACCCCGCGGGAGAAATAATTTTTGAAACAAATTATGATGAAGTTCCGGAAAACGCCTCTTGGGCAAGAGATGAAAATAATAATTGGCAATGGACAAACGCTTTAACTCCGGGAGAGAAAAATATCTTTGCTTTTTCGGAAAAAGCAACAAAAACAACTGTCAAAAAAACTGCTTCAAGGAAAAAAATCGTTCAATTTTCTCCGGCTACTCTTCTGACTATCAGAGAATATGATTTGGGAGACAGCGTGATCGTCCAAGGTCAAGTTATCGCTCCGCCCGGGCTTTTGGGTAGCCAAATTTTTTATATCGCAAGCGAAGAAAGTTGCCCGGGCATTCAAGTTTATATGTACAAAAAAGATTTTCCCGTTTTAAAACTGGGCGATTTAGTCCAAGTCTCCGGGGTTCTATCTGAAACCGGTGGCGAACGAAGAATAAAAGTGGCGGAAAAGACAGATATAAAATTATTGGAATCAAGAGAACCACTTCTCCCAAAACCGATTCAAACCGGCGATGTTGAAGAAGATTTGGAGGGATGTCTAATTATTGCTTCCGCCAAAATTATTGAAAAAGACAGTAGTAATCTCTTTCTTGACGACGACACCGGTGAACTGAAAGCTTATCTCAAGGCAATCACAAAACCAAAATTAGCTATCAATGATTCCGTAGAAGCTGTGGGTATTGTGAGCGAAACAAAAACCGGCTTTAGGCTTTTGCCGAGATATGATAGCGACCTAAAACTTATTACTCCGGCTATAGGCGAAACTTCAATAAGCGTCCCCGCCAAAGATAAGTCTGGCGACATAAACGCTTTCTTGGGAGTCGCGACCGGCATTCTTGGATTAACTACTCTTGGCCTCTCCATAAAATCAGGGGTTTTCGCCAATTGGTGGAAGAAAAATAAGGGGGTCTAAGCTTTCCCTTCCCATCCTTTTTGTTGTATAATACCGTAATAAATGAAATTAACTTCAAAAATATGTGGGAAAGAAAAAAATCTGAAAATAACAACGAAGATCAACAAGCAAAAAATGCTTGGCTCCTTATTATTGGAGTTTTTATTGTTATTCTGGCCGTTCTATTTTTCGGCAGAGCTTATTGGCAAAAACAGGAGGCTTCGTTTATTGACGAAAAGCAACTTTTTGAGCAAATCAGCGACATTAAAGGACAAATTGCCCAATTGCAAGAAAATCTCTCTGAAAAAGTAGAAAAACCAAAAGAAATAGAAAGGGCTTTAATAAAAGCAGAAGCTGCGCTAACGACAATTGATTGTGATGAACAAGCAAATTTTGAACTACCGGATAAAACAGTAACTTTTTTGAACCAGGATTGGGGGATCTCTCTTGATATCCCATATAATGAAAAATGGGGAAGCACTAGCTATAAGCTTAACTCGTACGACATTGATATGTATAAAAATGGCGCTATTTTTTTTGGACCGATGATAATTCATAAACCAGGACTTGAACCCAATTCTTGCGGTTGGTTAAGACAATATTTATTTCAAATGACTGAACGACTCACCTTGGATGAAGAATTGTCAAAAATTAAAAAATTTACCAAACCATTATCACCCCCGGAGAAAAAAACATTCAACGACCTGACAATAATCGAATATACCGTGACCGAACCGATCGTTGTTGGTCAAGACAAACCTCTCGCAACCATACAGACTTTAATAGTGCTAGGAAAAGATGCCAATTATATTCTCTCCAAGGAGATGATGCCACAAGATAGCTCCACGCTAAATTTTGAAGTACTAGAGAATATTATAAAAAGTTTCAAATTTTTAGAATAAATATTTTCCTTAAGAAAAAAGGTTAAAACTACTTCCAATTGACATTAGCTTGGGGTATTGATATATTCTAATAATGAAATTCCGGGCAGAAAGCGGGCGTCGTATAGTGGCTATTATGCGTCCTTGCCAAGGACGAGACGGCAGTTCGATTCTGCTCACCCGCTTTTTGTCCGGAATTATAGTTTCACAAAGAGACCGCTCGGTCTTTTTTTGTTATAATAAAGTTGCATTAGCGTCAAAGAAATATGAATAATGAAAAAATCGCTAAAATTTTCCGCGAGATAGCCGCCTTCTACGAAATGAAAGACGTACCCTTTAAACCGCGCGCTTACGAAAGAGCAGCAGAGGGCATTGAAGAACTAAACCAAGATATTTTGGATATTTATAAACGTGGCGGACTAGAGGAACTTAAAAAAGAAATCCCCGGAGCGGGAAAAAATTTAGCCTTGCATCTTGAGGAATTTATTAAAACCGGCAAATTAAAACTCTACGAAAAATTAAAGAAAAAAATCCCCGTTAATCTTGAGGAGCTTCTTGCGATTGAAGGCATTGGCCCAAAAACAATTTTCAGTTTGTATAAAAAATTAAAAATCAAAGACGCTAAAGATCTTGAGGCCTCCGCCCTGGCCGGAAAAATATCAAAATTACCAAATTTTGGAAAACAAAGCGAAGACAAAATCTTAAAAAGCATAGAATTTTCCAAAAAAAATACCGGGCGCTTTTTACTCGGGCATGCTTTGCCAATAGTCCAAAAAATTGAAGACCGGCTCAAAAAAATACCGGGCGTAAGTAAGGTTACAACGGCCGGATCAATAAGACGGATGCAAGAAACTGTCGGCGATATTGATACTTTAGTCACTGCTCGCCATCCCGAAAAAGTTATGGAAGAATTTGTCGCTATGCCGGAAGTAATTGAGGTCATTGCTCGCGGACCGACGAAAACTTCTGTCCGTTTAAATCTGGGAATCAACGCCGACATCAGGGTTGTCGCCTCGGAATCATTCGGCGCGGCTTTACAATATTTTACCGGAGACAAAAACCATAATATTGAATTGAGAAAAATAGCCATTGAGAAAGGTTTTAAACTTAACGAGTATGGGCTATTCTCCGCCAAAAATGAAAAAAAACTAGTTGGAAAAACCGAAGGAGAAATCTACAAAAAATTGGGAATGGAGTGGATGCCCCCGGAATTACGCTCTGGCTCCGGAGAAATAGAAGCGGCGCAAAATAAAACTCTTCCAAAAATAATTGGCTATAAAGACATCAAAGGCGACTTGCATCTGCACTCAAACTACAGCGATGGCATAAATTCAATTGAAGAAATAGCGCTTGCCGGAAAAAAATTAGGCTACGACTACTTGGCAATATCCGATCATGTCGGATCGCTAGCCATTGCCAACGCCATGGATGAAGAAAAATTGTTAAAACAAATTATAGAAATTGATAAATTGAACGCGGAGTTGAAAAGAAAAAAAATCAATATAAAAATTTTAAAGAGTGCCGAGACAAATATAAAAAAAGATGGGAGTATTGATCTATCTGAAAAACTTTTATCCAAGTTGGATCTTGTTATCGCTTCCGTCCATAGCCACTTTAATCTTAGCGAGGAAGAAATGACGGAAAGGATAATAAAAGCGATTAAAAATCCCCATGTAAATATTATTGGCCATCCGACCGGAAGAATTATCGCCAAGCGCCCCGCTTATAAAATAAACTTGGAGAAAATTATAAAAACAGCCAAAGAATATAAGGTCGCCCTTGAAATAAATTCATATTTTACAAGACTTGATCTCTCTGATACCGATATTAAAAAAGTTGTAGAGCTGGACGCGAAAATGGTTATCAATACCGATTCCCACAGCTCAAACCAGCTGGAAATGATAAAATTTGGCGTTGCCGAAGCCCGTCGCGGCTGGGCGGAAAAGAAAAATGTTTTAAATACTTGGTCGCTCCAGAAGATGCTTGATTGGTTTATAAGGAAGTGATAAGATGACAAAAGAAATTTGCCCGGGTGGTGAAATGGTATACACGAGAGACTTAAAATCTCTTGACCGTAAGGTCGTGCGGGTTCGAGTCCCGCCCTGGGCATTTTGGAATAGCAGACTTTAGTCTGCGTCTTTGCAAAAGAGACGCGAACTGAAGTTCGCTACTCCGCCGCCCCCTTCAGCTTGACAAAGGGGGCTTTTTTGTGTTAAATAAAATATCTCGCGCGCATGGGGCCGCGAGCAAATTAGCAAAGGAGAACTACAATGAGGTTTTTCTTGATGGCAGCTGCGTGCTGTCTCGTGGTGCTAACAACGAACTGCACCTCTAGCTTCTCCCTTCGGGGGAGTGAGGTGCAGTATCAAGACAATGGGCTGGGGAAAAACCAGCCCTTCGCAGTGGCAGGAGCGTATGCCACTGCGAAAAAC
>MFGA01000002.1:107104-124775 GCA_001778095.1 Candidatus Falkowbacteria bacterium RIFOXYA2_FULL_38_12
GCGACCTATGACGCCGAGACGCGAGCGAAGTGCGTCGAGGCGCTAACAGGGGTGCTGCGAGATCGCCCCGATCTCGCCCCCTATATTTCCCCCGCCGCCCAATGCGGAGGTAACGGCGGAGGGGGTTATGGGTACGGCGGAGGCGTACCCTACCAAGCCCCTTTTATCCCCGGGAATATCCCGGGACCAGCCGGCGTAGGTATCGGCTACCCTAACGGGGTGGGGTGGCCATACGGGAGAAATCCCAATAAATTAGTTTTAGATAACAGAACATCCTCCTTTTATGGGTCCGTATATATAAACGGACAAAAAATCGCCCACTGCCTCTCACCCGGGGAAGAGGTGTGGGTATACCTCAACTTCCCCCCCCACGAAAGAAGTGAGGGGGTCGCCTTCCAAGTAAATACCGCGTGGTTCCCCGACGCAAACTGTCAGGGAACATCGTCGGGGTTTACGAAGGTGGCCCCCCACTTCTCCGCCCGCGACGGCGGATCGAGCTACGGGCTCATCCGCCGTTGACCCCCCCAAAAAAAACAACCAAAAAAGCCATGGCTTTCTCAAAAAGGAAACCATGGCTAAATTTTTTTAAAATAAAATTTATTATTTTGTACTTGCTACAATATTTGAAACCACAAAACTAGATATTCCATAAGAGGCGGCAATGATTAATAAACCGATAATTGCTCTGTATATTGTTTGCTTAGCTTTGGTTATGCTTTCCTCATTTCCACCCGCCATCATCCATCTTGCTCCGCTATAAATTAATAATATTAAAAATATCACTCCCAAAACACTCAAAAAAACATTGATAATCCTTCCCACTACTGATATAACATAATTTGGCTCTCTCATTTGTCCAGCGTCTGCCGAACCATACACGGCATCACCAGCCTGATCTAGATTTTCTAATGTTTTTAGTTGCGCATGAGAATAATCAATATTTAATCCTGCGAGAAACAATCCACTAAGAAGACAGAAAAATAAAGTCAAAAAAATCTTTTTTCTAAGCATATATTTATTTTAATTTTCAATTATTTTATACGGCTCCGCCTCCGGATATAACATTAGTCATTAATTGATTCACCACAAAATAGGTAATGCCATATGCAGCAAAAACGATCACAAGGCCAATAATGGCGGCCTCTAAAAGTTCTTTTGATTTAGTAACTTTTGCTTCTTCTCCGCGAGCTGTCATCCAGAGAAAACCTCCGTAAATCATTAGTGCTAGAAAAATCAAACCAACTATATTAAGCCCTATTTTTATTATTCCGCCGACTATTTCTACCGGTTGTTTAGGTATGGTACTCTCTGCTACTCCATAAGCTCCACCGCCGACAGTCTTTAGCTTTCTTAGGGCATTACCAGAACTACCCGAAGGTTCTCTCTCCGCTGGTTCTTCTTCTGCGGGTTCTTCCCCTGCTGGCTCCGCTTGTGCAGGTAAAATAGCTGGGGTAAAAACAAAAGAAAAAATCATCAAAAAGACGAATAAGCTAAAAATTGTCTTATTAAATTTCATATATTTTTATTAGCCCCACCACATAATAACTTTCGCAACGAAAGTTATTATGTGGTGGGGCTATTTTATCTAACTTGCTCCACTTGTTACCGTTCCCAACTGTTGCATTACAAAATAAGAAATTCCGTAAGCGGCGAGGACTATTACAAGTCCAATTACCGCGGCTTCAATTAAATCTTTGGCTTTGGTAACCTTTGCTTCTTCCCCGCGAGCGATCATCCACAATATTCCTCCATAGACCAACAAAACCAAAAAAACCAAACCAACAAAAGAAAGAACTGTTTGAATAACTCTGGTTATCAAATTATTAAGTTGTGCTTCGCTCGTAGTCGTATTAGGTTCTCCGCCACCACCGATTAGCCCTGTCTTCCCCCCCGCCTCTCGCAATTCGCTTTGCCAACTGGTTTCGGCCGAAGAAATTTTTGGTAAACAAATTGCCGAAAATAAAATTATTGCGGTAAATACTATAAAAAATTTCTTTAAGTTTATTTTATAAAACATAGTTTATTATTTAAACTTGTGGCGTGTTTTTCCCCGCCACGCGAGTTGTCATCCTGAACGCAGTGAAGGATCTCTTGCGAATGCGAGCGATATTCTTTTCTAGCCCGCATACGCGCCCCGCCTTTTGCGGGGTCGCTTTGCTCAGAATGACCGGCCCCCCCATTACCCGACAATCTTTCCCATTACAAAAGATACCAATACGTACGCAAGCATTATAATTATTGTCCCGATTACCGCATTGGTAATTAACTTTTTAGACTTGCCAACCTGATCCTCGTTGCCCCCGGCAGTCATCCACATCAATCCGCCAACAATTATTAAAACCAAAAATATAACTCCAACAAAGCCTAAGACTGTACTGATTACTCTTTGGATTATACCGGAAACAGATCCGCTTGTACTTATATGCGCTTCTCTAGCCGCTGTTTCCAGGCTTCCTCGTACGCCCGATCCGTTCCCCGCGCTTCCTTCGGCAGTAGCTTCTCCGCTGGCTGGCGGGCAACACATATTCGCAACTCCACCGGGACAAAGATTCGCTGCGCATCCTGCATTTCCGTCCGTTCTACTTTCAGTATTTTGACAACTCCAGCCCGGATGACTTGCCGCCCCAAGATCTCTTTCCGTATTAGTTCCACAACAACTGCTTATATCATCCCCTTCTTGGACACACCCGTCTGGCGTCGCTCCCACTTCGCTCGGCAATAAAAAAATAGCCAAAAATAATGCTGTAAAAATATTTATAAATAGTATATTTTTCTTTACGTTTAAAAACATAATTTTATTATCGTCATTTCGAGCTTGTCGAGAAATCTCATTTGGCTCATTAAACCACTTTTTGAGATCCCTCGACAGGCTCGGGATGACAACCGAAGTTGTCAATTTTAATACTTAATTTCTCTAATGGGGCGAGAAACCCCGCCCCATTGAAATCGTTTAAAAACACTAGGCTGATGTCGCTGACATCAATTGATC
This sequence comes from Candidatus Falkowbacteria bacterium RIFOXYA2_FULL_38_12, assembly GCA_001778095.1. Lineage (GTDB taxonomy): Bacteria > Patescibacteriota > Patescibacteriia > XYB2-FULL-38-15 > XYB2-FULL-38-15 > XYB2-FULL-38-15. The sequence continues at coordinate 110,094 of MFGA01000002.1, forward strand.
CATGACAAATTGGGTCAAACCCCAAGCCATAATAATGATAACCAAACCGATTAAAGCGGCGGTGAGGATTTGTTTTGCTTTTGTTACTCTCTCTTCATTGCCGGCCGCGGTCATCCACATAAAGCCTCCGTAGAGAACTAAAACAACGGCGATAATGCCCAAAAATCCTAAAGCAATGTTTATAATTCTTGACGCAACTACTCTCGGATCTGCCGTGTCCCCTAAAGTTTCGCTTAATCCTCCTTCTTCTCCTACTACATCAAGACCAAAAACTTCGTCTGCTTCTCCCTGCGCGCTAACCGCGTAAGGAAGAGCCATACATAAAAGCGTAAGACACATAAGACCGACTAAAATTTTCTTTTTCATTTTCTCACCCCCTTTCTTTGTCCTGTTAAAAACAGTTTATTGAAGATAAAATTTACATTGGTTTTAGAAGATTCTTGTAGGTCGTCATCCTGAACGCAGTGAAGGATCTCGGGCGAATGCCCGCGATATTCTTTTCTAGCCCGCATGCGCGGGAGATTCTTCGCTTCGCTCAGAATGACGCAAGAAAAAACCTCTGTGAAATTGTCAATTAAGAACTAACTGATCCCAAACGCCGTGAAGACAAAATCAACTAAAGTATAACTGGCGAAAATTACAACCAAACCTATCGCCACCCAAATCAAGACATCCATTCCTTTCTTTATTTTATCAGGACTGCCCCCGGAGGTCAACCAAATTAATCCACCGTAGACAAACATCAAAAGAGCAATCGCGCCAACAACGCCGAGGGCTGTTTTTATGACGCGACCGATCAGGGGAACGATGTCCGTATCTTCAATTGGAGATTCTAATTGAATGGCTTTGACGGTGGATTTTTCTGTCTCTGATTTTTCCTCACTGCCACCATCTGTACAACCCAATATGGGATCTGGTGCCCCCCCTCCAACGCATGAAATCTCTGTGACTCGCTCTGAGCCTGGTGCAGCACATCCCGGAGCAGGTCTAGCACAAATTTCAGCACACATTTCCTCAAGAAGATTTTCCCTACTCGCTCTTACTGGTGCAGGATCAAGGGCACAAACACCACAACTACACATCCCTTGAATATCTCCAGCCCTTACTAAATTAACAGAAGAAGAAAATAAAATAAAACTTATTAAAACAACAAATAATTTTTTACTAAAAATATTCATAAATATCACGAGGCAAAAGTCAATAAAATCTTATCTATTATCGCATAACTTCCAAAAATTAAAACTAGTCCCAGTGTCGCCCAGATTAAAATCCCTTGCGCTTTCTTAATTTTATCAGGGCTACCCGCCGAGGTCAACCAAAGAAAACCGCCATAGACAAACATTAGAAGAGCTATTGAACCAGATAATCCCAGAACCGACCTTAAAACAACCCCGATTAATGCCGAGGGATCAGAAACGGAAATTTTTTTCAGTTTGCTTCTTGACGTGTCTCTTAGTGATGTTTCGTTTTCACATTCGCCTGTAGTACTTTCGGCAATTGCTCTATGCCCACTAGCTTCCCTTTCACAACGACTTTGACACTCGTTAGGATCATTTTGACAAGTCCCCACGCTTACCCAAATTATATCTCCCGCATCTCCACCTTTTGCTACCTCTGGAGTGTTTTCTTCTGCTGAACCTCTCCCTGTGCAAACACACCCCTCTCGCCCGTCCAAATCCTCATCTGCTGTTTTTTTCTCCGCACTCTCGGGAAGAGTTTGAGCCTTTCCTGCTACTGCCATAACCATAAACATCAAAACAACGAAAAAAATCATTTTTTTTCTTTCCGATTTCAAAAAGTTCATAAAAATATTTTAACCGCTGACTAAAATCCAAAAGCTATAATCTAAAATTACCCTTAACTCCTAGTGCTTGTTGCAACAAGTCAATTAAAAACCAAGCGCCAATAGTAATAGCAATACCGACAACTGCACCAATTAAAATTTTTCTTCCTTTATCAACTCTCTCTGGACTCCCACCAGCTGTAAGCCAGGTAACGCCACCATAGATAAAAAAGAGTAAAGCTAAGGCACCCAAGATTCCAAAAAGGTAATCAGATGCACCTAATAGCGCATTAGTAAAATCATCAAGCGTGCATTCTCCGCAACAATAGCATTCGGCATTGGAAAAAAAGATATGCCTTTGGCTAGGAAACCTAGCCATACAATCGCGATTTACTACTTGACAATCTCTGATTGGAGCAGCACGCGTTTCGGTCTGTGTTTCTTCGGGAGGCGACTCCGAGGGTGGATTTATACTACCAGCGGCATCACCTCCAGCGGCGACACAAATGTTATTATCATCACTTACAACTATTTCTCTAGCTGCAACTTCTGCGCACGGTTCAAAACACTCCTCACTTGGTCCTTCGTCGCAAGATACTCCTTCGGCAATCCAATCTACCTCTTCATCTTCATCAGTACCGTGGCATATACAATTATTTGCTACCGCATCTTCCGTACACTCCGCTTCTGTTATCTCTTCTCCTCCAGCTCCTTCCGCACAGGCGGCTTCACACCCTCCGTCTGCTTCGCAAGCCGAGAGAAAAACCGTCCATTCTCTTCCCACAATTTCTTCCCCTTCTATTCCAGAATCTTCTCCTCCTACGGCACAATGGCAAGTATTCGCCGACACTGCTGAAGTCGTAAAAAATAATCCAAAAACCAAAAAAGAAACGACACTAAAAATTTTAAAATATTTTGAAAAATTCATAAGATAAGGATTATCTCATCGTTTGATTAACTCTTTCCTGCCCCCAATAAACCGCCTCTTTCAAGGTTTGCGTGCCGGAGACCGCCCGTTCAATCATTTCTTGCATAGCGCGTTCGGCCGCCTCAGCATCTACGCCATGGTACCAGCTTTTTGAGGTTAAAACTTGCGAGGCAAAAACCGATAAATCAAGATCTTCCGCTTGGCTCCCGATAAGCGCCCTTAAGGCTGTTGGTTTTTTGGTTTTGGCTAAATATTTTTCCGCGCTTTCCGCTTTAGTGATAAATTGTAAAAAATCCCAGGCTTCGTTGGGTGCTTTGGTTTTTTTGGAAACCGTCTCCACCCAATAATTGGCAAAATTAACTTCTTGCCCACCTTCAGCCTGCGGAACTTTGGCAATCGCAAAATTCAACTTTGGCGTTCGGGCGCGAATTTGAGGAATATGATAAGCGTAACCAAAGAAAAAGGCAGTTTGCCCGGTTGTAAAAGCTTCCAGTGACCCCGGCATGTTTTGGTTCCACGTGTAAGCGTCTTTGTACGGCGAAGCAAAGTCAGTATAAAAACCCAAGGCTGTTTCTCCGGGAGGCGCCTCCATAACTGAATCTTTGGGCATCTTGGCAAAAGAAATCCGACCAGCCTCGTCAACAAGCGTTGTCCCTGTCTGCATCATAATTAAAGAAAGAATATCCGAAGAACGTTCTATGTTATAGCCCGTGCCAATCGCCGCGGCTGATTGTAGTATTTTGCCGTCTTTGTCAATTTTGGTAATTTTTTTAACTTGTTCTAAAAACTCATTCCAAGTTCTCGGCGCTTCCGGAACGCCGTTAGCATTCAAAATATCTCTATTGTAAAACAAAACTAAATTGTCCGAATAAAGTGGCAAGGCAAATATTTTTTCTTCAGCCGCGGTTTCCGTGTTTTCTTGATATTTAAAAACCACGTCTTTATAAACTTGATCTATAAAATCATTTTTCAGGGCGCGCAAGCTCATTGTCGGCTTGGTGGCTAGCTCTATTATTGTCTCCTTTTTTATTGTTCCGATGACTTTTTGATAAGGCAAAGTCGTCGTTTTGGGCATAGGCAGAATCTTCGCTTCATATTCTTTTACCCAAGTATTGGGAATAGAAAAAAGATCCGGTCCGCGATCCTCGGCCATGGCGTCAAGAAGTTTTTTCTCATATTCTTCGTAGCGAAATTTTCTGTAAGTGATATTGATGTTGGGGTGAAGCGCCCTATAAGCATTAAAAATTTCCCCCATAGCATCCTCGTCGTCAAAAACTCTCCAATAAACCAGTTCAACGGGCTTCATTGCTTGCCTTACTTCTTGCGATGTCCCCTTGCAAATTGGCCCGGCAGTGATTAAAAAAGTAAAAATTAAAAAAATAGGTAAAAGTTTTTTTAATTTCATATACTAAAACTTTAGTTTCTTAAGATATTTTGAAAATTCCTGTTTTAAATCTTCTCTTTTTAAGGCCAGGTCAACATTTGCTTTTAGCCAACCTATCTTTGACCCCGCATCATAATAAGTACTATCCACTTCGCAGGCATAAATTGATCTTTTTTTCAAAAGTCCGGCAATAGCTTCCGGCAGCCATAGCTCTCCGCCCTGTCCGGGTTTTAATTGGTCCAATTCGTCAAAAATATCAGGAGTCAATACATATCCATAAAGAGTCGCAAGGAGCGACGGGGCTTTTTCCGGTCCCGGTTTTTCCACAACATCGTCCACTTTATAAACATTTTTTTCTATTTTTTTTGCTTTTAGGATACCGTATTTTTTTGTATCTTCTTTGGTCACTTTTATCGCCGTCATTACCGGATCGCCATATTGTTCAAAAACATCAATCAATTGTTTTAATCTGGGCTTTATTCCTCCCAAAAGTAAATCATCGCCGGATAAAACAGCAAAGGGTTCATTGCCAAGAATTTCCCGACAATTCAAAACGGGCGTAGCGTTACCGTACGGCCCTTTTTGACGGATATAAATAAAATTGGCCATATCGGCAATTCTTTTCACCTCGTCGCGCATCTCGTCTTTGCCTTGTTTTTTAAGCCAATTTTGCAATTCAAAATTATAGTCAAAATGGTCCTCAACCGCTCTTTTGGAAGCGCCGGTCACTAAAATTACATCTGTAATTCCCGAGGCAACCGCCTCTTCCACAATATATTGTATTACCGGCTTATCAACCACGGTCAACATCTCTTTCGGTTGAGCTTTAGTTGCCGGCAAGAATCTCGTCCCGTATCCGGCCACGGGAATAATAACTTTACGAATTTTTTGAGACATAGGGGTAGATTAGATAGCCTCCTAACTAATTAAATTAGTATAACATAAAAAAGTTAAAAGTGAAAAATGAAAAATGCCAAGTTGCGGTTAAAAATTTAAAGTTAAAACAACTTTTAACTTTAAACTGTAACTTTTCATTTTTAACCTTACACTTTTAATTTTCAATAAACTCAACCAAGTACTGCTTCGGCTTCATTTCTCGCTTAACTCTTTCTCCCCACTCCGGATCAATCTTGGACACTCTTTTTATTTTTCCATTATCAAAAACTAATGGGTCAATCGCTCTTGATTTGCAAAAGACTTGTCCTTTGGAATCAATCTTGGCGGTAAAAGGACTTTTATGATTCATTCTCAAAAATAATTGGTTTAATTTTTCATCATTTTCCAAATTACTTTTTATTTTGTCCAAAACCACCTCATCGGTTTTATACAAATCATCTTGGGAAATATAGTTATTGTTTAACGCGTATTTTAAGCAATCGCCAACAGTAATAAACATTGTTGCTGTGGGCTGTCCCGTATAATACCTTTCATTTACCATAGAAAATAATTCAGCAAAATACTTTCCGCTTTGAAAATCTCTAAACACCCATTTATTATCTTTTACACCCAAACTATCAATAATATTTTTAACCTCGGCTTGATTAAGCTCCAAAAAATCTATTAAATCCCTTAAACAATAATCTATTCTATCCGCGCAAATATCCGGCAAGCTGGTTTCTTTTAAGGGAAAATTTTTATCGTCCAGAATATAATCCAGATCAAAATTATACTTTTCTAAAATTGGAAGAATGTCTGAATTTTTAACAAAATTGGCAAAAATATTATCTTGGTGATCTTGTTCTTTGCCTGAAGCGCCCGCCAAGACATAATCTATACAATGCGAAAAAACTGAATGCGAAACATCATGAATCAGCCCGGCGATTTGTTCTTCTATTCTCGCGCCATATTTTTTTAACAACAAAAAAACGCCGAGTGAATGCTCAAAGCGAGTAACCGTTGCTCTTCCTGCCGGAGAAAATGGGGTAAAATACCCTGCCTGGCTTATGCCTTTTAACCTTTGAAATGCCCCTGAATCTATAAGCTCAAGGATTACCGGCTCGTTGATTTCACTTTCTCCATAAACTTTATCTAGATATTTCATTTTTAAAAAATCTAAAAATTATAATCCGCAGACATCTGTCATTGAAGGGCAATCAATCGCATTAATCATACAATCCGCTTTTTCACTATCCCAATCAATACATTCCTTCATGCAGGAAATAACTCCGTCGTTATATAACGCTTGATTGGCATTGGGGACTAAGGTTAAACACTTATTAACATAATTAATACAGGCTGACTCGCAATCATTATTTTTTTGAGGGACGTCCAATTCATTTTCATCCGGCAGACTGATATCTACCGCTTCTTCATTTTTTTCTAATTTTTCAGTATTAGACTTTTGATCGCAACCGGAGCATATAAAAACGGCTAACAAGCAAACTAAAAGTAAAAAACTTTTTTTCATAATTTGTATCTTATTTTTAAATTATTTCGGCGACAATTGTCACATAATTCTTGCCGTATTTTTTGGCGCACTTGGGGCAAGTCGTGTACCACATATACATTTTTTTGACTTCCATTCCCTTTCCTTTGGTATAATTCTCAAAATCTTTCATCCAAATCCCAGTGTCTTTAAAATTGCCTTCGTAAACTTTGCTAAAAAACTTTCCACTCAACATTATATTTTCCGCGCCAGAGACTTCCTTGTCTACTGCTAGATATAAATCCATGTTCCATTTAGAGGTATGCTCGGATAATGTCATTCCTTCCAACATCTTTGCTCCCGCCCCTTCAATTTTCTTAACCGATCGCTTCATCGCCGAGCCGAAATTAATCGGCACATAAAACAAAGTAAAAACTTTGTCTTTGATAAACTTTTTGTTATCCCATTCAAAAGTTTTATTATCCCAAAGCACGGGATCAAATTTTGGACAACATTCTTGGTTTTGGTTGGTCATATCTATTATTATTTAAAAAACTTAAATTTCTTTTTTAATGGATTCTTTTTGCTTTTTCTCCTCCCAACGCTTTGGTGAATAAATTTTACTCGTCTCGCCAGTAAAGCCGAGTCTAGCTAGAAATTTCCCAATGAATCCATCGGGAATGACAACCTTTATTGCTTTATCCTCTAAATAAAATAAATCTTCGGGCAACCCATTCTCTTTCCAAACATTTTGTAATTTAATAAATTCGTTTTCGGTCAAATTTAACACCCAGCAACAGGTATCGTCATAGTGAGCAAATTTAGCAATCCGCTCTTTCTCTTTCCCTATTTCTAAATTATCTAAAATTAGAGTAAATAAGCCCAGATCGAATGACTTAGAAAATATCCAACCGATCAGCTCTTCAATAAATTTATCTTTTTCTTCTACGGGGAGCAATCCTTGTCGTTCTTTTTCTTTAACACCTTTTTGGGGGACAATCAGTTTCGCTTTATAGTAGGTACAATATTTAGCTATTTCCTTGGCGGTCACAAAAACGGCCTTCCGGAGAGGAAAATCTTTTTGGTCAAAAAAATAATAAAATTCTGGAAAGTAAAGCATAAATAAAACGGAAGCGGGAGGATTCGAACCTCCGATACCCTTGCGGGTATAGCAGTTTTCGAGACTGCCCGATTCAACCACTCTCGCACGCTTCCATTTCATAATTCTAAGGTATCATTTTTAGCAATAAAAATAAAGGGGTTGCGCCCCCTTAAACAAAAAATGGAATAGCGAACTTCATCTCATCAAGGCGCAGACTAAAGTCTGCTACTCCGTCTTCATAATTCTTGATTCATGATTCTTGATTCACCAACTTCACTTCGCCACTTTAGTCAAAACATTAAGCGAACCTTGCCTGCCAATATATATTTTCTGATTTTTTTGTTCTAAAATAATCTGCTGTTCGTAATCTCCTATTGTCTTCGGTGCCCGCAAATACATCTTGAATGTCCCTGTTTCTCCGGGCTTGACGCTTTTCTCCACGAGCCAAGCGGCGACATCTTTTGTAACCCAATCGCCATAGTCATAAAATTTGCTTTTCTTTCCTTCTTTATCCAAAATTTTCAAAACCGTAGAGCTCCCGCCCTTCCATGTTGTTATTCCCGTATTTTTAAATTTTATTGTTACGGATGGACGACTCCCCGGCTTTGCTTTTTCCGGAAAATTACTGGAAACGAGCTCTGCCTGGCTCCCTGATTCCACTAAAAAACTTTCAGCGAGATCGCTACCCACAACTTTTTCCTCGGCTAAAACTATTTCTGTTCCAGGGACGGTAATTTCTCTTATTAAATAAAATACTTGATCATATATTCCAATTTTTCCAGTCTTAATCGGCAAATTAAAAGTGGCGTATTCACCCGGATTTATTATTTCTTCTTCGGGATGAACTCCCGAAGTATTCCTTGTCCACGTCTTATCTTTAAACGAGCTTGTCTTGTAATCTGAATTGTATGCGCCAAAACTGATTTCATTTTTAGCCCAAACTTTTGCTCCGATATTTTTATATTTTAAAATCAATTGATAATTAAAATTTTCAAAAATTATATTTGGTTTTACGATTGAATCAAAAACTGCTCCATAATCAACTTTCGTGCTGGCAACCGTAATCTCAAAGTCTGTGCCTGGGAACCAAGCACGGTCGCCCCAGGCTAACACTAATTTTTTTATATCAACTATTTTTTCTTCAGGAGAATTCAAGGTCAAAGTAAAGCGACCAGTCTCGCCGGGCAAGATATTTGGCTTATCAAGATTATATCCTGAGGCAAGGAGCGCAGCCGGGTCTCCAGCGAGAGCAAAATTAAAAGAATCAATCGCGGCTAGTCCTAATTTGACCGAAGCCGGAGCTAAATATATTTTATTTTCCGTATAATTATGCCAAGCTGTTTTTCCTTCATTTTTAAATTCAACCCAAGCGGTCTTTGTCTCTCCGGTTTTAATAATCACCGTCTTGTCGCTTTGCCCGACAAAACTTGCCTTGGGAATACTCACGGAAAGTCCGCCCAACTCTTCAAATTTTTTCTGCGCTTCCGCGCGGACAGAATCCAATGCTCCATAGATACTTGATCCGGGACAATTAGTACAATCAACATCAAGATGGCCGACAATATTGGGATATTCTTTGTCCACAAAAAAACTTTTTCCGGCCGGTTCCAAACCGAACTCTAAAGATTTTGAAGCTATTAAATTTACCAACGCTATTCTCGCCGCGGGTGTCAAAATATCTTTGTCGGAATCACCTAGAAGAGAAATGCCGATAGTTCCTCTATTAAAACCGGTTTCCACTTCCGCCCCGGCCCGATATTTATTGCAAGTACTGCTTCTTATGGCATGCCCGCCGACAATGCCATCTCCACCGGCTTTGCCTTCAAAAACTCTTCCTAGGGGATCTATTAAAAAATTGTAGCCAACATCTCCCCAACTCAAGGATTTAGCGTGCCAATTGTAAACCCCTTGCACGGCAAGGTCATAATCCGCTTGACCTATAATTCCATCATTGGTCAAATCTTTCAAAACTGATCCGGTATGATGAATAATTATTTTTTTTACATCGCCGTACGCGTTCGGCCAAACCGAAATTCTTTTCAACTCATCAAGCTCTCCGTTTATCCAATTTGCGCGTGCAATAACATTCGTCCCATCACCCAAAAGAGACATCTGCATTTTTTCTTTTGGCTCCCCCGAAAAATAGTGGATAGTTGCCTTATCAATTTTTTTATTCAAATCAACAAATTCCATTTTTAATTTCAACCCATGGCCTCTCACAAAAGCAACATCTGTAATATTTTTAGAAAAAAAATCGGGTGCATCTTGTTCGTCGGTACTTAATTCAATCCATTCGCTCCATTTTTCACCGTCTAAGATTTTTAGATAAAAATTTACATCATCCCTTGCGACGTCTCCCTCCCACTCAACACCAACTCCGGTAAATACAAAGTCCGTGGCATAGTCGGGAGAAACAAAAAAAGAACCATCTGCTTTTGGTTCCGCTATTTCTATTTTTCCTGTTAAATTTTCTGCGTTATTTTCTTTAAGATTTCCGGCTACAACAAAATTTACCGATCCTCCCAAAAAAAGAAGAGCACTTAATCCAAAAACTATCGCTTTTATTTGCTTATTCATAATAAAGCGGATTAAGCTTACTTATTATATAATTTTACCACAAAAGAGCGTTTTTGTCCAATTTATTTATGTTGAATCAACTCTGGACAAAACAAAGATAAAACAAGAAAGATAACTTGTGCTAATGTTAATAGAGAAATTGCGATCGTAAGTCCTATCATAATTCGATTCTGTTTTGTCGCAATAGAATTAGAATCTCTTAAAGTCTTTTCTAATTCTTTGATAGCCTTAACCGTGTCTCCTCCAGTATATACTTCTTCCATATTTACCTCGTTATTAATTCGCCGCCCGCCGTCACACATTCGGGCACCATATCAGCCGAAAAACCATACGGCTCAATCGTCTCGCAACTTATTGTCCCATTACCATCTTGAACAATTATCCATTCTTCTTCTCCCTTGTATCCCAAAAACCATCCTCCCCCGACCGCTTCGGCAAAACGAACACTGCCCCAAACATGCGTAGCGTCTCTTTTGCTAATCGTGATATTTATATCCTCCATAATTGCGCTGTATTTATCAGAAAAAAGTTGTTTAAAGATAGACTCTAAATCTTCTGCTTCTTTTGGTGCCGAAATTTTTTTCAAATTTTCTTCAATCGGAGAATTATTTTCTGCCTCTATCTTCTCGTCAATTATTTTTTTGATCGCATCTTGTTCTTCTGTTCTCTCCATATCAAGTAAAATATTTACCGCGTCTTTTTTGTAATAAAAGATCACTCCTGCACCTACTAAAGCAACTGCCACGATGATAGCTATTAAACTGTTGGAAAATCCTTGGTTGTTTTTTGTCATATTATACATTTTATTTTTAAACAAATAATTCTTCGTCAGTCGCTCCTGCTTTCTTCATTTCTTGATATGCCCTATAGAGTTGTGGCTCTATTTTATGCAAAGCTTCAGTTGTCACCTTTCCCTTGTTTTCTTTAGCCCAAGCGGTCAATTCTTTTTCTAATTCCTGGTTACCTTCTTTAAATTTTTGATAAAAACTTTTTAAACCTACCACGTCAAAATCGTCATCAAGAATAAGCCTTTTACAAAAAAACTTTTCCATTTCATCTTCTTTGTTGTAATCTATAAAAAATAAATGAAAATTATTATAACGAGGAATCCCAATATCCTTATTTACTGCTACAAATTCTTCATAAGCTAATACTCTTTCCCTCTCTTTTCCTAAGTCGGGTTGTGTTTCTGACATATTTTTTCTTTTGAAGTTAATAAAATAGAAGATCCTATTATTACCCAAAATAAGATTGATAAATCGTTTTTAAGATATGGCGCGTCAACAAGTCCGTGGACAAGAAGGGCGATCATCGTCGCGCAAAGTGTTATTTTCAATTGGCTATCTCGTTTCCTTAATAGCTGATAAAAAAACGTTGTAACTATTATTAAATAGACGACTAAACCCGATAAACCCAGTTCCGACCAAAAGTTTAAAAACAAATTATGCGGATAGAGATAAATTTCAATATGGCGGGCTTTGTGATATGCGTCAAACGTTTCTTGATACCCGGCGAGTCCCGCGCCTAAAATCGGCCTATCTTTTAGCATTTCCCAAGTTTCTTGCCACATCTGCGTCCTCACTTTTCCCGAGTCTTCTTGAAAAGAAATTTGTCGCCAAGTGTAATTCCTTAATTGGGGAACAGATAATATTATTATAGCAAAAATAGCGCCAAAAATCAAGGTTGACCAACGTAATTTTTTAGTTATTATTCCAAGAAAAAAACATCCAGCCAAGATTCCGGCGTAAGCGCCTTCGGATTCGGCAAAAATGATTGAGAGAATGGAGAGTAGAATAACAGTAAGTTGAAAAAATAGAAATTTAATCTTCGAGTTTATCGAGAAGTTAAATTTTAGCTTATTACTAAAAAAAGTTCTCGACTCCGCTACCGCTACGCTCGAACAATAATCTTTTGATGACAATTTTTCTAAAAACCACCCTATATACAAAACCACGATCGGCGCGAGATACAGCCCGACAGCATTGGGAAAACGATAAAAACTTGTTACGCGCCGAACTGCTTCTTCCTGCCAAGGATAAGGGATGGCAAATCCGGTAAATTTTTGATAAATCGCAAAAAGGGAAATATAAATTGCTGAAAAACCAAGCGCGTAAAAAATCAATTCCAAATCTTTTTTTGTTTTTATAACACTCAAAAAAACTATTAGAAATAAAATCGGCTCAATAAAATAAGCTTTCCAGGATCCCGCCGCGCCACGTAAATTTGGCGAGACAAACACAGAGACAGTGGCAATAATCAGCCAGAGGAGAATAAGCCAATTCCACGGTGTCATTGCGAGGAGCGACCGAAGAGAGCGACGAAGCAATCCCCTGACTTCGGGAGATTGCTTCTCTCCACTGCGTTGTGCTCGCAATGACAAGTCTGCAATGACACCCTTTATCGCCCACACTCCAAACAAAACCAAAATCATTCCTTCAAGCAAGGTCATGGGGATTGGACCGACACTAAACCTGATTAAATATGTCGGCAAAAAAGCTACTAAAAAAGCAGTGGCCAAAAGTAAATTTCGCCAAGACAAATAGGCGAATAAAATTAAAAAAGCAGTGATTAAAAAATACATGTTTATCTTAAAAAATTCTCGCCAAGCTGTCATCCTGACCCCGTCTTTTGCGGGGGAAGGATCTCTCGCGAATGCGAGTGATTCTGGGACAAGCCCAGAGATTCTTCGCTTCGCTCAGAATGACTTGTTTAGGAACGGTCGTTTTGGATTTTAAAATTTTAACTTTATTTTTTCAACCCCACTATCTCCCTTACCATTTCTTTACTAAACCCCTTAACCAAATAAAGGGCTATAAAATAAGAGATACAAGCAAGAGAAAAAACTATTCCTAAATTCATTTCTTTAAAACTAAAAATTACAAAAGACATCACCAGACTAGCGAAAATTGATTTTAATAAAACTTTTCCTTGAGGAATCATTTTTGTAGTTTTGTACACCACAAAAAATGTTAGACAAGCAATTACTCCTTCCGAAAAAACCGTAATCCAGGCCGCCGCCCAAAAAGAATATTTTGGAATCAAAAATATGTAGCCCAAAAGAGAAATAATCGCGACCGAGGCATATCCCCAAATCATCATTTTTTGTTTTTGCACGGCCACAATAACATGCCCCAAAAACGTTCCGATAAAAATCATTCCCGCGCCTAAAATTAAAACTTTTAAAATCGTTCCGGAAAGCCAAAATTCTTTACCGGCGACAAGCGCCATAATTCGCTCTCCCAAAAAAAATGTTCCAAAAATAGTCGGGATAATTATTATCATCAAAAAATCAAAACCCTTTTGAATCACTCTTTTAAACCTCTCCAAATTTTTCTCCGCCCAAGAAGCGGTAAGCACGGGGAGCAAAAGCCCGGCAAACATCATGGGAATGGTTGTCAAAACATCAAGCACTCGGTAAGAAGCTCCATAGATTCCAACGTCAGTTTGACTTTGCGAGAGAGAAAGAATAATAATATCCGCCTTGAGATAAATCAAATTAAATAATATTGATAATCCGATCGGCCAACTGCGCCGAAAAATTTCTTTCCATAAGCTGAAATCAAACTCAAATTTTATTCTGACGTATTTTAGAGAAAATAAATAATTAATGAAAACATTGGCAAAACTACTTAAAATCACTGCGACCATAATTGAGAGAAGTCCGCGATCCAGATAGATTGCCAGAAAAATTCCAGCGATTAAAATAATTCTTCCAATAACTTCGGCAATCGCCACTTTATACATCTCCAATTTTTTCTGAAAAAGCCCAACCAAGACTTGATTGAGAGCAATGCAAAAAAATGAAAGAGTGGTGATCGCCACGCCGACTTTTAAAGCCGCACTGTAAGGGAAAAATAAAACGACAAGAGGAGCGAGACCCAAAAAAATCAAAGCCGAAAAAAATCTAAATGTAAAAATATTGCTCGTGATTTTTTGGAGATTAGCGTTGGGCTCGGAAATCATTTGCACGGTTGTGAGGGTCAGGCCGAAATCAACCAAAATACCAAAGAATTGTAAAAAGGAAATAATGGTTATATATCCGCCAAAACCGTCTGCTCCCAAATATCTTGTCATCGCCCCCAGGGCGACCAAACCTAAAATAGTGGAAAGGACTTTTCCTACCACTTGGTAAATCATATTGTGTGCGATTTGTTGAGTAAAAGACATAGATTAACAATTACGTCATCCTGAACGCAGTGGAGGATCTCTCGCGAATGCGAGCAATACTATTATCTAGCGTACACTCTACAAATAATACAACTTATATCTTGTATTTACATAATACCATAACAATCAACCAAAAACTAAGAGTGTCTACAAAAATAAAAGACGGCCCGCATACGCAATGTACACGAGCCGCCACTCCTATCACCAGGCCTCCTTCCTGGTGATGTTATTGGAGTGAGCACTCCCAAGCTCCGGAGGAGACGGTGTTTGCCGCCGCAATCTCCTCAACAAGCTTTGAATTACGAAACTCCTAAAATTTGATATACTTAAAAAGACACCGCAAGGTGTCTTTTTAAGAACTGCCGTTCGTATGGAG
>MFGA01000003.1 GCA_001778095.1 Candidatus Falkowbacteria bacterium RIFOXYA2_FULL_38_12
CTCCACGATAAAAAATAAATTAAAAATTATAAAAAATAATTTAAAATAAAATTATGTCAGAAGTTAATTACATTGTTGAATCTTTAAAAAAACAATTGAAAGAAGTGAAATTAAAAACCACGGCGGAAAAAGTCGGAAAAGTTGTTGAAATAGGAGACGGAATTGCAAGAATTACCGGACTCGCCGAATGTATGGCCGGAGAAATGTTAGAATTTGTCTCCGAAGAAAAAGGTGAACCGGTTTTTGGCGTGGCGCTTAACCTTGAGGAAGATATAATCGGCGCTATGGTTTTAGGTGAATATATCGCAATTAGAGAAGGGGATACTGTTAAAGGAACGGGCAAAATTTTGTCAGTCCCGGTCGGCGATAAATTGATTGGAAGAGTTGTGAATCCACTCGGTATTCCCAAAGACGGAAGGGGAGAGATAAAAAGTAATGATTTTTATCCTGTTGAAAAAATAGCTCCGGGCGTTCTCACAAGACAGAGTGTTAAGGTTCCGCTTCAAACTGGGGTAAAGGCAATTGATTCCATGATCCCTGTGGGACGCGGACAAAGAGAATTGATTATCGGCGATCGTCAAACGGGAAAAACGGCTCTTGCTATTGATACGATTATCAATCAAAAAGGAAAAGACTGTATCTGCATTTATGTTGCCATTGGTCAAAAAGAATCTAAAATAGCAAAAATAGTCGCGAAATTGGAAGAAACCGGAGCTATGGAGCACACGATTGTTGTTGCGGCCGGCGCCTCTGATCCAGCCTCACTTTCTTTTATCGCTCCTTATGCCGGATGCGCTATGGGTGAATATTTTATGGATAAGGGAAAAGACGCTTTGATTGTTTATGATGATCTTTCAAAACACGCTGTCGCGTATAGACAAATTTCTTTACTATTAAGAAGACCTCCGGGACGCGAAGCTTATCCGGGCGATGTTTTTTATCTCCACTCAAGACTATTAGAACGCGCGGCAAAAATGAATCCGGATTTTGGTGGCGGATCTCTTACGGCATTGCCAATTATTGAGACTCAAGCCGGCGACGTTTCCGCTTATATTCCGACCAATGTTATTTCCATCACTGATGGCCAAATTTATCTTGAAGCGGATTTATTTTATCGTGGCATTAGACCAGCCCTGAATATCGGTTTATCGGTTTCCCGCGTCGGCTCTGCGGCACAGATTAAAGCTATGAAAAAGGTGGCGGGAAGATTACGTTTGGATTTAGCTCAATATAGAGAATTGGAAGCTTTCGCGCAGTTTTCTTCCGAGCTTGATGAGACAACCAGAAAGCAATTGGAAAGAGGAAAAAGATTGACGGAAATTTTAAAACAAGGTCAATATGTCCCGATGCCGGTAGAAAATCAGGTGGCAGTTTTATACGCCGGAACAAATGGTTATTTTGACGACGTTCCTGTGGAAAAAATGAAAGAAGCTGAAGATAAATTCCACAATTTTTTGAGTACCGAATCAAGCGGAGTTTTAAAAATGATATTAGAAAAAAAAGAATTAACCCCGGAAGTTGAAGAAAGCTTAAAGAAAGCAATCGGAGATTTTAAGCAGAGCTTATAGTGCATTAATATAGTTCCTCCCCTTTGACAGGGGAGGTTAGGAGGGGATGGAATACAAGTCACCCTCCCCTAGCCCCTCCCGTCAAGGGAGGGGAAACCCAATAAATATGGCGGTTTCCATAAAAATAATTAGAAGAAGAATAAAATCCATTGCCAACACAAAAAAGATAACTAAGGCGATGGAGCTTGTTGCTGCCTCCAAGATGAAGAAGGCTCAAAACGCAACTTTAAAAACACGAACTTATTCCAATAAGGCGTGGTCTTTAATAACGGATTTATCATTTAAAACGGAAAGAAAAATTCATCCTCTTTTGGTCAGAAACGGTCCGCCGATTAAAAAGATCTGTGTTGCTCTTATCACTTCCGATAGGGGATTGTGCGGTGGTTTTAATTCCCAGATTATCAAAAAAACACTGGAGTTCCAGAAAAGAGAAATGGCAAATGGTCGCGAAGTTGATTTTATTACTGTTGGTAAAAAGGGGCGCGATGTTATCGCAAGAAATCATTTTAATATCGTCGCCGACTTCACGGATATTGGCAGTATCATCAGTTTGTTTGAGATGAAAGCTATTTCTAAAATAATAATTGATGATTTTACAAGTGGTAAATATGATGAAATGTATTTAGCCTACACTGATTTTGTTTCAACAATCACGCAAAAATCAAAAATAATAAAGCTGTTGCCATTTGAGAAAAATAGGGATATTGATCTTGGCAATGTCGGCAAAAATACTATTGAAGATGAAAACCCGTCTGGCGAGGCAAGTGAGTATGAATTTATTTTTGAACCGAATCCGGATCAAGTTTTGGAATATATGCTTCCAAGAGTAGTGGAAATGCAGGTATATCAAGCAATCCTTGAATCTAATGCTTCCGAGCATTCAGCTAGAATGGTGGCAATGAAAAACGCGTCTGATGCCGCAGTGGATATGATATTTGATTTAACATTAGCTTATAATCAAGCCAGACAAACCTCAATCACTAAAGAAATTATGGAAATTGTGGGAGGAAAGGCAGCGCTAGAGTAAAACACGCGAATAAACACTTTAATCTATAATCTATAATCTTAAATCTATGAACAAAGGTGTAATAAAACAAGTAATCGGTCCGGTTGTCGATTTGGAATTTTCCGACGAACCGCCAAAAATTTATAATGCCGTTGAAGTTATAAAAAAAGATGGCAATAAATTAATTTTAGAAGTTCAGCAACATCTCGGAGGAGGTATGGTTAGAGCAGTTGCTATGGGCGCGACAGATGGCTTGGAGCGAGGAAGAGAAGCAATTGATACTGGAAACCCTATTTCCGTTCCAGTGGGCAAAGAGACGCTGGGAAGGATGTTTAATTTACTCGGGGAACCGGTTGACGGGCTTAAGGAATGCAAGACCAAAAAAAGATATCCAATTCATCGTCCGGCGCCTAAGTTTACAGATCAATCAACAAAAACTGAAATTTTGGAAACAGGTATTAAGGTTATTGATTTAATTTGTCCGATTGTAAAAGGTGGTAAGGTCGGTCTTTTTGGCGGAGCCGGAGTGGGAAAAACAGTTATGATAACAGAATTAATTAGAAGTATTGCCACGGAACATGGCGGATTTTCTGTTTTTGCCGGCGTTGGAGAAAGAACTCGTGAAGGAAACGATTTGTATCACGAAATGAAAGATTCCGGAGTTTTAGATAAAACTACTTTAGTTTTTGGGCAAATGAATGAACCTCCGGGAGCAAGACAGCGTGTCGCCCTTTCCGGTCTAGCTATGGCTGAATATTTTAGAGACGAAGAAAAGCAAGATGTTTTATTTTTTATTGATAATATCTTTCGTTTCACGCAAGCCGGTTCAGAGGTTTCCGCTCTTTTGGGTCGCATTCCTTCAGCTGTAGGTTATCAACCAACCCTAGCTTCGGAAATGGGACAATTGCAAGAGAGAATTACTTCCACAAAAGAAGGATCCGTTACCTCAATCCAGGCTGTCTACGTTCCGGCTGACGACTTAACCGATCCGGCGCCAGCGAATACTTTTGCTCATCTTGACTCAACAGTCGTCTTGGCTCGCTCGCTTACGGAACTTGGTATTTACCCGGCGGTTGATCCCCTTGACTCCACCTCAACAATTTTAGATCCAAAACTTATTGGAGAGGATCACTACAATACCGCAAGAAATGTCCAAAAAGTTTTACAGCGCTACAAGGAGTTGCAGGATATTATAGCAATTCTTGGTATGGAAGAATTATCAGAAGAAGATAAGCTCACCGTTTCAAGAGCCAGAAAAGTACAAAAGTTTTTATCGCAACCATTCTTCGTTGCGGAAACTTTTACCGGCACTGAAGGAAAATATGTTTCGTTGGAAGATACTATTCGCGGTTTCAAAGAAATTTTGGAAGGAAAACATGACGATAAGCCCGAACAATCCTTTTATATGAAAGGCGGGATAGAAGAAGTAAAAGCTTAAAAATAACTAAAATGTCTTTACATCTAAAATTAGAAATAATTACTCCCGAAAAAGTTGTTTTGGAAGATACTGTTGACCAAATAACTCTTCCCACCGCCGAAGGGGAAATTACGATTTTGCCAAATCATATTCCCTTGATCGCTATTTTGAAGCCGGGCGAAGTTGTTGCCAAAAAAGGCAAAGAAGAAATTGCCATGTCTTGCTCCGGTGGTTTTATTGAGGTTACCCCCGACAAGGTTTTAGTTCTGGCCGATACAGCCGAGTTGGCGGAAGAATTAATTGAAGAAGAAATTTTGAAAGCGAGAGCTAGAGCGGAAAAGATATTATCAGAGAAACAAGTTGACGAAGGAAAATTCACCGAAGCGGCAGCAATGCTGGAGAGAGAGCTTGCCAGATTAAAAGTGGTAAGAAAACGAGGACATTCTAGGTTGGGACCGAGAATAAAAAGTGAATAATTTAATCCTACGAAATTACGAAATATTACTATCCTCCTACGCTAAAGCTACGGAGGGACAAGAAAATACGAAAGTATTTTAGTGATTTTTGGTATTTTCTAAAAATATGTCCATAGAACACGAAAAATATATGCAAAGAACAATTTTTAACGAAGAAACATTAAGAGCTCATTTGGAAAAAGAACAGAATGTTCAGTGGATAGAATTGAAAGATTTATTGGCTGAAGTCCATGAGTCATGCGTTGATGGAAGGGGAGATAAAGGAATTATCGGTGTTCCTGGTGGCAACGCAGGTGAGTTTGTCCTAGCTATTAGTACTTATGAGGATTTAACCAAAGTTAAGCTTAATGATAGTCAAATTAAAGAAGCTTTTAAAAGATATTTAGAAAAATACGGAAAATTTTATTTTCATTCTGATACCCACGCCTTGGAGCACATGAAACTTAGCGAGGAAGAATTACGTAACCCTCCCGAGGATAAAAGAGAAGAAATTTTAAGAAAAATTACTGATCCTGAAAATATTGGTTGTGGCCATTTAAAATTATCAGCAAAAGATCCGGAAAAGTATGGGATGCGGAATGAAATTATGCAAGTAATGATTAGAACATTTTTTGAAGAGCTTTGGGAAGGCAACGAAGAATTAGATTTTACCGTGCTTGAAGGTGGTCATAAAGAAGGAGCGGTTGTGATAGTAAAAGTAGATGTTAAGGATGATGATATTAACGGAGAGACAAAAATACCAATAGTGTATCCAAACGTAGGACAACTTGGAACACAAGCTTTTGTTTATCATCCTCAAGCGGTTGAATTTCTAAGGAAAGAAATAGCAAGTGGTATCAATGAGGTAGCGGGGGCAGAAGCACAGGTGGATGTGGAAGAATTTGCGAAAAAAATGATAGAAAAGGGAAATAATCAATTAGGATTAACCGTGGACACATTAGCTAAAGACGAGCAAGGATCTCCATTGCCAAAATTTGAAGTTATATTTGATAATGAAGGAAAAATTAAGAGTATTCAAAAAAATTAATTTTCTTTTATTCTAATAAGGTGCCAAAAATCAGCATAATAATCCCGACTTACGAGCATGGAGACACACTTGAAAAGTGTCTCTTATCTCTTTTTAGCCAGACATTCAAAGATTACGAAATTATTGTTGTAAATGATGGGTCAACTGATAATACGGCGGAGATTTTGGAAAAATATAAAGATAAGATAAAAATAATCAGTCAGGAAAATAGAGGAGCCCAGGTGGCGAGAAATAATGGATTTAAAGAATCGTCCGGAGAATTCATTATTTTCTGCGACGCGGATGTAGAGGCACGACCGGATATGCTTCAAAAAATGCTAGACGCGCTTTTGGAACATAAAGAATACTCTTTTGCCTATTCTTCATTTAAGTGGGGTTGGAAAGATTTTAAACTGCACGAATTTGACGCCGAAAAACTAAAAAGAGGTAATTTTATTACCTCAACATCATTGATTCGCCGAGAACATTTTCCGACTGTTGGCTGGGATGAAAGTTTGAAAAAATTTCAAGATTGGGATTTATGGCTTACAATGTCGGAAGAAGGGCGAAAAGGGTATTGGATTTCTGAATTTTTATTTAAAGTAAAACCAAGAAGAAATGGAATCTCTAGTTGGTTGCCCTCGCTTTTTCACAAAATACCATGGAATAAAATTGGCTGGGCGCCAAAGGAAATAAGAAAATATAATGATGCTTTGAGGATTATTAAAGAAAAACATAAATAATATGGATCTATCAATCATCACGGTCAACTGGAAAGTAAAAGATTTATTAGAAAAATGTCTTCGCTCTGTTTACCAACAAGCTAAAGATATCAGCTTTGAGGTTTTTGTAGTTGATAATGATTCTGGCGACGGAAGTGTGGAGATGGTTAGAGAAAAATTTCCTCAAGTTTTATTGACCGCAAGTAATGATAATCTTGGTTTCGCTAAGGGGAATAATGTTGCCGCCAAAGATGCGAAGGGGCGCTATATTCTTTTGCTTAATCCTGATACGGAAATTTTGGATAATGCCATAGGTAAGATGGTTAAATTTATGGATAATCATCCGGGTTGCGGAATTGCCGGATGTAAATTATTAAACCCGGACTTAACTCATCAGCCGTCGGTCAGGCGTTTTCCTAATTTTTTGTCGCAAGCGCTTATTCTTCTTAAATTGCATCATCTGTTCCCGCATTCTTCTCCAATGAGTCATTATCTCGCCGAAGATTTTGATTATACTAAAACTCAACCGGTTGATCAGGTAATGGGAGCTTTTTTTATGATAAGAAGAAAGGTTATTGAAAAAATCGGATTGCTTGATGAAAAATTTTGGATCTGGTTTGAGGAGGTTGATTATTGCAAAAGGGCGAAAGAAGCGGGATTTAAGATTTTATACACACCGGAAGCAAAGATAATTCATTATTATGGACAAAGTTTTAAACAGGTTTATAACGTCAAAAAACAAAAAGATTTCAATAAAAGCCTGACCTATTATTTTAAAAAACATCAACCCTTGTGGCAGAGGATTTTGATAGGAATATTAAAGCCGATCAGTGTAGCGCTTGCGTGGGGGGTGTATTTGGTTAAGAAGTAAGAGTATCTATAAGAGAATCCATAAGCACCAAATCCAAAATCACAAGCTCCAAATAAATCCAAATATTTAATGTTCAAAATTATAAACAACAATTGTTTTGAATATTTGGATTTTGGTTATTGTAATTTATTTGGGATTTGTAATTTTGGATTTGGTGCTTAGTTAATATATGAATTTCTTTGGTAAATATTTCCGATTATCTTTCCTATTTACTACTTTTGTTTTTATTCTCTCCTTTTGCGCTTTTCTGTATCCATCTTTCAATAAGGTGGCTTTTTTAACTGTACTTTTTTTGACCCTCGTTTTATCTCTTAAAAAACTTGAATACGGAATTTATATTTTGTTGGCGGAGTTATTTGTCGGTTCCAAGGGATATTTATTTTATTTTGATTTTGGAGGTACATCCGTCTCTTTGCGCATTGGTTTATTTTTAATAATTTTCAGCGTCTGGCTTTACAATAGACTGAAGAATAAAGATTTAAGCTTAAAGCTGGATAAAAAATGGTGGATTTTGTTTGCTTTTATTGTTTGGGGATTTATTTGGGGAGTATTACGAGGCAATTCTTTCCACAATGTGTTTTTCGACGCCAATGGCTGGGTTTATTTTATGTTGATTTTTCCGATCTTAGACGTCATAAAATCAAAAGAGCAAGTTGAAAATATCCTGCAAATTTTAACAGCCGCGGTTTCGGTAATAGTCGTTAAAACCTTTTTTCTTCTTTATATCTTTTCCCATCAAATGGAGTCGGTTGCCCGACCGCTTTATCGCTGGCTAAGGAAATTTTTAATCGGAGAAATAACTTTAATGGATAACGGTTTCCACCGAATATTTTTTCAATCGCAAATTTATGTTTTAATCGGATTTTTTATTTTTTTAGCCATTCTGGTCTGGCGCTGGAAAGATAAAGACTCACTGAAAAACTTTTTTAAAGAAAATTGGCAGTTATATCTTTTGACAGCCGGTTCATTCGCTTCAGTTCTAATCAGTTTTTCAAGAAGTTTTTGGCTCGGGGTTGTTACCGGAGTAGTTGCTCTTTTTGTATTTTTATTGATTTTCAGAACTTCCTTCAAACAATTTTCAAAAATAATTTTATTTGGGTTATCAATGATTGCCTGCTCCTTGCTCTTAATTTGGATAACCTTTGTTTTTCCTTTTCCGAAGACAGACTCTTCTTTCTCTTTTTCTTCAATGTTTGAAGATAGACTTACCGACATTAATGAAGCCGCCGTGCGCAGTCGCTGGGATCTCTTGTCACCTCTGGGCAAGGCGATAGTCAACCACCCCATCATCGGCTCCGGGTTTGGAACAACTGTCACTTACAAAAGCAGTGATCCTCGGGCATTAGAGATAAATCCGACCGGGGAATTTACCACTTATGCTTTTGAATGGGGGTATCTGGATATTTGGTTAAAAATAGGTTTGGCGGGGTTATTAGTCTATTTGTATTTAATTTGGTTTATGTTAAAAGGGGAGTGGGTATTAAGCAAAGAAAATAGTAGCTTGGGAGCGTTAAATGCGGGATTATTTATCGGCATGATTGCGCTTCTGGCAACCAGCTTTTTTAGCCCATATCTCAATCATCCGTTGGGGATTGGGTATGTTATGTTGTGTGGCGTGCTCTTGACAAACTATTCTCAAGGGATATAATTCATCTTGATTTCAACGGTTCTGTCCAATTCCGTGTTCGGACGGAAGCCTCCCCGTCCGAATCCGAAAAAATCGAATGGGGCAGAACATCTTGGGTTGCGACGACACTCCCTCTCCTCCTCGCCGCAACCCGCTTTTTATTTTTCAGAGGCTTAACGATTGACAATATCCTTATAATAAGCTACAATAAAGCCGTAATTAAAATAATGAAGAAACCTAGGTTAAATTTAACAAAGATCCAAGCGATATAAGATAGTTAGCTGTTTTCCCTCTCTTTGGGAGAACGCAGAAGGTCGTAAGTTAAAAAAAGACCGAGACTTCAATGGAAGGGAGGTGAACCCTTACTTATGGCCTACAATGACAATCAAGGTGGTTTTGGCGCAAGACCACAAAGACAGTTATTTGATGTAACTGACTTAAATTTAAAATGCGCTGATTGCGGAACTCCTATTACACAATTACCATTCAGACCGTCTCCAGGAAGAGATGTTTTCTGTTTTGAGTGTAATAAAAAAAGAAACCCACGAAACTTCTCAAGATAAGAGAATAAAAAATACCTCGGTTAAAACCGGGGTATTTTTTTATTTTATTTTAAAGTAGAGCTAATGATTTTTGGATAGCCTCTTAAAAATTCTTGTCCGGAGGTTTTATTTTTTCCTTCAAGCTGGAGAGATTTGATAATCAAACTATTTCTTCCGCATTGAACCGTAAGATTATTGTTTTGGACATAAATCGTTCCTGGGATTCCCCTAGGGCTCTCTAAAATCTCCGCTTCGATAATTTTTAATTTATATTTTTTAGAATTATTTTCCCATTCTGTCCAGCTTCCGGGCCATTCACCATAAGCTCTTAACTGGCAATCAATCTCTTCGGCTGATTTTTCCCAATTTATTTTTCCATCTTCTTTGGCTATTATTTTTGTATATGTTGCCCTGTTATGATCTTGAGTAATCGGTTTTATTTTTCCCGATAAATAATCCGGTAAAACTTTTGTCGCGAGATCTCCGCCCAGTTCGGCAAGCTTTTGTCGCAATTCCGCCAGAGAATATTTTTGGTTACCTATTTCCAATTTTTCTTGTCCGACTATTGGTCCGTGATCCATTTCTTCGTCAAGCAAAATTACTGTAACGCCGGTTTCTTTATCTCCATTCAAGATAGTTTCCTGAAGGGGGGAGGGACCCCGATGTTTTGGCAAAAGTGAAGGATGAATATTTAAAGTCCCGAATTTTGGCAGATCCAAAATATTTTTTGGAATAATTTTTCCGTAGTCGGCGACAATAATCAAATCCGGCGCTAATTTTTCAATCAAAACAAAACCGTCGATTTTAATTAAGCTTTTGGGTTGATAAACCTCCAGATTTTTTTCGACAGCTAAATTTTTAACCGGAGAAAAAACAATATCCTGCTCTCTTCCGCTCGGTTTGTCCGGTTGAGTAATAACCGCGGAAAGTTCCAGTCCGGAATCGATAAGTTTTTGAAGCACCGTTGAGGCAAAGACCCCGGTACCCATAAAAATTATTTTCATGTATTTATTTTATCAATAAATAGAATCCCGTCCAAATGGTCAACTTCATGTTGGATCACTCTGGCGAAAAAATTATTGGCCGTAAATTCTATATTTTTACCTTCTTCGTCAAGAGCTTTCACTTTAATTATTTTTGATCGTTTAACCTTGCCGAAATTTCCCGGCACAGAAAGACAACCTTCTTCGGCGCAGTCTTTTCTCCAGGAATATTTTGTTATTTCCGGATTTATCAAGATTAATTTTTTATTATCCAAAAAAATGACAATTAGTCTTAATGATTTTGCCACTTGCGGGGCGGCCAGACCAACTCCGCCGGCAGTTTCCACCATTTCTTTCATGCCCAAAATAAGCTCTTTTATTTCAGGGCTTTTAAGTTCCTCTTTCTTGATCTCCTTTGCTTTTTTGTGCAGGATTGGATTTGGCTCGGTAATTATAGTTAATGGCATAATGATTTATTATAGCAGACTTTCGGGGTCAATATCAATAGCCCATCCATCCGGTAGATTTTTTAAATATTCCAAGAGTTCGCTCGTGAAATTTTCAGATGATTTTAAAATAATTTTTGAAGAAAATTTTTGTTTTGTTTTTTCCATTTCTCCGTCTCCCAAAATTTCCATTCCATCAATAAATTTATCAGTCAAAAATTTCCTTACCTTGAAAATTTCCAAGTTGGACATTCGTTCATTTTTCGAGCTGTATGTTAATTTTATCAGTTTCCCAAAGGGGGGATATTTGAAGTTTTTTCTTCCCGTTAGTTCTTCGTTGAAAAAAATTTCATATTCTCTTTTTAAGGCGAGCTTGAAGATATAATTGTCGGGATAAAAAGTTTGAATGATGAATGATGATTTTTTTTGATCGCTAATGTTCATTATTTTCGTCACCCATTCAAAAGTTTTTTCTCCGGAGCGAAAGTCGGGTCGAAAAATAAGGCTATCGGCGGAAACAATTGCCACGAGATCAATGTTATTTATTTGAGGTAAATAATTTTTTATAAAAAACTCCGTCCCGATATAGATATCAACGTCGCCGGCTTCTTTTATTATTGCATCTTTATCAATTCTTAAAACATCTGCAGTGGGAAATAATTTTTTAATTTCTTTTTCCACTTTTTCCGTACCCGCGCCGATAAATTTCAGAGAAACTCCGCGACACTTCGGGCAATTTAAGCTGGCCACTTCCTTGTACCCGCAATTATGACAGATTAGTTTTTTAGTCGCGTCCTCGTGATAAACTAGTGGCCTCCCGCAATCCTTACAGCTGAAAACGTGCTCGCAATCGCGACAGACGACCATATTGGACGATCCGCGTTTATTTAAAAGGAGGACGCTCTTTTTTTTATTATTAAGATTTTTTTCAATAATATTTTTTATCTCCGAACTAAACGGAGAAAAATTTTTCTTTTTTATTTCCTGCCCCATATCAACCGAGAGATAATTGTTATTATCTTTTTTATTTTCCGAAAGGATTTTTATTTCACTATTTTTTGTTTTGTAGTATGTTTCAATTCTCGGTGTTTGGCTTCCGAGTAAAACTTTCGCTCCGGTGAGTCGGGCTAATTCTATGGCCGCTATTCTCGCGTCATATCTTGGATTTTGGTCGGATTGTTTAAAATCAGACGCTTCTTCGCTATCAATTATGATTAATCCCAGATTTTTGCATGGAGCAAAAATGGCCGAGCGCGTACCCACCGCGACCATCGCTTTGCCACTTTTTATTTTTTGCCATTCCTGCCAGTATTCTGTTTTTGAAAGCTCTCCGTGCAAAAGAGCGATTTTATCCGCGAAAAAATAGTCGAGGTGCGGTAGAATTTCTTCAATATCGGTAATTTGGGGCATTAAAATCAAGACTTGCTTATTTTTTTTAACTGCTTCGGAGATTATTTTTAAATAAATTGCAGTCTTGTTTTTTTTATTTTGATAATGCAACAAAAAAATATTATTTTTTGAATCATGAAAACCTTGTAAAATATTCTTTACGCCATTTACGTCTTTGCCGGAAATACTGGGGGGAAGGGAGGGGATTTTCTTTTTTATTTTAACTTCGCGCGTTCGTAATGGCGGGAGGGGAATAAAAGTTTTAGCTAAAAGCGGCAACGGAGTTAAAAAATATTCCGATACCCACTTGAATAATTTTAAATAATTTTCATCAAGTTCGGGATCTTCGTTCCAAATTTTACTTATTTCTTTTATTTTCCATTTATTGTCCGTCTCTGAATTTTTAATATTAAAAACCAGACCGCCGACCATTTTGTTTCTAAAGGGAATCCCAACCAATTGACCAATTTTAATATTCCCCTCAAGGGTTGAGGGGATTTTATAATCAAAATAAGTTAATGTCTTTGGCAGACGTAAGAGGGGAATTATTTCGGCAATCATGTTATTCGGACTGTCATCCCCGCGAAGGCGGGGATCCACTCTTTTAGAAAGTAGAGTGGGAATAATAGCGTCTAGTTTAATTTAAAATTTGCTACAAGATACCCAACCCCGAATGGTGCCTCGTATGATAATATTTCAGGAGTATAATTTATTCTTTCGAGAAGTCCCAGAAGAATCATAATTGATCGTAAACCACATTCTCCGGCCTCTTCAATCAACCCTTGATCTATTTTTAAAATTCCAGTTATGTTTTTGTTTGTAATCAACTCTACTAATTTTTCGTCAAATTCTTTTCCTCTTGGCGAATATCCAGCTGGAGCATCTTTGGTAACACAATGAGATAAGTCTCCTGAAGCAATTACGGCTATTTTTTTATCGTCGTCTAGAATTATTTCTTTTAAAAAATCACCAAAACTATAATGCGCCTTTAAGTCTAAAAGGGAATAGCCGATTGGTAAAATACTCACGTTTTTTAAGCGTTTTGTGAGATAGGACAGAGGGATAGCAGAACCATGATCAAGATACTGATCGCTATTTAAAATGACGGGTATATTTTGACTTTCGGCTAATTCTTTTATCTTGTAAGCTAGTCTTGTATTAGTTTTATATTTTGTTTTAGTTCCAAAGTCGCCAAATTCCTCTAAATTTATTTCATATTCCGGATTTAAATTAACAGAAAAAGCGTCTGGTAAAATTTGACCATGTGGAGAAATAACAATAATTGTTTCAGCGCCAGACTCAAAAATTTTCTTTTCCAATTCTGTCATGGCGTTCTCAGTCTTTTTTATTCTTTTTAAATTTTCTTTGCCAATAGAGGGGATTAAAATTGGAGGATGGGGAGTAATGGCTGCAAAAACTAGCATAGTTTATTATTGATAAGCGGGACAAGGAGTAGCAGGCTTTAGCCTGCGCCTTAGTAAGATTGACGCGAACTAAAGTTCGCTATTCCATTACCCAAGTTGTGTTAAGAAAGTGGCAACCTTTAGGCTCAGGCATAACACGCTAAAGCGTGTCATTCCATTTCCTGGTGCTAATTACTTCGCCGTTGCTTCCACTCCGCCGGTTCCAATATAGACTGGAGAACCGGTTGGGTGCAAAGTTAATATTTTATCTGATGTTTTAATAATATTTTCCCATTTATAACCCAATTGATTAAAGATTTTTTCGGTAGGAATGGCTCGTTTTTCTCCATTGGAGATTATATAAACAGTAGGGGAGCCGGACGCGACAACCAATTCGCCATCTTTAAATTTCACCGGTTCGGCAGTTGGATATTTATTTAATTCTTCCGAGGATACTGAAGTTAGTTTTTTATCTTTGTAGTACAGTGTCAAAAATTCTCTTCCCCAGATCGGTTTTTTAAGACCATTTTCCACAAAATAAACTCCACCTGTGGTTTTATTTTGCAAAAGCGCTCCCATTGGATAAACACTTCCCAAAGTTATCGGCGGACCTTCGGTATAAGCGTCTATTTCATTTTGAGTCACTTCTATAATTTCTTCCGGGTTTATTCCAATAATTCTAAAAACTTCACTAGAAGCAAATGCTCTTCTTTCATCTCCGCGAATTAAATAAATTGTCCCTGTCGGAGATTTTAAAACCGAGTAATCAGGGAATTTTATAGGCACGCCTGTTTCGTATTCAGCTAGATCACTTTTTAAAATTGAGACTAATTTTTCCGGAGAATATCTTGAGCTAAATGCGGAATAGGTTAAAAATTGTCTTTTCTGTCCTCTTTGAAGGAGCCAAATCCCCGCGCCGTCAATTTCTTTTATAACGGTTCCGTCTGGATAAATTGTTCCAAACCATTCGCCCCAAATTTTCCAAAAATTATAATTGCCGTGATAATGCGGAGTGTAAGTATAAAAACTGGCGGTGGCTAGATTCGCGGGAATAACTGTGTAGGTATCAATGGCGTAAGCTTGCCCGGGTTGTTTTAGCCAAGACAAAATTGTCGCGTTGTCTAAATACCATCTTTTCCAACCGGCCGTTCCGTCAACTTGTTTGGCAAATCCTTTGTATTTTTGGAGCGTGGGATCCGAAACATTGCAACTATCACAAACGCCATAACCAGTTGCCCAATCAAGCTGATATTGACTAGGTCGTGTAGCTTGAATGAGACTTTGCTCTTTTTGCAAAGTGACTAAAATAACTTTTGGATTAATTCTGTTCGTTTGCGCCGCGCGCCAAATTATTTCCGAGGCAGGTCTATTGATCCCATCAGTATCAATTGCCGAATACCACGCCAAACCACTCCGTTTATTTTCTAAAAATTGCTGAATCTGCGACAAAGTCATTGAGCTATAAGAAACCAAGTCCTCATCAGAAATAATATAATTAGGATTAAAATCGGCCAAGACAGGGATGTTGGTGAAAAGGAGGCCAGAAAGGATTAATGCTGTTAGGATTTTTTTGAGTTTTAATGTCATAGATTCATAACGTTCATAAATATGCAAAAATTTGGATGGAACTTTAACGTAATCTCATACTCGTCGTTATGCACTGTCGTGAAAAGTCCCGTTCCCTATTTTGTATTATTTTCCTGCTTGATTCCCGTCCCGCATTTTTCAAATAAACATCCTCTAGCAACAATTCCGCCATTACGCTGATTATTCAATTCCCATTTATTAATTCTAGCAGTTGCTTTATCTGATTTTTTTGATGATTGATATGAAATCATTAAAGCTCCGATGGAAATAGGTATTGATATTATTGAAGCTATCGCCATTATCCATGTTGGTGTTTCCATAATTTTAACAATAAAATTAAACTTATTATATATAGATTGTACCCCCAAAACCGCGATTTCGCAACCAGAATAATCAAAAATTTATTTTACCTCCAACACCACCTTTTTCTCCTTATTTAACTCCACCACCACTTTATCTCCATCCTTAATTTTTTCTTCAATAATTTGCAAGGCAAGCTCATCCAAAATTTGGTTTTGGATAACACGTTTTAATGGTCGCGCGCCAAAGACTAGGTCAAATCCTTTTTCCGCGAGCATCTTTTTAACTTCATCTTTAATTTCCAATTTAATTTTTTTAGCTTCCAATCTCCTTTGGACAATGGCCAATTGCAACTCAACAATTTTTTCAATTTCTTCTTTGCCCAAATTTTTGAAGATCACAATTTCATCAATGCGGTTTAAGAATTCCAGCTTAAAAGTTTCCCGCATAATCTCCATTATCTTCTCGCGCATTTCATCGTCCCTGGCGCCTTCCTTATTTATCCCATCTTGAAAGCCAATGGAAAAATCCTTGATTACTTGATTTCCCAAGTTTGAGGTCATGATAATAATTGTGTTTTTGAAATTTACCACCCTTCCTTTTCCATCAGTCAAACGTCCATCGTCTAAAATCTGAAGTAAAATATTAAAAACTTCCGGATGCGCTTTTTCTATCTCGTCAAACAAAACTACACTATACGGCCGGCGACGGATAGTTTCGGTTAATTGTCCGCCTTCTTCATAACCAACATATCCGGGAGGGGAGCCGACTAACCGCGCGACCGAATGTTTTTCCATATACTCGGACATATCCACTCTGACGAGCGCGTTTTCATCATTAAAAATAAATTCAGCCAAAGCTTTTGATAGTTCTGTTTTGCCAACTCCGGTCGGGCCGACAAATATAAAAGAGCCGATCGGTTTTTTCTCTTCGGAAATGCCGGCTCTGGAGCGACGCAAAGCATTGGCAATAGTTTTAATAGCGTCTTTTTGCCCAATCACTCTTTTTTCCAATTCTTTTTCCGCCAAAGCCAATTTCTCAATTTCTCCTTGAAGCATTTTGGAAACAGGAATGCCGGTCCAGCGGGAAACAACTCGGGCGATATCTTCTTCGGTCACCTCTTCGCGCAAAACTCTTTTTATATCCGGGATTTTTTTTAAAGTTTTTTCCAAAGTATTGATTTCTTTTTCCAAATTGGGAACTTTGCCATAACGAATCTCGGCGACTTTTTCCAATTCGCCTTTGCGTTCGGCAATATCCGCTTGCTGTTTCAAGGTATCAATTTGCTTTTGCGCTTTTCTGATTTCCGTGATCAAATCTTTTTCATAGCGCCAAGCGATTTCCAATTCTTTTGATTTTTCTTTAAACTCCGCCAAGTTTCTATTTAATTTTTTAAGTTCATCTTTCGCGTCCGAATTTTTTTCTTTAAGTAAAGCCTGTCGCTCAATTTCCAGCTTCATCATCTGTCGCTTTGATTTATCCAGCTCGGTCGGCATGCTGTCTATTTCCATTCTTAAGGCAGATGTAGCCTCGTCAATCAAATCCACCGCTTTAT
>MFGA01000004.1 GCA_001778095.1 Candidatus Falkowbacteria bacterium RIFOXYA2_FULL_38_12
TCCAAGTAGGACATTTCTACTTTGGTATACTAGGACATTATCACTTTGGGGCGACAATCCGTAAAATTGATACTGCTCTTTTTCTTTTTTATGCTATAATTAAATAAATATATGAAAAATCTACTCAAAAATGTTATTATTTTTTTAATCGTCTTTTTGGCCATTGCCGGGCTACTTTCCACCTTTAGATTAAATTCTGAAAAAGTGGAAAAAATAAACCTGCAAAAGTTTGTTGAGCAAATTGATAAAGAAGAAATAAAAGATATTGTCGTGGAGGGAGAAAAATTGAATATTGCTCTAACAAATGGCGCCTTGGAAACACTACAAAAAGAACCGAGCGAAACTCTTGGCGAGCTTTTGAAAAATTATAATGTCTCTCCGGAAAAAATCAAAAAAATAAATATTGAAATAAAAGGCGCGACCGGCTGGTCTTATTGGCTGAACTCTCTTTTGCCCTTTCTCATCCCTCTTATCTTTGTCGTGATTATTATTTATTACATGATGCGCCAAGTCCAAGGAGCCAATTCCAAGGCCATGATGTTTGGGCAATCCAGCGCCAGGGACTCTTCCAAAAATCAAAGAGAGAAAATAACCTTTAAAGATGTTGCCGGAATAAAGGAAGCAAAAGAAGAACTGCAAGAAGTGGTTGAATTTTTAAAAAATCCTAAAAAATTCACCATACTCGGCGCAAAAATTCCCAAAGGAGTTCTCTTGATGGGCAGTCCGGGTACGGGTAAAACTCTTTTGGCGAGAGCTGTCGCCGGAGAAGCCGGTGTCCCCTTCTTTAGTATCTCGGCTTCTGAATTTGTGGAAATGTTTGTCGGAGTTGGAGCGGCCAGAGTTCGCGATCTTTTTCAAAAAGCGCAAAAAAACGCGCCTTGCATAATTTTTATTGATGAACTTGACGCTATCGGTCGCCAACGCGGAGCGGGACTGGGCGGATCGCACGACGAACGCGAGCAAACTTTGAATCAAATACTTGTGGAGATGGACGGCTTTGATCCAAATTTGGGCGTCATTGTTTTGGCCGCGACAAATAGACCGGATGTCCTAGATCCGGCTCTTCTTCGCCCGGGACGTTTTGATCGCCGAGTTACGATTGACCGACCGGACATGAAAGACCGCGAAGAAATTTTGAAAATTCACGCCAGAAACAAGCCAATGGGATCAAATGTTGATCTTAAAAAAATTGCCCAGCACACGCCCGGTTTTTCCGGAGCTGATTTGGCAAACCTTTTAAACGAAGCAGCTATTCTTACCGCGCGACGTAACAAGACAAAAGTGGGAAACGACGAAATTAGAGAAAGCGTGGAAAAAGTGATGATGGGTCCGGAAAGAAAAAGCCATATCCTATCCGAAAAAGAAAGAAAAATTACCGCTTATCACGAAGCGGCGCACGCTCTTGTCTCCCACGAACTCCCCGAAGCCGATCCGGTTCATAAAATTTCCATCATCTCTCGCGGACAAGCGGCCGGCTATACCTTAAAACTTCCTCTTGAAGATAAACATTTTCATTCTCGCTCGGAATTCATCGCCGATCTTGCCGTGCTTTTAGCCGGACACACTGTTGAAAAAGAAATTTTCGGCGAAGTGACAACCGGCGCGTCTAGCGATTTGAAACATGCAACTCGCTTGGTCAAAAGTTTGATTTCCGAATATGGCATGAGCGAAAAAATGGGCGCGCGCACTTTTGGCGAAAGAGAAGAAATGATTTTCTTGGGTAAAGAAATAAGAGAACAACGCGACTACAGCGAAAAAACCGCCGAAGCGATTGACGAAGAAATCAGTCACCTGCTTAGCGAAGCGGTCAAAACCGCCCGCGAGATTATCAGAAGGAAAAAATCCAAAATGGAAACGATTGTTAAAATGCTTTTGGAAAAAGAAACAATTGAGAAAGAGGAGTTTGAGGAAATATTCACCACGTCCAAGACATAGGTTCGTCCACGACTCAGTAAACGAATAAACTCTTTAAGATTATTGCTCCGCCGGGAGAGTTAATTAACCTAAGTCTTGGATGTGGTTCAAGACAATTACTTAGGATTTATAATTTATAATTTATAATTTTTTATTAACAATGAGGAGGCCTATGTTTAAAAAAACACCGTCGGTTTATCGGACCATTTTAAAAAGATCTTGGGAGATTACCATTAAAAATAAATTTCTCTGGTTCTTTGGAATCTTCGCCGCCATTGCCGGAAACGGTGGCATCTATGAAATATTTGCCAAAGGATTTAACAGAGTTTCGGAACGCGGAGAATTCGTAACACCGGGAGAAAGCTTATGGAGCTATCTTGATATAAATAAACTGGAAACATTTTACGAAAAAACTCCCCTCTTTGTCACCATCTTCTGGTTTGTTTTTATTCTTGCCATTATAATCATTGCCGTAGCTATTTGCCTTTCCATTCTTTCCAAGGGCGCGATAATAAACTCGTCCAAAAAATTGGCCGGGAAGAAAAAAGTTGATTTTAAAGACGGCTGGGAAGCGGGTACTAAATATTTTTGGCGACTTCTAGGATTAAATATTTTTTCTAAAGCTGTTATCTTCGGACTTCTTGTTTTATTAACAATTCCGGTAATGCTTTTTATCTCCGGAGGCGATGGAAATTTTATTTGGAACCTCGTTCTTTATATTTTATCTTTTGTCTTTTTTACCGGTCTGGCTCTCCTTGTCTCTTTTATCACTGTTTTTGCTTCCTGTTTTATCGCTGCGGAAGATTACTCTCTTGTGGAAGCGATCCGCGCCGGGTTGCGCTTGTTTGCAAGAAATTGGTTGACGGCAATTGAAATGGCCTTAATTTTATTCGCAATCAGCTTTGTTGTCGGTCTAGCTTTAATCATTTTCACTATTCTTTATTTAATCCCGGTCGCCCTCTTGCTCTTGGCCTTTACCTATCTTGAACTTGTCTTGGGCTTTTGGCTTATCCTTTTCCTTTCCTCTCTTTTCTGGATGGCAATTGTCATTTGTCTTGGCGGACTTCTTTCCACTTTTCAATTTTCCGCCTGGACTCTCCTTTTTATGGACTTAAATAAAGGAAAAATCTGGAGCAAGTTGTTGAGATTTGTGGGAATCGGAGCATAAAAAAATAAATCATGATTCATGATTCGTAATTCATGATTCATAAACAACATGTCCAATCAATCAATCGAAGACCTCTTAAAAACTTATACCAAGGGAAGCGACGATCCTTCTCCTCAAGTAGCCACGGATGCGACCAAAGAAAAATTTGAGGAAAAAATGGCGGATATAACTTTAAAAAATGAAGAAAAAATTGCCATGGGAAAGGCGGGCAGTTTGGGTTTTCCTTATATTAATCTAAAAGGATTTCCGATCAGCCCGGAGACACTCACTTCTGTCCCCAAAGAAATTTCCGAGGCGCTAAAAGTTATTTGTTTTCTAAATACCGGCGAAGAAATTAGAATCGGCGCGGTTGATCCCGAACAAGAACAAGTTAAAGAACTTTTACTTAGTCTCGAAGATAAATTTCACTCCAACGGCGACTTATATTTAATTTCCGAAAATAGTTTCAAGAATTCCTTCAAGCTCTACGCCTCCCTGCCGGTTATCAGAAAAATAAAAAGTGGCGTGGAAATAACCGAGGCCGATTTCAAAAAGGCTTCCGAGGAGATTAAAAATCTTAAGGATTTAAATGATAAAATCCAAAAAGCGAGTATCACTGATATTGTTACCATGATCATCATCGCTTCCATCGTCGGTCGCTCTTCAGATATTCATGTTGAAGCCGAGGAAAAAGATATAAAAATAAGATTCAGGGTTGATGGCGTCTTGCAAGACGCTGCCAGTCTCTCTAAAGATCTTTGGTCAAAGGTTGTCTCCAGGATAAAACTTCTCTCCGGCTTAAAAATAAATATTACTAATGTCCCCCAAGACGGACGTTTCACTATTTTTCAAAAAGAAGGAAAAATTGATGTCCGTGTTTCCTGCCTCCCGACCTCTTTTGGCGAGAGTGTGGTAATGAGGCTTTTAATGCCCTCAACCAGCAGCTTGAGCTTTGACAGTCTTGGTCTCTGGGAACCTGCCTTCACTCAATTAAAGCAAGAGAGTGAGAGACCAAACGGTATGTTAATCACCACTGGTCCAACCGGATCCGGTAAAACTACCACCCTTTATTCTATTTTAAATAAACTAAACCAACCCGGCGTAAAAATAATTACCCTTGAAGATCCCGTGGAATACAAGCTGGCGGGAATCAATCAAAGTCAAGTTGATTACACTCGCGATTATACTTTTGGAAAAGGTCTCCGCTCTATCTTGCGTCAAGATCCGGACGTAGTTATGGTCGGCGAAATCCGCGACTTGGAAACGGCTGATATTGCCATCCAAGCGGCGCTTACCGGACACTTTGTTATTTCCACTATTCACACAAATAGCGCTTCCGGCGCCATCCCTCGCTTTCTTTCCATGGGTGTAAAGCCCTTCCTTCTTGCTCCAGCCTTGAACGGCGTCATTGGCCAAAGACTGGTTAGAAAAATTTGCGAAAATTGCAAAGAGGAAGACCATCTGGATGAGGTAACTTTGAAAAGAGTCAAGGATTTATTAGCTCCTCTTTCGCCGGAGGTAAAAGAGAAGTATAAAATTGATTTGGAAAATTTAAAATTCTATCGTGGCCGAGGATGTGAAAAATGTAACAATATCGGCTACAAAGGACGCATCGGTGTTTACGAAGTAATGGCCATGAACGCTGAAATTGAAAAAGTGGTGCTTTCCGAAAAAGTTTCCGAATATGATATGCAAGATATCGCCATAAAAAATGGAATGGTGACTATGGTGCAAGATGGTTTAATCAAAGCTGTCGGTGGCATCACTTCCGTTTCTGAAGTTTTTGAGAATGCGGAATAAACGAGTAAATAATAAAAGAATCCAAAAGCCTCCTTCGCGGGAGGCTTTTCTATTTAAATCTATCAAAATGTTTAGAGGTCAAAAGTTTCTTCTTTTTCTTTTTTTTCTCTTTTTTTATATTCTCCGATAAAATCCTGTAATCTTTTATCAAAATAACTATCCTTAAAATTACCTACATTAAATCCAAGACCTTTAAGTTTTTCTTTTAGGTTATCATTTATTTTCCTCGGAGTTAAACTACGTCCACTCAATTCTTGATCGCTAATTAATTCTAAATTCATCTTTACTTGAGCAATATTTCCTTTCGAATCAATAAACATTAAAGTATTATCTTCTCCGTTGATATAGTAACAACCGCGTAATTCTTCAGCATAAACTTTGCCACTAGTACGACCACTATCCCATTCAAACCTGGATTTTTTTAATTCATCGGCTGGAACAATCACTTCTTTGTGTAACCCTATATAGGTTTTTAAATTCTCCGCCCTACCTTCGGCTTCAAGCCTCTCTCTTGCCTGCTTAACTCCACTTTCCGTCCCTATAACAACCGCTGCCCCCCCCCTCTGAGTCGCCTTCCCATCCTTCTCTGTTTAAGGCTTCTTTTTCTTCCCGTGTTAATCCTGTCGCCGATTCGTTTTGGTTTGCCATAAATTTTTTATTTTAAAAAATTAGCTTAATTTTGAGTGCTTATTGTATTATTATACCAGAAAAAACGCGTTTGGTCAAATAAAATTTTCTATTTTAGGCCTTTCGCATTTATTTTTTGTGTCCCCTCTCTCTGTCATTCCCGCGCAAGCGGGAATCTACTTTTTTAGGAGAGTGGATCCCCGCCTGCGCGGGAATGACAGGTTGAAAAATCATATTTCCAAAATCCCCTCCTCTTTTTCCTCCCCAAAGTCAATTTTTATTTTTTAAAAACTATCTCCCTCTCCAATGTATTGTTTTTCCCTCTATTAAAATAAGTAATAAATTCAGTAAATAACCTATTGCCCCGACTAAAAGAATTATCGCGTACATTGTTGATATTTCATATATAATCTGCGAGTCATTAATCATCTTTCCTAGACCAAAAGGGGTTCCAATAAACATTTCCGTCACAATAACAATAACCAATGATAAACTAATAGCGCTTCTCAATCCTATAAATGTTTGGGGCAAGCTTTCCCAAAAGAGTATCCAATAAAAAATCTGCGCCCTGTTCGCTCCCATAATCTTTGCCGCCAATATTCTTGATTTTTTTGCATGCATTACGCCATAGGCAGTATTGAAAATTATAATTATCGTTGATGCAAAAGCCGCAACGGCGATTTTTGATTTATCAGTTACACCGAAGATAAGTAAAAATAATGGAAAAAGGGCTGTGGCCGGGGTGGAACGAAAAAAATCAATAATAAATTCAACGCTTCTATAAATCTTTTCTGACATTCCCAAAATTAATCCCAGCGGTAATCCAATAATTAACGCTATGACAAAAGACAAACCGACTCGACCGAGTGTTGAAACAAGATCGTCAATAATAACCCCACTTTTGATCAATTCTAAAAGCTTGCTAATCGTGGTTATGGGACCGGGAAGAAAAAAGGCGTCAACCAGTTGACAGCGAGAAATTACCGCCCAAACTATAATTAAAATAAATGGACCGATAATCGCGTATTTTTTCATATGCTTATTGATTTTTGAAAAGCGCAAAGTACCGAATCTTTTATCAGCTTAAAATGTTCGGTCTTCAAGGAATCCAAAGTTCTCGGGCATGGTAAACTGT
Source organism: Candidatus Falkowbacteria bacterium RIFOXYA2_FULL_38_12 (assembly GCA_001778095.1). Lineage (GTDB taxonomy): Bacteria > Patescibacteriota > Patescibacteriia > XYB2-FULL-38-15 > XYB2-FULL-38-15 > XYB2-FULL-38-15. The sequence continues at coordinate 6,624 of MFGA01000004.1, forward strand.
TTTCAATTATCTGGACTACTTTTGTCGGCTTCTGTGAAAAAACTATTATTTTATCCGCAAGGTGAACAGCTTCTTCAATATTATGAGTCACTAATAAAACAGTCGGTTTGTACTTTAAAAAATATTTTTGCAAATATTTTCTTAAACGCAAGTTATTTTCATAATCAAGAGCGGAGAAAGGTTCATCAATAAAAAGCACCTTGGGATTAGTCACCAAGGCGCGCATAAAGGCTAAAATTTGTTGTTGTCCACCACTCAATTCATAGGGATAGCGACGCCAATCAAATTGAAATTCAAACAATGCTTGCAATTCCGTTACCTTTTTTTCAATTTCCTCATTGCTCTTTTTTTGTATTTGAAGTGGTAGAGCTACGTTCTTAAAATTATTTCTCCATGGGAGCAACGAGTCTCTGTAATTTTGAAAGATATAGCTAAAAGTAAAACTATCAAAATCTTTAATTTCAAATTCTCCTCCGTCCTTCGGGACGATGCCGGCGAGAATATCAAGCAAGGTTGATTTTCCAGAACCATTTGGTCCAAATATCGCAGTTATTTTACCTCTGAGAAAATCTATACTGAAATCCTTAAAAACCTCGGTGTCTTTAAATGATTTCTTTAAATTTTTTACGGTTATGATTGTATCCATTTAGTCGGAATAGATTAGTTGTCTCGCATCAACTTTATTATCTATAACTTTATATTGCGCAAAAATATCAAAAAATTTCTGCAACGCCGCCATATCTGAATCTTGAAAATCAGTATACATTTTAAAGATTGGGAGGGGAACAAGTTTGGTTTGTTCTTCGGTAAGTGGAGTATAGTTTTTTAGATATTGCCGCGAGGAGTCGGGATCCGCGGTTATTTCTTTTATTGATCTGTCAAAGACGGCAATGACTTTTTTTGTGGTTTCCCGATTATTAATTGCAAATTCTACTGAGACGACTCCACCACCTCCCCACCACGGATCGGCAATATATTTCATCATTGGTCCGACGACTAAATCTCTTACAGCATCTTGACTTTCCCCTATTACTTTTGTTGGTTCAAGGGTTAAAAGGGCGTCAATTTGCCCCATAGCCAAAGCTTGCAGTTGCATAGGTAAAGCTAATTCAACAATGGTTACATCTTTATCCACGGCTAATCCTTCCGTATCAAAAATATGTTGTGCTAAAATTTTCCATTGTATGCCGGGAATAATACCAACTTTTTTTCCCTTTAAATCATTTACTGAAGAAATTACGCTATCCTTTTTTATTAAAAAAACATTGTCAATATTATTTGGTCCAGCTCCTCCGTTGAGGGCAAAAACTTTTAATGTGTTCGGATTTTTTGCTTGGCTTACCGCCGTTACGCCCATACCAGTACTAGGAGAGCTAAATTCAATATTACCAGCAATCAAGGCGTCCACTATCTGGTTTGGCGATTCAAATTTGATGGGCTCAACTTTTAAACCGACCTCTGAAAAATAGCCTTTATCAATAGCAAGATATAACGGTAACGCATTAGCTACTGGTAGATAACCAATTTTAATTTTTATATCCTCCGTCGTTTTGTTTTTATTTTTATGTGATAAATAATACCAATCTCCACCAACAACTAAAACAATGATCGCTAAAAAAAATATTATTTTTGTTTTCATGGTATTTTTTAAAAAAAGAAGGCCACGAGGCCCTCCCTGTTTTATGTCTGGATAAATTATAAGTTAATATATTTTCTCTGTCAAAATAAAATGGGGATAAGTATGAATGTAGTCTACTTTATTTCCAAAATCCTTCCCTCTTTTTCTTCTCCAAAGTCAATTTTTATTTTTATAATTTTATTTTCATTAAAAATACCCGGCACATTTTCTATCCATTCAATCACCGTTACTGTATCTTTTTTTCCCAACCAATCCATAACACCAATATCAGTCAATTCTTCACCTCTGCTTAATCTATATGCGTCGATATGTACCAAGGATCTAACATCTGACATTTTAGATCTAAGATTAATTTTATAAACTTTCATCAATAAAAAAGTCGGGCTTTGGATATTTTCTTTAATTCCAAGTCCCTTTGCTAGGCCTTTTACAAAAACAGTTTTTCCCGCGCCGAGGTCTCCGGTCAACCCGATCATCTCACCACCCTTTAACTTTTTGGCAAATTTTTCCGCGAAAGCCAGGGTCTCTTTTTCGTTTTTTGAGATAAAATGCATGATTAGAATTTTTAATTTTATAATTTTTAATTTTATAAATAATTTTCTAATGTTTTAATGCTTTAAACTTGAACGGACTGACACGCTTTAGCGTGTTATTAAACTTATTACCCATAACATAACAGCCTAAAGGCTGTCACTCCGCATAATTCAAGTTTAAAAAATAAGAAATTAAGATTTATTTAAAAATTACAAAATTAAAAATTATAAAATTTTCCTTACAGCTCCCAGTTGGGGTCAACTTTCAACTTCTCCCACGGTGTAAATTTACCCGTTTTAGCATAAAAATATCCGGCGGCCGCAGTCATCGCCGCGTTATCTGTGCAGTATTGAATATCTGGTATCTGGTACCCAGTATTTGGCAATTCTACCTTTATTGCTTCGCCCATTTTTTTCCTTAAATTTTTATTAGCGGAAACCCCGCCGGCTAACATTATTGTTTTCACTTTATATTTTTTAGCCGCTTTTATGGTTTTACTGACCAAGACTTCCGTGATCGCTTCTTCTATTTCAAAGGCCATCTCTCTGCGGACTGATTCTCCAAAACTTTTTTTTCCCAAATCTCTAACCTTGTACAAAACTGCCGTTTTTAACCCGGAAAAAGAAAAATTAAAATCCGGTGTGTTTATCATCGGCCTCGGTAATTCAACTTTTAACTTTTCACTTTTAACTTTTAACTTATCTGCGTAAGCAGATATGGCCGGTCCCCCGGGGTACCCTAATCCTAAAATCTTAGCGCATTTGTCAAAACATTCCCCGGCTGCATCGTCCAAGGTACGCCCGATAACTTTAAACTTTCCAAAATTATCCATCAAGACTAACTCTGTGTGTCCTCCACTAACCACAAGACAAAGCGCCGGAAATTCAATTATTCCCCTCCCTTGAGGGGAGGGGTTGGGGGAGGGTGTTTTTTCTTTTAACCAATTAGCGTAAATATGCGATACAACATGGTTTACTGAAATAAGCGGTTTTCCCCAAACATAAGAAATTGTCCGCGCCACTTCCGCGCCGACAAGAAGCGACGTAATCAATCCCGGGCCCGAAGCCACAGAAACCACATCAATTTTTTTTCTATCCTCCACAAATTCTTCCAAGATAGAAAAAATGGTTTCTACGTGTTTTCTTGCCGCCACTTCCGGAACCACCCCGCCGTATTTTGAGTGAATTTTAATCTGCGAGGAAACTATATTTTTTTTCACCTCTAACTTGCCCTCTTCTTCTCGAACAAGCGCCATACTCGTTTCATCACACGACGTTTCTATTCCTAAAATAAGCATAAGTCTATATGTTCATTATAGCCGTTTTTAACTCGCTGGCAATACATGTCCCCTATTGAATAAAACTACATCTTAACCTATAATATGTTAAAGAGGGGTATTTTTAATTTACTTTAATCTTAACTAAAGACCTACTGCGCTACCTAAAACCAGTAGTTCCTCCCCGCAATAATATGAAAAATACTAATTTTGATCCTAAATTCATTCAAAAGATAAAAACTATCCTTTTGGAAGAAAAACAAAGACTGGAAAAAGAATTATCCCAATTTGCTAAAAAAAATCCGCGTAATTCCGCTGATTTTGATACCAATTTTAGTGATCTTGGCGATGAAGACGAAGAAAATGCCAAGGAGGTTGCCTCTTACGGCGATAATCTTGCTCTCGAACAGTCTCTAGAACGTTCCCTGCGCGATGTTAATGACGCCCTAAAAAGAATTGAGGATGGGTCTTATGGTGTCTGCAAATATTGCGGAAAAGCAATCGATCCAAAAAGACTAGAAGCCAGACCCGCATCGAGCGCTTGCGTCAAATGCAAAGAAAATTTAACCCGCAGATAAAAAATTCAATGTGATGACTTTTCTTCGGAAAATAACTCTTACTAATTTTTTTGTTGCCCTCTTGTTTTTAGCTGACAGAATCACAAAAAATTTCGCTTTCGGTTTACCCGAGGGCGGATTTTTTTTATTCTCAAAAAAATTTATTGGCTTGCAATTATTTAAAAATTATCATCTCATTTTTAACTTAAAATTAAACCAATATCTTCTTTATCTTTTTATTTTTTTGATTCTGTCTTGTGTTTTACTGTTTTTGATAAAAAATTATGAAGAAAAAAATTACTTCCTTGTTTTTTGTTTTAGTCTGATAACGATTGGCGCGATAAGTAATCTTTTAGATCGCCTTCTCTATGGATATGTCGTTGATTTTTTAAGTTTTTTTGATTATTCAATTTTTAATTTAGCCGACGTTTATATTTTTGTCGGAGCGGGACTAATTCTGATAAAAATTTTCAAATCAGATGTGTCATTCCCGCGCAGGCGGGAATCCACTCTCCGTAAAAAGTAGATTCCCGCCTGCGCGGGAATGACCTTGTATATTGCTAGTTACTAATTATTTACACTATGTCTTCCAAAATATTTTCCGCGGCAATTGTCGGATTGGACGCGGAGCTGGTTGAAGTTGAAGCTGATATTTCTCCCGGTTTGGGGCATTTTACGATTGTCGGCTTGCCGGATACGGCCGTCCAAGAATCTAGGGAAAGAGTGAGAGCGGCTATAAAAAATAGCGGACTCCCCTTTCCAAGAACAAGAGTAACGGTAAATTTAGCCCCGGCTGATTTAAAAAAAGCGGGACCGGCTTATGACCTGCCAATAGCCGTAAGTATTCTTGCCTCATCTAAAGATTTTTATCTTTTTCCAAAAAATATTTCTTCAGATGGCGTAAATAAAAATTCATGTCCCGACAGTCTTTTTGCCGGAGAACTAGCGCTTGATGGCGCGCTAAGATCAATCAATGGCATCTTGGCCATTGCCTCTTTTGCCAAAAATAAGGGAATAAAAACCCTTTATATCCCCTCTCTTAATGCTCCGGAAGCGAGCCTGATTGAAGACATTGAAATTATTCCTGTCCAAAATTTAACTCAACTAATAAATCACTTAACTAAAATCCAATTAATCCCTCCTTTTTTAAAATCTGAGTCGCTAAATTCTAATCCTTCTGATTCTTTTGAAGAAAATCTTGATATGGCTTTTGTAAAAGGCCAGGAATATGTTAAACGCGCGCTGGAAATAGTGGCAGCCGGCGGACATAATATCGCGATGACCGGACCTCCCGGCTCGGGAAAAACATTACTTTCCAAAACTTTGCCGACAATTCTTCCTCCTCTTTCCATTGATGAGGCGCTGGAAGTAACGAGAATTTATAGTGTTGCCGGTCTTTTGCCCGCGGGAGAATCTTTGATTAGAAAAAGGCCGTTTCGCAGTCCACACCACACTGCCTCCGGAGTTTCTTTGGTCGGCGGAGGCGCTTGGCCCCGCCCCGGAGAAATAAGCTTAGCGCATCGAGGAATTCTTTTTCTAGATGAGCTTCCTGAATTTAGCAGAGCTGTCTTGGAAAGTCTTCGCCAACCGCTTGAAGACGGCGTCGTGAGCATTTCTCGCGCCGCAGGAACCCTTCAATTTCCGGCAAAATTTATTTTAGTCGCGGCTCGCAATCCCTGTCAATGCGGATACCACAATGACCCGGAAAAATTTTGTTCTTGTTCGCCCTCCACCATCTTGCGATACCAAAAAAGAATTTCCGGACCACTTTTGGATAGAATAGATTTACACATTGAAGTCCCCCGTTTAAAATTTGAAAAATTATCAGAACAGAAACAAGCCGAAAGTTCTAGCGAAATAAAAAAGCGCGTTATTAACGCGAGAAAAATTCAAGAAGCAAGATACAAAAATTTTAGAATTATCACTAATACAGAGTTGTCTTCCAAAATGATAAAAGAATTTTGCGAAGTTGATCCGCAAAGCCAGGAATTTCTAAAAAACGCTGTCACTCAAATGCACCTTTCCGCCCGCGCTTATTATCGAGTGCTAAAAATTTCAAGAACGATTGCCGATCTGGCCGGTGAAGAAAAAATCTCCTTATCTCACATTGCCGAAGCGTTGCAATATAGGGCAAAGGGGGAAGAATAAAAAAGTTAAAAGTTAAAAGTGAAAAATTAAAAATTACAGTGTAAAGTTAAAAGTTATTTTAACTTTAAACTTTTAACCGAAACTTTGCACTTTTCATTTTTAACTTTTCACTTTACAAGTAATGCAACGGATTATTCTTTTTCCCATTAATTCTAACTTCAAAATGCAAATGAATGCCGGTTACTCCGCGGACATTTCCGGTATTGCCCATTTTTCCTATCTCTTGTCCGGCTTCCACGACATCTCCGACCAAAACTAAAAGTTTATTGTTATGGCCATAAAGAGTTTTTACTCCTCCGCCGTGATCAATGATTATATAAGTTCCATAACCATTATTCCACCCGGCTTGTGCGACCTCAACCGTCCCGGCCTTAGCCGCATAAATTGATGAATTTTTTGGACCGGCAATATCCAACCCGACATGCTTCCAACCAAAATACTGGGTAATGATTTTTGCCGAAGTCGGCCACACCATTTTTCCTTCAGCCGAAGGTTTTACCGAAGGAATAGTAAAAATATCTCTGCTCGACGGTTGCACTCTGGAGGGTGGTTTTACCGCTACGATAGTCGGCATTTTTCCATCCGGCACAACTAAAATTTCACCGACATTAATATCTCCCGCGTCGGCCAAAGCGTTTCCTTCAATTATTTTACCACTTTCCGCGCCATAATATTTTGCTATCCCGCCGACCGTATCATTCTTTTTAACTTTATGTACGACTCCGTCAACAGGGAGAATAACCAATTTATCTCCGGGTCTGATCAAACTGCGTTCGGTTAATTTATTGGCCCAAAGAATTGTAACAACCTTTAAATTAAACTTTTCGGCAATTCCGCCGAGCGTATCCCCTTCTCCCACAACATAGTCTATTATTTTTGTTCTTTGCTCGCCTAATGAAGGCAGTAAAAGCCCTTCTCCCGGATTGATTGGTAACAGAGGAAGGTTCGGCCCCACACTCCCGCCCGGAACCACAATGCCCGCCTCCTCGCCCAAATAACTTAAAACTTTTTCATTGCCATCTTTGGTAATTTCTTCAACGACAAGCTCGTCAAAAATTTCATCAAATTGCTCGCCGGTGTTCCGGTTTAAGGCAAATAAAATACTTTTCTGGCCGATATATTCGGAATTTTCCAAAGAAGCTTCTTTCGCCTGAATATTCGCGGCAATGGCAAAACAAGATATCAAGATAAGAACCGAATGAGTGACGTATCGGCGAGTCAAAGGATAAATGAATTTGCTTTTGACCGGCAGATAATATTTTGCCAGTTTTATTTTTAAATAAATATATCCTTTGTAGATTTTTAGAATAAAAGAAAAAAGGGCGGCGTTACCCATCCATCTTAATGGACGCGCTATGGCCCTTAGAAAAAATGCCAGGAAATTTTTTAACAACACTAAGCCATCCAAAAAAACAATAAATACCTTAACGGCGATCTTTTTCAGAAAAAATAAAAATTTTGACTTCATAAGATACGTTGTAATGATACCAAAAAAAGAGGGGTGAGTCAACGCGGGGGTTTACATTTTCCCCATTTTGGGATAAATTATCATAAGTGGAGGGATTTAATATTAAGCTTTTTAACTATGACAGGTTCGCTTATTTTTGCGCTCATTTCGTCACTTCTCGCGATTGGCTATGGGGTCTTTCTTATTAAATGGATCCTTAGATTGCCGACGGGAGACGAGAAAATGCAAAGCATTGCCAAGGCTATAGAAGAGGGGGCAAATGCTTATCTTTACCGCCAATACAAGACAGTCGCTCTTGTCGCGGTAGTTTTATTCTTCCTTTTGCTCTTTTTGGGCTTTTTCGCCTCGCTAGGATTTTTAATCGGGGCTGTTGCTTCAGCTTTGGCCGGATATATCGGAATGTATATTTCCGTCCGAGCTAATGTGAGAACAACCGAAGCCGCTAAAAAAGGATTAAAAGAAGCCTTGAATGTCGCCTTTAAAGGTGGCACTGTTACCGGACTTTTAGTTGTCGGTTTGGCGCTTTTTTCTGTCACCGGATTTTTTATGCTTTTAGTTTATGTTTTTAACGTTGATCAAATTTCAGCCGTAAAAGCTTTAGTCGGACTTGGTTTCGGTGGAAGTTTAATTTCTGTTTTTGCTCGTTTGGGCGGAGGTATTTATACCAAAGGCGCTGATGTAGGAACTGATATGGTTGGCAAAGTAGAAGCCGGCATTCCGGAAGATGATCCAAGGAACCCGGGAGTAATTGCTGATCTTGTCGGTGATAATGTTGGCGATTGCGCCGGAATGGCTGCTGATCTTTTTGAAACTTACGCAGTTTCAGCTATCGCGGCAATGCTTTTGGGAGTTTTATTACTGCCAAACTTTTCTAACGCTATCTTGTATCCCCTAGTCTTGGGTGGCGTGGCCATTATTACTTCCATTCTTGGTACATTCTTTGTACGTCTTGGTAGTAAAAATAATATAATGGGAGCGCTTTATAAAGGACTGGCTGCGAGCGCGGTTTTAGCGGCTATCGCTTTTTATCCCATCACTTCTTGGATTATGAAAGGCAATGGAGAATATTCCGTCCTTAATCTCTATATTGTTTCTTTGGTTGGAATTGTTATTACTGCTGGAATGATGGCAATTACTGAATATTATACTTCAAAAGGATATCGCCCGGTTAAAGAAATTGCTCAAGCTTCAACAACCGGACATGGAACAAATATTATTACCGGCCTTGCTATGTCCATGGAGGCAACAGCTATGCCCGTGCTTTTAATCGTTGCCGGAATTTTAGTCTCCTTTTGGCTCGCGGGAATTTATGGAGTAGCTATTGCAGTTATGACCATGCTCTCTATGACTGGAATAATTGTTGCCATTGATGCCTTTGGACCTATTACTGATAACGCCGGAGGTATTGCCGAAATGGCCGGCTTGCCGGAATCTGTCCGCAATATCACTGATCCCCTTGATGCTGTTGGTAACACTACAAAAGCGGTCACTAAAGCCTACGCCATTGCTTCAGCCGGACTCGCCGCCATAGTTTTATTCGCTTCTTATATTCACGAGGTTTCCGCTCTTGGTCTGGAAAATAAAGTCTTTGACTTAGCTGATCCCTATATCTTAAGTGGTCTATTCCTGGGCGGACTTTTACCATATCTTTTTGGTTCAATGGCAATGCGCGCCGTGGGAAAAGCCGGAAGCAAAGTTGTTGACGAAGTTAGAAGACAATGGAAAGAAATACCGGGATTAATGGAAGGCACGGCAAAACCGGACTACGCTCGTTGCGTTGATATTGTTACCAAATCAGCTATCAAATCAATGGTTGTGCCGGCCTTAATTCCTGTTCTCGCGCCAATTATTGTCGGCGTCTTTCTGGGTCCGCAAGCTTTGGGTGGATTACTGGTTGGCAGTATTGTAACGGGAATATTTGTCGGTCTTTCTATGACCTCCGGTGGCGCGGCTTGGGACAATGCCAAAAAATATATTGAAGAAGGCAATCATGGTGGAAAAGGATCGTTTGCTCATCAAGCAGCTGTTACTGGTGATACTGTCGGCGACCCCTACAAAGATACTGCCGGTCCGGCTATTAACCCAATGATAAAAGTTTTGAATATTGTCGCCCTCTTGATTATCAGTTTTCTGATCTAGATAGCTATTCCATAAGTTTGTCGAAGGACAAGAAGCCAAAGACTTGACTTTGGAACACAAAAAGACTACAATATTCTATAAGAAAAATAAAAACAAGTTGGCTTTCTATAAGCCAACTTGTTTATTTACTTTTTTTCACACATTACATTTTTTTCTTCCAAATAAGTGGATAATAAATTATCTGTTTATTTGGGAGAGAAAAAACACACGAGATGGTGTGCTCGGAAGAGGGAGAGGGAGAGATAATGTCGTATGCTCCATGGTGCCCGGCTTGTAGAAAAAGCCTATCAAACGGTGTGATGACAACACTAAAATGTGAAGGGCCTATTTTTATCAAAAATGACGGCCTACCCATCTCGGAAGGACTTCTTCAAAGCTTTGAATTACGAAACTCCCTCCCTCTCATTTTTCAAACCAAACCAAAATAACCTCGCTAA
>MFGA01000005.1 GCA_001778095.1 Candidatus Falkowbacteria bacterium RIFOXYA2_FULL_38_12
AATTCACTTCAAACAAAAAACTCGCCATTAGCGAGGTTACTTTGGTTTGGTTTGAAAAATGAGAGGGAGGGAGTTTCGTAATTCAAAGCATGAAGAGCCAACTCACCAGTATCTTTCTTTTCACTGCCTTCGTGGGCGACATCTTAGCTGGACTTATGGCCTCGATCTACCCCACGATGACCCCCGCCAACTACTTCGGGTTGCTGACCGCTATGATGATGGTCGTATCCGTCATCTTCTACTTCGTAGCCAAAAACTACGACAAGAAGAAGGCGGTGGTAGAGACCGTCCCTACCACAAACTGATCTCACAAGGAGGAGGTTCCTGGTTCCTCTAACCGGGGATTTGGCGTGATGCCAAATCAAAGGGAGTTCTTGGCCCCGAGTTCTCCCGCCTCTATCCAATTTTATCTTTAATCCTAAAGGTAAAATTAGATAGGGATAATAAAACAACCTTACGCAAAGGTTGTTTTATATATTCTAAATTTTTTATCAATAGTTTATTTATTAATAAAATCTCTGGTTATGGAGCCAAAAAAACCAATCGCCGGATCAATCTTTTTAGCCTTTTGAAAATTTATCAAAGCGGCTTTAGTCGCCGGACCGAACGTCGGCGTTTCTTGCCCTGGACTACCCGCCCCCTCTTTTGCTACTAAAAAATTTTTTGAATTAAGGTATTTTTGTAATTCCTTAACGTCATTCCCCGTCATTCCAATTTTAAGATTACGAGAAAAAACAAATTTAGATAATTTTGGCGCAACAATATTATCTCCGTCGGCAAATGCCGTGCTTTCAAAAATAGTTTCAACACTAGACCACTTATAACCGAAATAATTAAAGGTCAGTTCGTCAACAATCCAATGTTTTTTATTATTTTTTATTAAATAAATTTTGGGATGTGCGATGTATTTAATAAGGCGGCCTTCGTAATAGTCGGGTTTGTTATTTTTTTGATTATTTTCGTTGATTAATGACTGAATCGTAATTTCCGCTCGATTAACAAAGATACCGGAAAAAGTAACTCTAATATCGCTAACTCCGTCTCCTCCCAAATCAACATCCTTGGTTTGACCTTTTGCGAGAATAACCGTTTTAGGTTCGGAAGAAAAAACTATAGTCACAATTCCATTCAACAAGTCAAAATTATTAATATTAAAACTGTGACTGCTTGGTTGCCAATCATAACCGCTTTCCGGAGCGACAAAATTATTTTGATTTGTTATATAAGTTAAAACATTCGTGCCGGATCGATTAATTTCGCCGACATTAAGAGAAACCCCAATTCCCGAAGCTTGAGCATTGGCGACCCCAGATCCAGTGCTTGATGGAGAAGAAACGCCACCAATACCCCCGGAGAGAATGCAGGCTCCCGCAGATAAAACATACCCGACATTGCAAGTGGCGGGACCGCAAGTTGGATAAGAATTGTAGGTTGCTGTATTATCTACTGTCGCGCAATCATCGTCGTTGATCGTAATTGTTTCTTGCTGGGTACCAGACTCACTTCCGTTAGTAACGGAGTTAATATCTATAATTATTGTTTCATTGGCTTCGTTTGTCAGATCCTGAACAGATGTAACCGTAGCTGTGCCGGTAAGTCCTCCGGCGACAATAATAATTTCGGCGCTTGAGGCGGTGTAGTCTGCTCCGCTTCCGGTGGCTGTACCCGAGTACAAAAGGTCAATCGTGATTGTTTTTCCGGAAGTAGCTGATAGAGTAGAGGTGATAACGCTTTCTTCGCTAGCTTCGGCAATAGTCGCCGGATTAACCGATAAAGTAACCGTTGGAGGATCATCATTATCATTAACAGTGTAAGTAAAAACAGTATTGCTTCCCAAAGTAGCGTTGGAAGGATCGGCAATGGCCACTTGGACTGTCTCGTTATCTTCGTCTATGGAATCATTTACTACAGTAAGAGAAATATTAGTGGTAAGACTTCCAGCGCTGATGATGGCTGTACCTGAACCTAAAGTGTAGTCAACCCCGCTACCTGATGCAGTACCACCGGTTACGGAATAACCAACTGTAATTTCTTTGCTGGAAATCCCGGATAAACTTAATTCTAAATTAACACTTGTTGAACTTTCTGCGCCTGAACTTGAAGCAGAAGTAAATTGAATTGTTGGGGGGTCAGTCTCAAAATCAGCAACACTTTCCAAATTGCTACCATAAGATGTCCAAGAACTACTCCCCGCGGAATTGCTGATTCTAGCCTGCCAATGATACGCAGTCCCGTTTTTTAAACCGGTTACAGTAACCTCTCCCGTAACACCTACTCCTGAATATAAAACCGCGCTTCCTGAATTAGTAAAAGTATTAGTAAAATCCGAACCTAATTCTCTGATTTCAATTTGCGGAGTTAGTGAATCGGCAGAATTTAAAGAAGACATTCCCATTTTAAAAACAACTGTTGTTTCATTGGTCAGACTGCCTGTTTCTATTATCGTTGTTCCATTTGATTTGTATTGAATCAATGATGATGGAACGCTATTGGGAACATAAAGCTCGTATAGTCCGATATCGGGAGAAGTTCCTTGAGGGACGGCAACTCCTAAAAAATCTTGTGATAATCCTACGTCCGTACCTGCATTTATAGTGGGTGACACTGGGCTAACTGTGACATTATAATTATTTGGATCGGTAAACAATGGATCACTATTTATAGAATTGGCGTCATAACCCAAACCTTGCCAACTAGAAAAACTATAGTTTGTTCCATTATATCCTATATATCCCTCGTTATGCCTATATAATAAATTATAATTACTTACAAAACCGGTAGTAGAACTAGACTCTATATATATTAATTTTGATCCTCCACCTCCGACTATAATATTATTTTTTAAAACGGTTCCAGTGGATACTTCTCCTTCACCGTTTTGCCCTATATGAACCGGGTAATAAGTACCAGATATTGAAGAATTGGCGTAAATTACGTTATTAAAAATATTGGCATTTTTTATTCCTTTAACCCTAAGAGAAGCCACCCCGGTTGAATTTATTATTTTATTATAAAAAATTCCTCCGCTAGAATACTCCATACCACCACCTTTTATAACGATTGCATACCCACCGCCTATAACAGTATTATATTTGATAGAAGCGTTGGCATTGTATCCAACAAATATAGAATGTGTGCTGACATCAGCAAGAGCCGGATTATAATACAACGCCCCATAAATTGTATTATTTTGTATCACAACTCCATTTAACATATTATCACCAGCAGCAGTTGCTTCGGTGCCAACGTTTATAACCTTTCCTTGAGTCGACCTAGAGTACATTGTGTTATTACTTATAGTCGCCACCCCACAATTGACACCGGTAGATGTCACGGATATGTTTGACGCGTAAGAAGACTGGGAATCAAAAGTATTTCCAGTTATTGATGGCGTAACCTGATTTATTACGTTAACAAAGGGATCGGGCTACGCCAGCTATCGTGGAAGTAAAGGAATTATCAGCTACACCTACACTCCAGCTATCACCGGTGATGGAGATAATAGAAGAATCGTCTGCGTGAGTAAAATCATTATCTTCAATTGTAATCGTTCCTGATCCAGTACTAAATGACATCCCGGAAGTAGTTAAACTAACTGTATCAAAAGTATTATTTGTTATTGTATAATCTCCCGAAGTAGTCACATACCATATATAGGTAGCGCTTGTGACATTAAAATCATTATTATCAAATATAACTGAACTGCCAGCAGTACCAGCGCGAACTGCGGCTAACCCGTTAGTAACATTAAAAGTATTACCTGAAAATGTTGAGCTCGCAAATGAACCGCTAGCACCGGTCATATTAGCTGTGGCCATCTCAAAAGTAGATCCGCTAACGCTAAAACCTGACATTGTACTGCCAGCAAAAAGACTGGTGGCGGCATCTTTAAAAATACAATTAACAAACGTTTTATTTGTAGTTCCGGCGGCAAAGTTAGCAGCATATGTCTTTGCTCCATCTACTCCGTCGTTAGCATCAATAGTAAATCCTGTAAAACTTGCTGCTGCCGTCCCGGATGAGTATAAAACACGAGTACCCGGAGCTGTTCCGTGAACAGTAACCGTTCCACTTGCTATCCAAGTTATGCCTTTTAAAGGCCTCCAGCCATGGATAGCGGCTTCATTCTCTTTATATGTTCCTTCATTAGCATAAACAGTATCACCATTTGAGGCTGTGTCTTCGGCTTTTTGCAGAGTTAACCAAGGATTACCAGAACTTCCGTCTCCCGTAGTGTCATTACCTGTTTTTGCGACATAATAAGTCGCCGCCGAAGCTGAGCTCGGATATGCAATAACAACAAAACCAACCACGATTAGTAGTAAAAAAGAAAACTTAATTATTCTTCTTAAAAATAAGTTGCCAACCGAATATTTTTTATTCATCTCTATAATCTTTCAACTGATAACTAATATATTAAACCAAAAATAAGCAATTAACTGAGCAATTACTTATAAGTCCTTTATAAGCCTAAAGTTAAAATTAAATCTTTTAACCATTGGCTTATTTTAGCATAAATTAGAAAGATTTTCTAATTTCTTAATTTACTGCGCAATGATTTTATCAAAAAAATTTTGTTGAGATTAGTTTAAATAAAGTGAATTTTTCAAAAATACTTAATCTTTATACTTATCGATCGTAGTTTCTAATAATCTTCTTGCTTCGTCGTCATTAAAAGCCAACAGTGCCCTTTTCGCTTCTCTTATATAAAAATCTCTTATATTATTTCCATCTAAATCCTCGCAAGGATCGTTAATGTGTTTAATTAAAAAAGTTGCCAACTCCATATCTGTCGCCCCCCCCTCTACTTTCAAAATTTGTCATACGCGATTATTTTATATTAAAAATATACTGCCTACAACGAGTAAATCTTTTCTGCAATTTTTTTTGCCGCATCGGCATTCATCACTCCCCTAATATTTCTACTTAGATTCGCGAGCTCAATATTATCGCCGATTACTTCGCGGACGGCAAAAGAAAATTCTGCCGGCATTAAATTTTTTTGATCCAAAATGTGAACAGCGTTTTGACGCTTAAAATACCAAGCATTTTCTTCTTGATGGCTCTCCGGCATGGGAACCAAAATTGTCGGCTTGCCTAAAATCGAGAGTTCGGTCAATGTACCCATCCCCGCTCGAGAGACAACAAGGTCGGCTACGGCGAAAGCATCTTCCATCCCTGTCACTAAAATATCAATAAGGTGATAATTTTTATTTTCTTTTTTTATAATATCTATTTTCGCTTCAAAATCTTCATCAAACTTTCCTCCGGTTAAGTGAATTACCTGGCAAAAAGTGGTAAGTTCGCCAGAGGCCAGAATCGCTATTTTATTAAGTTCCAGGGCGCCCGTTCCCCCTCCCAAAATTAAAAGCACGGGCAGATCGTCCTGCAATTCAAAAATTTCTTTGGCGCGCGCTTTATCGCCCATTAAAAGTGATTTGCGAAAAGGATTTCCCACAATAGTCGCGCCCGTGAAATACTTTAATGATTCAGAAAAAGCTACGGTGATAATTTTAGCGAAAGGGGCGGTGAGTTTATTGGCAAGACCGGGACGCAAATCTTGTTGGTGGATCAAGCTCGGCACTCTCAAAAACCAACCGGCCCAAATAACCGGTACGCCGACAAATCCCCCGGCTGATAAAATTATTTTTGGTTTGAATTTAAAAATAATCCAAAGCGAAGAAAAAAATCCGGCGATGATCAAAAAAGGATCGATAAAATTACGCCCGCTAAAATAGCGACGGAGTTTTCCCGAAGGAATCGCTCTAAAAATAATATTCGCTTCTTTAATAAATTTTTCTTCCGGACCGTTTTTTGTTCCCAGCCACAAAAATTCCGACGAATTGTCTTTCTCTTTTAGTTCTTCGGCAATTGCTAATAGTGGCGAAACCGAACCCATTGTTCCCCCGCCGGTTAAGAGTATTCTCATAAATTTTATTTTAAAAATCAAATGTCAAAAATCAAAACTACAGTTCAGACCTATAAAATTGTTTCGGAAAGCACCAAATTCAAAATTACAAATCCCAAATAAATTACAATTCTCAAATATCAAAATTCAAAACAACAATTATTTGGAATTTTGAACATTAGATATTTGGATTTATTTGGAGCTTGTGATTTTGGATTTGGAATTTAACTCTTACAATATTTCGACACGCTTCCCATCATTCCCATTGCCGCAAGACCAATTGTCATGGCCGTGCCCCCATAACTTACAAACGGCAAGGGTACTCCGGTTAAAGGCATTAAGCCAAGCATAGCGCCGATGTTTATAAACGCCTGAAAGACAAACCAGCTGGTGATTCCCACTGCCAAAAGCCTACCAAAACCGTCGTGGGCAGTCTTCGCGATTCTGTAGCCCCTTAAGGCCAGAAAGATAAAAGCGACAATAAGCCCGGCGGCAAAAATAAAACCAAGCTCTTCGGAAATTATAGCAAAAATTGAATCTCCCGCAACTTCCGGAAGATATTGAAACTTTTGACGGGAAAGGCCAAGCCCTAATCCAAAAAGCCCTCCGGAACCGACTGCTAAAAGCGCCTGATTAATATGATAACCAACTCCTTGTGGATCAAGCCCGGGATTTAAAAAAGTCATCAAGCGCGCCGCTCTGTAGGGGGCTATTTTAATTAAAGTAAAAAACATAACCGCCCCTCCCGCCCCGATAATTCCCATATGGGAAAAAGGCGCTCCCGCGGCAAAATAAACCGAAAGAGCCATAACAATAATAATAGAGAGTGTCCCAATGTCAGGTTGCGCGGCAATCAAAAAAACTATCAAACCGAAAATGGAAACAAAAGGAATAAAACTTGAAGAAGCGTCCCCCATTTGCTTCGTACCGTTTTTTTCTCCCAACCAAGCCGCCAAATAAATCAAAAAGGTTAATTTAACAATTTCCGCCGGCTGGAGGGACATGCCAAAAATATTTATCCAGTTTCTTGCTCTGCCATAACTCACTCCAAGACCGGGAATAAAAACTAGCAGCAAAAGAGCGATAGAAATAACCAAGAGTGGCAGAGCGAATTTTTTTAATTTTCTATAATCAATTTTTAAAAAAAATAAAAAAGCCAAAATACCGGGCAGAAGGCCAAAAAAAAGTTGGTGTTTTAAATACCAATAGTTATCGCCGAATTTATTAAAGGCGACCGCCGAACTGGCCGACGACAACATCACCAACCCAAAAACAACAATGACCCAAACCAATCCAATAAAAAAATAATCCGGCTTTTCGCGCATAATATTTAAATAAAATCCGAAATCCTAAGCACTAAAGAATTTTATAATTTTTAATTTTGTAATTTTTAAATAAATCTTAATTTCTTAATTTTTAAACTTGAATTATACGGAGTGACAGCCTTTAGGCTGTTATGTTATGGGTAATAAGTTTGATAACACGCTAAAGCGTGTCAGTCCGTTCAGGTTTAAGACATTAAAAAATTATTTATAAAATTAAAAATTCAAAAATTACAAAATTCTACCTTCCCCACGTCTGATCCATCAAGGAAATTATCAAGCCAATGACAGCCGTCACTCCGGAGATGACCCAAAAACGCATCACTATCTTCGGCTCTTTCCATCCTTTCGCCTCAAAATGATGATGAATGGGGGTTGATAAAAAAAGCTTTTTTCCTCTTATTTTTTTTGATAAAACCTGAAGAATAACCGACATTGACTCCAGAACAAATATAAAACCGATAATCGGAAGCAGTAAAACCGAATTAGTAAGCATGGCGACTATTCCCAAAGTGACACCCAAAGACATTGCTCCCGTGTCTCCCATAAAAAATCTAGCGGGATTTATATTAAACCAAAGAAAAGCCAAAAGAGCGCCGACAATCACTCCACAAAAAGAGGCCAGCTCAATTTTCCCTTGAGAAAAAGCGATCACTCCAAAAGAAGCAAAAGAGGCCAGAAGCAGACCACCGGCCAGACCATCCAGCCCGTCGCTTTCATTAACCGAAAAAGAAGTCGCCACAATAATAAAAATAAAAATGGGAAGATACCACCAACCAATTTCAAAATTTCCTAAAAATGGAATATGAATAAAATCCCAATCAAGTTTGAAATAAAACCACCAAGCGCCGACTGTCGCGATTAAAGTATAAATTAATATTCTATGGCGCATTCGCAATCCTCCCCCGCATGGACCGATCTTTTTTACATTCAGATAATCGTCAAAAAACCCAACAATGGCCGAAGCGACCAAGGCGCCAAGAGGCAATAATGTTTGCCCTCTTGTCAAAAAATTCAATTTTGCAAATATTCCCCAGTCGGTAATTTCTCCAAGAAAAAGAAATAATACTGCCAAAAAAAGAACTGTCACCCAAATCAAAAGTCCGCCCATTGTCGGCGTCCCCGATTTTGTTTTGTGGAGAGCGGACATGACCGGAGCGGATTTTTCATCGCGAATTTGTTTTTTTATTTTGTATTTATATAAAAAATGCGTCAAAAGAGGCGTCCAAAGCATGGCTACGCTGAAAGACAGAGCGGTGAGAATAAAAATCTTAATAATGGAAAAATTGTCCATAAGAGGGAGTGGGCGGTTCTATTATAAATTAATCAGAATAATCATATACACGGCGAGAAAAAGAATAATCTGAGCAAAAACGCTCGCCCCCAAAAGAAAATAGCTGACGATCTTGTCGCGCAGATAAGCAATATCGGCCAGAATGAAATTGGTAAAAATAAAAATAATTCCCAGAAGAGGAATAAACAACAACTTATACCATTCACCTATAAAATCAATGCCAAAATAAATATTAAAGTGAAGGGGCAACGGTTCTCCCGGCGTGACTAGCGGAATAAATTTCCAAGCGATGACAACCCAGATAAGAAAATTAAAAATTATGGACAGAAAAAAATTTACCCGAAAAAAATTATCCTTAAACATCAGCCATGTAAAACTTTGGGATAAATTTTTTATCTCGCCAAAAAACTTCATAGTTATTTTATTGGGGACATTTCTCTTAACTTTTTAATTATCGGCGGTAAGGCTTTAATAAGCTTTTGAATTTCTTCTTTAGTATTTTCTTTTCCCAAAGTAATTCTTACACTTCCATGAGAAACTTCTTGGGGCACGCCCATGGCCAAAAGAACATGAGACGGTTTCAGAGATCCGGATGAACAAGCCGAACCGGTGGAAATGGCAATTCCTTCCATATCAAGCATCAAAAGAATGCTTTCGCCTTCAACATTTTTAAAACAGAAATTGGCGTTGGAGGGAATTCTTTTTTCCCGATCGCCGTTATAAATAGCGTCCGGAATTTTCGCTAAAAGTTTCTTTGCAACCTCGTCTCTTAGTTTTCTTATTTTTAAATTATCTTTTTTACCAATCATTTCTATCGCTTTTGCCATTCCGACAATTCCGGCGACATTTTCCGTGCCTGAACGCAGACTTTGTTCTTGATGACCGCCGTAAACAATCGCTGAAATCGGCGTTCCCTTTTTGACATATAGCGCGCCGACCCCCTTGGGCCCGTAAATTTTATGCCCGGAAAAAGAAAGCATATCAACTCCGAGATAGCTAACTTTGCAATCGCAATAATTGGCCGCCTGGACCGCGTCGGTATGAAAATAAATTTTTTCTTCGGGAGTTCTTTTTTTATTTATTTCTTCCAATAATTTTCCTATCTCGGCTATCGGCTGAATTGTTCCGACTTCGTTATTTACATACATTATGGAAACCAAAAGGGTTTCCGACTTTATTGCCTTTTTTAAATCGTCTTCCAAAACTAATCCATTTTTTGTTACCGGCAAATATGATACCTCTATCCCTTCTTTTTTCAATTGATCAAAAACTTCCAGAACCGCCGGATGCTCAATCACCGAGGTAATTATATGTAATTTTCTATCTTTATTTTGCTTTCTTATTTTTTTAATCAATCCGAAAATCGCCAAATTGTTGCTTTCGGTCGCGCCGGAAGTAAAAAAAACTTCATCGTTTTTGCAATTCAAAAAATTAGCGATTTTCTCGCGAGCATCTTCAACTCCCTTGCGCGCTTTTTGTCCAAAATAATGAAGAGACGAAGGATTACCAAAATTTTCTCCCAAGTATGGCCTCATCGCTTTTAAAACTTCTTTATTGATGGGAGTCGTCGCGGAATGATCTAAATAAATATATTTCATAACTAAACCGCTAAAACTTCTTTAACTCCGGGAACTTTGGACTTAAGCGCTCGACCAATTCCTTGCTCCAAAGTCATTGTCGCCATAGGACAATGTTTACACGCGCCGGTTAGCTTTACCTTTACTACTCCATTTTTTTCGTCTATCTCCACCAATTCCACGTCCCCACCGTCAGCTTGTAATGATGGCCTTATTTCATCCAATATTTTTTTTACTTTTTTTTCCATATATTTTTATTTTTTAGTTTTATATTCTTTTAATGCCTTATGCAATGCTTCAACCGCCAAAACCGAACAATGCAATTTGATTGGCGGTAGCCCTCCCAAAGAGTCGGCTATATTGGCCTTGGTTACGTTATCGGCTTCGTCGATAGGCTTGCCTTTCACAAGATCGGTAATCATGGAAGAAGTGGCAATAGCCGCGGCGCAACCCAACGTTTCAAATTTAATGTCCTTGATATATTCCGTCTCTTTTCCCTTTATCTTTTTCTTGTCTATCTTTATGTATAACTTCATGACATCTCCGCACAAAGGATTTCCCGACTCCCCCACTATTGTCGCATCTTTAATTACCCCCTGGTTATGAGGCTTTTTGAAATGCTCCATAACCTTTTTAGTATATAAAGCTTGAACCATATATTTATTCTATTAATAATAACCTGTCTGGATTATAACTTATTTTTAACTAAAATTCAATTGCTGGAGCCATTAGTTAGTTATCCAGAGGACTTTTAATATTTTTAAGCGCCGGATTGGTGACATGGGTATAAATTTGCGTCGTTCTGATATTTTGATGCCCCAACAATTCCTGCACATAGCGAATATCCACTCCATTTTCCAAAAGATGTGTGGCAAAACTGTGGCGGAGCGAGTGAAATGTAGCGTCTTTTTGAATCCCTGCCTTACCTAAGGCGTTTTCAAATATCTTTTGCGCCGTTCTCTCGGTTATCTTCCCTCCTCTTTCACTTCCAAAAATATAGTCGTTTTGATCTCGACCAATAGTAGCTTCCGATAAATCATTTTTCAATTTTTCCGGCAAAACAGTTATTCTATCTTTTTTCCCCTTGGCTTCTTTAATATGAATAGTCAGTTCGGCTAAATTAAGATCTTTAATTTTTAAATTTATAGCTTCACTTACACGAAGACCGGCGCCGTAAGACAAAGAAATCAGTAATCTGTGTTTTTTATTATCAATAGAATTTATTATTTTTTTTATATCTAATCCTGATAAAACAATGGGGAGCTTTTTTGACGTCTTGGCAAATTTTAAATCTATTTTTTGAGGAGATTTTGCGATTTCCCTGTAAAAATATTTAATAGCGTTTAAATGCGCATTAATTGTTTGTGGCGATTTATTGCGGTCGCGCATCCCCAAGAGATATTTTTTTATCGCATCAATATCGGCGTCCTTGCCAACATTCTTAATATAGCGGAAATAACTTTCAAGACAACTTAAATAACTTTTAATGGTTTTTGGACTAAAATTTCTTAAACAAAGCTCGTCTTTTATTTTATTTATCAGATCTTCCAATTTCATAAATATTTTGCTAGAATTAATACAGATTAACTTAAATTTACTTACAATAAGTATAACAAATTATTCGCATATAATACAACTTTTGGTATATTATACGCAAACACTTCGTATATTAACGAGTTATGGCGAAATCGCTCCCTTCGGTCGCTCCTTTTTCGCCATAACGGCTTCGGAAATAATTCCGGTTATGCTCGTCGCTCCCTTCGGTCGCGA
>MFGA01000006.1:0-947 GCA_001778095.1 Candidatus Falkowbacteria bacterium RIFOXYA2_FULL_38_12
GAAGCTTTCTGGCTCCATACGAACGGCAGTTCTTAAAAAGACACCTTGCGGTGTCTTTTTAAGTATATCAAATTTTAGGAGTTTCGTAATTCAAAGCATGATGGCAACAAATTCTCCATCGTTGATCTTGAAACTTACTCCGCCCAAGGCCACAGTTTCTACATTTTCGCTCTTATATACTTTTGTAATGTTTTTTACTTCAATCATAAGTTATCGTCCCGTTTTCATCATTCCTCCGCTAGCTCCTCCGCCAAAAAGACTAGATCCGGAAGAAGAACTGGTTGTTGTACTGCTGGGGGTAATCGCCCTTGTAATTACTTTGTCTCCTTCCGCCAATCCGGAAATTATTTCGGTTAAAGTGTCATTGGAAAGGCCAACTTCAACTTGCTGTTGTCTGGGAAGAGTTAACGAAGTGACGCCTTGGACTCCAGCCGTTTCTGCTCCGGGTTGATCTAACATTTCAACATAGCTTGTTTCCCCTTGGGTTTTGATGGCGCTGTTAGGAACAGTTAAAACATCTTGTTTAATATCAGTAACAATAGAAGCGGAAACACTCATTCCCGGCTTTATTCTTTCATCTTCCGCGTCAAAATTTATTTTTATATTATAAGTGACCACTCCTTGGGAAACAGTCCCGACCATATCAATTTCCACAACTGAACCGGTGATGCTTAGCCCCTCGGCCGCGTCAAAGGTAAGTGTGGCTTTTTGTCCGACTTTAACTTTGGCAACATCAACTTCGTTTAAGGAGATCTCCGCTATTTTTTGTTTGGTAATAAGAGTCGCGACAACAGTTGAACCGGAGATGGCATCGCCTTTTTTAATATCGCTTGCCGCGATTACTCCAGAAAATGGCGCGCGGACAGAATAGTCTTTTAATGCCTCGGAGGCATTATAAAGAGCATTTTGCCTTTGCCTGATAGTAATTTCTTGGGATTGAATATCAA
>MFGA01000006.1:997-70909 GCA_001778095.1 Candidatus Falkowbacteria bacterium RIFOXYA2_FULL_38_12
ACGCTCGGCGTTTATAATTGCCGTTTTACTATTTTCAATGCTCCTTGTTATAGAAAGAAGATCCAAAAGATATGAACTTGTTTTGCCGGTATAGCTTGCAAGACTGGATAAATGAGAATCGGCGACAGTTGCCGGCTTTACGTTATGCAAGATTAATTGATCTTCGTAAAATTGAACCAAATTAATCGCGCTTTTGATTGTTTCGGCAATATTTTTGGTAGTATCGTAAGTTTCAGTAATCAATGCTTCAATGGCCACCGTATCCGCATAGCGGCTGGTTGCCTTGTAATCGTCAAAGTTTTTTTCATAAGTATCTCTGGCGAGGCTATATTTTGTCGCAACATCAGTTTTGTATTGAAACGCCCGCCCCCCGTCGTAAAATCCGGCGGCATCATAATAAAAATCAATATTTTCTTGTCCGCTTCCGCCGAGACTGGAATTGTGTCCATGGAGAATATCGTCAAGCCCACTCATTAGGGAAGGTAAGGTAAGAAAAACATTGGCGACATTATTAAATCCGTCATCGTAAGATTTTTTTAAATCATCTTCCGCTTCGCTTTTTGATTCTTCCGCTTTTTTAAGAGCATTCTCTGCCTGCATTACGGATAATTCGTCCGCCGGTTCTTGCATTTTTTTTAAAGATAATTTTGCCGACTCTAAATTAATCTCGGCATCGCTTACTGCTCGTTCGAGATCGTTTATATCCGGGTTTTTCAGTTTATCCAAAGCCACCTTGGCTGCCGAAAGATTGGCGGAAGCGTCATTTACCGCCTCTCTGGCTTCGCGAGTGTCTAGTTGGACAAGAATTGCGCCCTCTTTTACCTCTTGGCCGTTTTTAATATTAACGCTAATAACATTTCCGGAGGCTTTGGGTTTAACGTCAATTTGGTTGGTGGCGGAAACTTGACCGCTCCCACCGACAGAGGTGATAATAGTCCCTTTTTCCGTAGCGGCGAGAACGTATCTTGTCACTTCAGCAGTGCTTGTGATAGAGTTATACCCAAGATATCCACCGCCGGCCAAAATGGGCAACATAATAGCAGTGGCTATCTTTTTTTGTTTTACAGTTTTAAATATTTTTTCAAACATATTTTTTAAAATTCTAAACTCTAAATCCTAAACTCTAAACAAATTCTAATTTTTAAAATTCAAATATCTCCCCTTTGTCATTTCGAGCTTGTCGAGAAATCTCATGCGGTGAATTATGGCAAGGGGTGAGATCCCTGCGCCACTCGCTGAAGCTTTAGCGACACGCGGTCGACAAGCTCGGGATGACGAATTGGATCAGTCTGTTTTGGATTTAGGATTTGTTTGGGATTTGGTGCTTAGGATTTAGGATTTTGTCGTTTATTGTATTTTCACTTCTCCCGGCTTTGGCGGCGGAGTAGGCATTATTCTAATAAGTTTTGCCTCAATCTTCCCTTCATTATTTGGTTCACCGATTACGACGACCGTGTCATCCACTGCCATGCCATCAAGCTTTATTTTTTCTCTGAATTTTTCAATGACAGTGTCCGCTCCGACAATGATAATTTTTTCGGCGTTATCCTGGCCACTGATAACCATTTCAGATCCTTCGATTTTTAACACTTTGCCAAAAATCCCGTGGGCGCCGATAAAATCGCGATCGCCCATACCGCCCAACTCGCGGAAAAATCCTCTCTTTGGTCCAGCGAAATTTTGATGATAGTTTTCTCCCCACTTGTAAGAGAAATCAGCTTTTTTAAAACCGACCGTCATTCCTAATCTAAAGATAAATAGGAAAACGATAACAGCGCCGATGCCTATTAAAATTCCCTTGAAAGTTTTTGATTGAAAAAAATCGTTTAAATTCATATTAATTGGCTAAAATATTTTTGTTTGTTAATGCTTTTATATTTTTCGTTAAAAATCTTAATGATCCCATAAAGATAAAAACAATCAGAAGGAAAAGGGCGATGCTTATGGCCGGTAATGATTCAAGAAGGGTCAGAATAAAGCTTTGCCAGTAAGTTATAATAACTTCAAAGTCGGAAAAGGCCAGAGAAAGAAATTGTAAAAATCCGGAATTTACGAATTCTATTTTTACCGCGGAGAAAATCGGCCAAGCGGCTACGAGCGATCCCAAAAGGGAAAGGGAAAAAACAATAACTCGGCTTATTGCCAACATTCTTTGCCTTTTATTGATTCTCGCGATTATTTTATTAAAAAGATTATCCGGCGCTTCGGGCGGATTGTAGTGGTTTAGGAGTGTTTGAAAATTGTCTGGCATAAATTTGAAGAACCAAATCCAAAATTACAAATCCCAAATAAATTACAATGTTCAAATGACCAAAATTCTAAACAATTTTTTTGAACATTTGGGTTTTGGTCATTGTGATTTATTTGGAACTTGTGTTTTTGAATTTGTAATTTATCCTCTCTATTAATTAATACGACTAGCCCTCCTCTTTTGGTGCATCCAGAATCTCTCTAAGGTCAATAATCGCCCTTCTGTGCCGGCTTTTTATGGTATCAAGTGGTTCGTTGAGTAGTTCGGATATCTCGCGAAAATTAAATTGTTCTTTGTAATATAAAAAAATAACTTCGCGATATTTGGGTGAAAGTTTATCCATAGCCAGATTAAGCTCGCTGGTAAGATCAGCTCTATTTAAAATTTCATCCGGTAGCGGAGACGGCTCGGGAATTTCGCCGATGATGGAATTTTCTTTTTCATCTTTTTCTATGGCAGAAAATAACAATGGCTTTTTCTTTTTTAAAAAATCCAAAGCTGTGTTTTTGGCAATGCTAAATAGCCACGTTTTAAAACTTTTTTCTTTATCAAATTTTTTGAGATTTTTCCAGGCCTTGAAAAAGGCGTCTTGGGTAATTTCTTCGGCATCTTCGCTATTTTTTATATAGCTAAAAACAAAGCCGAAAATCGGTTTGAGATATCTTTTAATTAAAAGATCCAGCGCCTCTTTTTCGCCGTTTAAGTAAGATTCAAGCAGTTGTTCGTCAGCGTAGTTTTCCATAAAGAAATTTCGTCATTGCGAGGAGCTATTATTCTCTTATTGTCATCCCTGCGAAGGCGGGGATCCACTCGTCACAAAAAAAGTAGATTCCCGCTCTTCCTCCTTCGCCAGAGGCTTCGGAAGGACGCGGCGCGGGAATGACAGAAGGGGAGGGTTGCTTCACTCCGCTCGCAATGACAACATCAAATCAATTTACACTTAACCATAGCACAAAAGAGGAATTTGGAGAATAATAAAAACCCCAAAATAGGGGCCAAGAAGTGTGCAAAACTCGTTAAATTCCTTCCTGCATATAATCCGTAACAATCATGATTATTTTTTGCACATTTTCATTGCAGGATTTAAAATTTATTTGATCTAAAATTTCGTTGCCATATTTTCTGATTAAATCACTAATAAGAGCATGCATAAACGATTGAGTGGCGGCATCGATATTACTAAAATCTAAAATAACATTTTTTCCAGATTCTATGGCTGGCATTATTTCTTTGATTCTTATATCTCGAGCGATGTCTTTATTTTCAGCGAAAGAGCCTACTCTTCTAAAAATATTTATTATTTTCATATAAATTTAGGTTTTTTATATCTAGCTTTTCTTCTTTCTTTTATTGTTTTGGAGTAAACATCCCTAATCAGATCTAATAATTCAGAGAATTCTTTAGTTTCACTTAGAGAAATGTCAACACCAACAACAGTGCCGTTCCAAAGAGGTAAGCTATCTGATTTAGAATGGTTGTCGTCAAAAGGATCAGCATGCAATTTGCTTGATCCAGTTTTTAATAATTTATATAATGCATTTCCGCTATAGATCATAAAAAAGTCGTGATTTACTTTAGCTATGGTTTTAATAAAAAATAGCCCTGCTCCAGCGTTGTATTCTGTTCCTCCCTCCCTTTTTGTTGTCCCCGTAATTCCAGGAATCAAGGCCAGACGAATTGCTTCTAAATGAGTATTTGCGACATAAGACTGATTTATTGTTTTTTTTATTCCCAAACCAGTGTCCACAATTCCAATCGCGATCCGGTTGCTTTTTTTGTAATATTGAGCAGATACAATCGCTCCGGTTTGCGAGGCGGCATGTTCTATGACATTTCTAACGAGCTCGCTAACTACATATCGGATAGGGTCAACTTGAAAAGGCTGAAGATGTAGAAGGGGGATAATTTCTTTTATGAAATATGATAATTCCTCAGAGTTTTTAATCTGAGTTAACGGGATGAATCGGCCAGCTGGCTCATGCTCCTCTACATTTATGCCAGATTCTGTGCCTAAAAATTTAAATAATCCCATTCTTTGTAGATAATGCGCTGATTTTGCTGTAAGTGTTTTGCAAATAATATTTTTTGGTTTTACTGGAAAGCCAAGGGCGGCTACCATAGACAAAACAACTGGATGAACGGCTATCCAATTTTGATTTGCTGTAATTTCTAATTTTTGATTGTCAGAAAAATCAATATTTTTTAAAAAAGGATCGATATTGCCAATAAACGCACTATTTGGTAAATGTATTTTCATATTTGCTGTGATTTTACCAGGATTAGCTATAATTGTCAAATTACCGGGATTCCCGGTAATTTTGAAACAATTTACCTAGCTTAAAAGTCTAGCGTATCTTACACTTAGTCATGGCACAAAAGAGGAATTTGGAGAATAAGAAAAACCCCCGCGATGGGGGGGGTAATGTTTATATTTCGCCATAACGTCCGCACATCATGCGAAGTTTTGTTGAGCGAAGCGAATCAGAATTTGGGTGAAGCGTAGCGGAACCGCATATGCACTGTTGGCCGATGTAATTTAAAAATCTCTCTCCTTATTATTTTAATAATTTATTTCTTCCTCGTTTTATCTGCTCCATACATTCTTTCTTTAGTATACCTGTTTCAATATGCAACTTACGTTTGGATTTTTTCGCAAGGTCAAAAACAGTCACGTATGGGTCCATACTTTTTTCGCTAGGCGCGCCAAAATAAAAAAAAGTAATGCCCGCCTTAATCGCTGCCGACATGCACATAGAACATGATTCAGCGTTACTAAAAAGGCAATATTCTTCCAAAACTCTAGTTTTATATTTCTTGCCAGCTTTTCGCAATAGGTTTATTTCAGCGTGAGCAGTAGGGTCACAGTCAGTTTTGGAAGTATTATGAGCCACTTCAACTATACTGCCTTTTTTGTCGGTCAATATCGCACCAAATGGGGAATTACTTTTTTTTATTCCTTTTTCAGCTTCATCCATGGCGCGCCGGATTAAATTTTCCTTAGTTTGTTTATTCATATGCGAAAGAGGAAGAAATAAATTGTATTTTAATCAAGGAGATTTTTAAATTATTTCGCCCAACGGCTTCGGAATAAACGAAGTGGCCGAAGGGATTTCGTAGCGAAGCGGAGAAATGCCGAGAGGCCATTTCGTGTATTCCGTGTTATGCGATGTCGCGACCGAAGGGAGCGACGAGCATAACCGGAATTATTTCCGAAGCCGTTATGGCGAAAAAGGAGCGACCGAAGGGAGCGATTTCGCCATAACTAGTTAATATGCGAAGTGTTTGCGTATAATATACACAATATTGTATATTATACGAACTTTCTATTTTCAAACCTGAAACCTAATCTCCACTATATCACCATCCCTCACAACATATTCTTTCCCCTCAATCCTTATCAACCCTTTTTCTTTGGCGCCCGCGTCTCCGCCGGCATCAATCAGGTCTTTCCAGTTGATGACTTCGGCGCGGATAAATCCTTTCTCAAAATCGGTGTGGATCTTGCCGGCAGCCTGTGGCGCGAGTAATCCCTTTTCTAGCGTCCAGGCGTGCGCTTCTTTTGGTCCGGCGGTGAAAAAAGTTATCAAATTAAGCTCGGCGTAGCTTGCTTTAATCAATTGATCCAAGCCGGATTCTTCCACTCCCAGCTCTTTAAGATAATTTGTCGCCTCGTCTTTTCCCAGTTCGGCAAGTTCGGACTCAATTTTCGCTGAAATTAAAACAACTTTCTCCGGATTTAGTTTTAAACTAAATTTTTCCAATATTTTTTCTTTTTTCTCGGCAATATCACCTTCCAAAACATTTAAAATATACAAAATCGGTTTTATGGTTAAAAAATTACAATCTTGAATTAATTTTTTTTCATCAATATCCAAATTCAAATCTCTAATAGCCGTCCCCTTTTCCAAATTTTCTTTAATTTTTAAAAGCAGCTCATTGGTTTTTACAATATTTTTATCTTTGGAACTTTTTAATTGCCGAGAGAGGCTTTCAATTCTTTTTTGCACGGTTTCAAGATCGGCAAAAATCAACTCCAAATTAATTGTTTCCAGATCCGAAGCCGGATTTATTTTTCCGTCAACGTGAATTATATTTTCGTCCTCAAAAGCTCTTAATACTTGGCAGATGGCGTCAGTTTCCCGAATATGGGACAAAAATTTATTGCCCAAACCCTGCCCCTCATGCGCGCCCTTTACCAAGCCGGCAATATCAAAAAATTCTATAATCGTCGGGACGATTTTCGGGGAATTATAGAATTCAGTTAATTTTTCCAATCTAAAATCGGGCACAGCGACCGTGCCGACATTGGGCTCAATGGTACAAAACGGATAATTGGCAATATCCACTTGTTTTTTGGTGAGAGCCTTGAAAATGGTTGATTTGCCAACATTAGGAAGACCGACGATAGCGACTTTGAAGGACATAGGTTGTAAAACGTCTCAACGAGAGGCGTCTTTTAAGATTATTTTTTTACTAAATAATTCGTTTGTTTCGAAAAGCTATTCCGGATGCTGTTTTTAAATACTTTTCAAAATCCAAAGCCTTTTTCTTTTCATAAAATGCGCAATAAAAAAGTATTTTCCATGGTTTGAATTTTTTGTATAAAAGGAGTCTCCTTTATTATGCTCAGCTAATCTATTTTTAAGATTTTCAGAAAAATCC
This sequence comes from Candidatus Falkowbacteria bacterium RIFOXYA2_FULL_38_12, assembly GCA_001778095.1. Lineage (GTDB taxonomy): Bacteria > Patescibacteriota > Patescibacteriia > XYB2-FULL-38-15 > XYB2-FULL-38-15 > XYB2-FULL-38-15. The sequence goes on from MFGA01000006.1 coordinate 7,911, forward strand.
ACGTAAATTTTACTCGGGAAATTTAAGCTCTGAATTATGTAAACGTAATACATTTGTGGTGGCCGTGCCATTTGAAGCTCGCGTTATCAAAAAACAGAGAAGAGAAAATTTACTTTGTCCTCCTTCGCTAAGGCTACGGAGGACATTTTTCACTCTAGCGAGCGAAAAATGGACCCACGGGGAATCGAACCCCGAACTAATCCATGCCATGGATTCGTAATGCCACTTTACTATGGGCCCAAGCGACCGAGTTTAGCTCGGTAAACTTATCTTATATTAAGAATATTTTGCTAAATAGTCAAATATCAGTTATAAAAAAGATCTTAATGACTATTTTTTATTTTTTCCTTTTATTCTTTTTACGTTTTCGGGTGTTGTTAAGTAATTTTCTTTTGAAATAACTTTTCCACCTGATTCGAGTTCAAGTTTTTGTCTGGCGTCGCCAGCGATTTTCCCGCCTTTTTGGGCGGCTATCTTATTTTCAATAAAACCATTAGCGTTTCTGTCTCGGGTTATTTTAGTAGTTGACGCTTCGCCAAGCATTGAAAAAATCAACTCAAGGTCATTCATGTGATCGCGCAAATTTTCTCTCTTCAGATTTTTGTGTTTCTTGTATTGACTTGGCATCATTCCGAAAGTAGCTTTGGAAATTTCAGCGGTTAATATTTCAAATTCTTTTTGCTCCTTAATTTCACGTTTTTTCCACTCGTCGGTTAACTCTTCTCGAATAGCAATTCCTCGCATCCTTTTCTCTATCCAATCGTCGGAATACCCCTTCAGCTTATAAAGCATTCTTGTTCTTTTCGTCGCCAATTCAGGATTTTCTATTTCTTGCACCCGTTCATATCCGATTTTAGCCAGCCAACGTTTAAATGGTTCGGCGTTTGGTGATGGAATGGATTGGATAATGCGAAACATAGTTTCCGTGTCTGCGCAGTCGGTTTTATAATATTTTCCATCATTAGCCATTAATTTCAGTTGTCCGATTTTTTCGGACACCTCAGCGTAGCCTTCAGTAGTCAGTTTTTTCTTTAAATCCCCCCAGTATTTTCTCGGCCTGTCTGTGCCAGTCAAAGCCTCAATTACATCAATAATCGAAAACCACCATTCTTTTTGAAAAATAGTTTTTCTGATAGATTTGCCCTTGAAAATAGCAATGTGATTTGTAGGATTTGGATTTTTTTTCATAATCTACGGCAACGGTGTCGGAATTGGCGCCGGGTTTTCAACAATCTTGTTTTCCAGCATTTCCAGCTTATCGTTTACTGTTTTGTTTTCAGGATCTTCTCTTAATATCTTTCTTAATTCTTTAATCGCCAGACTTTTTTCTCCTTGCTCTTCATAAATCGCCGCTAAATACCAATGAGCATTGGCAAATTTAGGTTCAAGTTCCAATGTTCTTTTTAGTTCAGCGATAGCTTTGTCTGTTTCTTTGTTTTGATGATAGAGCAATCCAAGCTGGAAGGAAATTCCCAAATCGCTTGGTAAGCTATAACGCATGGCTTCAAGTTTTGCGATGGCTTCTTTTGTTTTTCCTTGGCGACTAAAAACTAAAGATAATTGAAAATGGGCCGGGACATAGTCGCTTTTTAGTTCAATGGCTTTATTGAATTGCTCTTCGGCTTTTGTCAGATTTTCTCTTACTTCTGATTGAACTTCATTTTTTGGTCTTTCTCCACTATTCCCTAAAATTAAATCAGCAATGGTAATATAGGTTTTGCCCAGCTCGTTATAAAAAACAGGATTATTCGGTTCCAGTTCTATCGCTTTTTTCCAGGAATCAATGGCCCAACCACCGGCTCCGTCAATAAAAGGCATTACGGTTTGATAGACAGAAGCGAGAACACTCCAGTTAGTTGAACTTTGCGGGCTAAGAGCTATCGCTTTTTTTGCCGAATTTAAACTTAGGGCTGTTAGATTCTCCACCTTTTTCGCTCTTTCTTCTGTTGCCTCAAGGCTTATCTCATTGCCAATTGAAAGAAGAAGACTCTGGGCAAAGTTTTTAAAGTAAATATCATTCCAGCGATTTTTGGCGACAGCAATATTAAAGTATTTGCTCACTTCTTCAACGGCGCCTCCATCATTACTGATTGCTAAAGCTTTTTTTGAAGCAAGGTCTGCCATGTAGCGTTGACCGACAAGATAAAAAACGGAGATGGAGAGAATAATGCTTAGTGACAAGAGAAAGGATAAAACCAAAGAGGTGCGAGGGTCTTGCCTTAATGATGTTTCCCAAAATTTATGAGAAATGGAAACAACTATCAAGGCGGAGAGAAGCCAAAAAGAAAATTCCAGAGTTAGATTTGATGAATAGAGAAATTTAGCCACCAAAAGCAGGAACCATGACGAAGCGACAGCTAATTCCATTGGCCAAAAATCACCCTTTTCTTTGATTAAATCCGTTAATGATTTTCCTCCCAAAAAGAGAATCATAAATATCCACGATAAAAATCCGATAAGTCCGATAGTGGCCAGGGTAGTGATTACTTTTGAAGAAGACTGGTCAAATTTTATATTCCAAAGAGGTGTTTTATTGATATCCGCCGGTTTAAATTCATTATAGTCAAAAACAAAAGTGCCGGGCCCGGAACCAAAGAAAGGGTTTTTTTCCAAAGTTTTTTGCGCTACTTGGGCGCTCAAGGAAAAAGACGGGGTGATTTCCGCCGGTAAATTTAAATTAAGAGGCGTTCGAATGAAAAAGAAAATAACCCCGATTAAAAGGGCGATCGCCGGTAAAATTGACCAAGATAAATTTTTTATTTCCGGGGCTTTTATGACTATAAAAGCAAGGGTGAAAGCTGTGCCGATAACAAGGCTCGCCCAAGCCATTCGCGAGTCAATGGCTAGCAGTAAAAAGATATTCAAGAGAGATAATATTGTGAGAAAAATATTTTGTAATATTGTGGAAGGTTCTTTTAGTTGAAGGGTGGCGTGCGTTTTGAAAAGCATAGCGGAAGCCAAGACAAAACCCAAGGCTGAAAAAATTCCCAAAGCGGTTAAACTGCCAATAGTGTTTCCCGTCCAGTTTGGCGCGAGGCTCGCCGGCAGTAATCCCAAGATTCCGAATAAAGAAAAGATGGAAGTTAAAAAAGAGCCGACAAGGAAAGCGTAGATTATTTTTTTTATTTCTTTCAATTCATCAATATTGTTGATGATAATAAAATAAAAAATAATAAAGCAAAATAGAGTCAGAAAAGAATCTTTTTCTACTCCGGAGGAGCCGACAAAACCTCTGAATCTATCGCTTCCCAAGAGCGTCGAGAGAAAATAAACTCCCAAATAGATAATCGCCAATAAATTAAAAAAACTTTTTCGCCAAATAACTTTTTTGGAAGCGATCATTTTCCCCAGCCAAGCCAATCCGGCAATAAGGGTGAGAATGACTAAAAGATTTTGCTTATTAAACTCAAGCATTTCCAGAGTGAAGGGAAGAAAAAAGATCGGGAGAAAAATTAAGAGAGCATAAAGACAAGTTTTAATAATTTTTCCGCACACGTTGGCGAGAGTAGGCATAAAAATAAAATTATTTTAGATTTAGGGAGTATTTTACGAGTCATTCTGAGCGGAGCGACCCCGCAAAAGGCGGGGCGCGTATGCGGGCTAGAAAAGAATATCGCTCGCATTCGCGAGAGATCCTTCACTGCGTTCAGGATGACGACTCATGTGGCAAGTTTTGAGAAGAGACTATTACTTTTTATTTTATTATACCATAATTATAAAAAAATATTTTTCATATACAACAATCCCTCGCTGGTTGCGAGGGATTGTACTTATCACAGTTGTGTCCCGTACCCAGAGATACAACTGATCTGATAATGCGAATTAATTATTCCGCTGCGGGAGCTGATTCTGCCGGTGCTTCCGGGGCTGGGGCCGGCGCCTCTACTACTGGCGAAGGAGCTACTTCTTCCGACGCTTCTACCGCGGGTGCCTCTGGAGCTACGGGAGGAGCTTCTGCCGGAGGTTCGTCGCCATCGGTAGGAGCAGGCTCGACTGCCGGCGCTTCCGGTTCCGATTCAGCCGGGGCGGGAGATTCTGCTGGCGAGGCTTCGGCTGGAGGCGATTCAACACTTGGCGCCGGAGCCGGTTCTGCCTGAGGAGTAACGGGATCATCATAGCCACTGCGTCTGGCAATTACCAACCAATCAAAAGATGAATTGGACATGCCGCCATTTAATTCTTTTATCTTAAAACTGGTTTGAGTTTTTTCCGCGATATAAATTCCGTTTCCTGCTTCCGTTAAAGTTATCATCACCTTAAGAGGTGTTTTGTCGGAAATATTTTTTACAAAATTTTCATCAACCTCACTTAAGTCAATTATCTTTTCTCCATTTTGCAGTTTTCCCGAACCGGAAAGAGTCAGCTCAACATCAGTAGAGGTAAGACCAAACATTTCTTTATCAAAACCGTTGTTAGTTAAATTAATTTTCAAAACTCCATTCTCGTCTATACTCCATCTATTATTAATGCCGGCAATTTTTTTGATATTTAAAATTGAAAAATTATTAGCATCCAAATCGCCGGTTAGTTTTTCCAAGGTGAGGACTTCGCCACTTCCCGGGTCGGTTTCACTGGACCAATCAATACTCACAAAAGCGATAATTGTTCCGGAAGGTTCATTGAAAGGTTCAAGGGCTAAACCAATATATGGAGCATGGTCTGCTTTCATAGCAACCCCGGGAGTGCTTGAGCTTGTTAATTTGTCTCCGCGAATAATTGGGCCGTTTTCATTGGAAATTTTAACGGGAACACGACCAGCAAGAGCGACGGGGTAAAGGTCGGGGAGACTTGATCTTCCAAGAGTCATACCAGGTTTTGTGGAAACTATTCCCATAACCGTATTATCGTTAGCTATTTTGGATTTTATTACTTTTTCATTATTATTTGGATCAATACTAACAACATCGCCCGGTTCTAAATTTTCAGAAGAAGAATAATTTTCGGCTAAGTCGATTTCGGTGATAGCTAGAGCTTCGGCATAGATAGTTCCAGCTGATGCGGCAGTAAGGCAGGTCGGTGTACCATCATCAACGCACAGTGATCCCTCTATAACAAGTTCATTCGGTGAATCGTCATTAACATCACCAGGATCATTGTAAGGAGTTCGGCCAATATTTGCGCGATTAGCATAAAGACCAAGTCCGCCGGTGAAATATCCGGCGTAGCCATTGCTAGAAGCGGTAGTAGAATATATACCATAATTAAGTTGATCGTTGTTTCCTGCATCAGTTGCCGTAAAATATCCCGCTGTTGCAGTTGCTCCTGGAGCGATAAAGTAGCCAGCCGTACCAGTACCAGAGGTAACCGAAGAGTAAATACCGTAATTAGTTCCAGCAGCTCCAGTAGCTTCCGTATAGATGCCATAAGCAACTCCTGCACTTCCAGTTGCGGAAAATTTTGCTCCATAACCTGTATCAGAAGCCGAAGTTCCATATATGGCGTAATTGGTTCCAGTTGCTCCGGTTGCAACAGCATGAAGAGCATAAGTAGTCCCCCCAGATCCAGATGCAACAAAATATCCAGCTTTACCGTTGTCAGAATATGATCGAGCGGAAATAGCCAAAGAAATAGAATCAATATTGTCCGTATCTGTCGCTTCAAAAAATCCTGCAGTAGCATTACTACCACTGGCAACAAAATGCCCACCAACGCCGACGTGAGAAGCGTTAGAAACATTTATTCCGTAGTTAGTTCCTTCGTTAGCCGTGCTAGCAGCCTCAAAGCGTCCAGCAGTTCCGTTAAAAGAAGAAGTTTTTGCATAAATACCGTAGTTTACTCCGTTTGTTGCATCTGTTTCTTCAAAATAACCTGCGTACCCGGTTGCTCCCGACGCAACAAAATATCCTCCGTAGCCAGAAGCATTTGAATTAACCGCATTTATTGTTCTTGTATCAGTTCCGGCGCCAAGAATATCAAGAGTATAATTATCTGTTGGAGATCTTCCTATTCCGATATGGTTTCCTGTCACTCCGTCAACATAGAGGGTTGTTCCGTCAACGATAAAATCGTCATCAACCGTGAGATTGTGCCCATCATGGATAGTTACGTTTCCTGCTGGATGTAAATCAAGATCCCCCCCGCTTGTGGTGATGGAGTTTGTTCCGTAATTTGTTGTGGCTCCAGCCAAAAAGGCAGTGTCCGTGTAGACACCAAGGCCTCCCGTAAAATATCCGGAATAACCAGAGGCAGATGAAGTTAAGCCGTACACTCCGAAATTAGCTCCGTTTCCTGTTGCAGAGCCATATATTCCATAGTTTGCTCCTGTCCCCGAAGAAACACTGTAAATTCCGTAAGTCACTCCAGTTCCCGAAGCAGTAAAATATCCGGCAGTACCGGCCGCTGTTGTGTTCAAAGCATTAATCGTTCTTGTGTCCGCTGATGCTCCAGAAGTAACGTCAAGGGAATAGGTATTAGTTGGGTCGGTGTTTATTCCGATTCTTTCCGTAGTAGTATTAACATAAAGAGTATTTCCATCTATAAGAAGATTATGAGCATTAGGAATAGTTACATCAGCAAAAGGGTGTAAATCAAGATTTGCCGCGCTTGTGGTGATGGAGTTTGCTCCGTAAGTCGTGGCATTCCCAGCAATAAAAGAAGTCTCGGCATAGACACTTCCGCCAACGCCAAGAAGGTCGGCGACGTAAGCATCGTTGCCGGAAAGAGTGAACCCGGCATTGGTTATACTTTCAGAACTTGCGCCAATCCAAAGATCATCATTGACATATAACCCTTTTCCTCCAGAAAAATATCCGGCGTAACCGGCCGCAGAAGCTGTAATGCTATAAATACCATAATTAATACCAACGGCATCTGTTGCCGTAAAATACCCCGCATACCCAGTCGCCGAAGTATTAGATCCATACACACCATAAGTTGCTCCGGTAGCGCCAGTCTTTTCAAAATATCCTGCTGCCGCGCCGGCGGTGGTAGAAGCCGCAGTTCCGTAAACACCATAATTAGTCCCTGTCGCTCCGCTCGCATTAGCATAAATTCCATACGCCGCCGTAGTTCCCGAAGAAGCAAAGTATCCGGCATAACCCGAGGCTTGAGCATTTTCAGAATTGATTGTTCGGGAATCAGTTGAAACAACATCTAACCCATAAGACGGGGTGTCATTATTAATACCGACTCTATTATCTCCGGCGCTAACATAGAGAACACTGGTATCTACAATAAAGTTATCGTCAGTAATAAAGACATCACCTCCGGCAGGGTTTAAAGTAAAATCAACCGCTCCGGTTGTTGTGATTGAACTTGTTCCATAAGTTGTGGCGTTGCCAGCAATAAAAGAGGTGTCGGTGTAAATAGTTCCTTCAACGCCAAGAGTGCCCGCGATAAAAGCGTCATCTCCATCCAAAGAAAATGCATTGCTAAGAGTCTCGGCATTGGCGCCTAAATATAGATTGCTATTAATATAAGCTGTTAAAGTTAAAGTATCCGTGTTAGCGTCGCCCAAAGACCATGATCCGGCAACTGTTTCGTCTTGTGCTAGTCGGCCAAAGGCGGATTCATCCAAATCGTCAAGCATATCCGCGTTAAAAGAATATAAAGACGCGCCAATCCTTTTTCTTGGTGTCATTTCGGCGTCAGCTCCTACCGTAACTCCCAAAAAGTAAGCAGAAGCGGAAAAATTAATACTAATCGCGCAATCGCCAGATTCCCCCAGAAGAGTGGAAAAAACTCCGTTGGAAATAGTAACGGATTTTGCGGATGGATTAAATGCCGCGCCACAAGCGTCACTTTCTCTCGCGCTCCAAACAACATTTCCTCCGGCGGCGGCATCATAAATGGTGAAAATAATATTGTATGCTCCATCGGCAACCGGAACGCCGGAAGAATCTTGTAGTTTTCCTTGATAATTTAATTCTTTATTAACCGCGGCCTTGGCCCATTGAGGCGACCATTGTTTTATCGCCGAAAGAGCAATTATTCCCGCGCTTATTAAAGACAAAACGCCCAAAATCAAAACCAAGAGAGTGAGGCTCCCCTTATCGCGATTGGTGTATTTGGTTTTTCTGTTTGGCAAGGTCATAAAAAAGGATTTTCCCCTCCCTTGAGGGGAGGGGTTAGGGGAGGGTGATATTTGTAGAAACATTTCACCCCCACCTAGCCTCCCCCATCAAGGGGGAGGAATGATATTTATTGTCTTTCCAGCGCTACATTAAATCTCACCGCTGCTCCTTTTTCTTTAGCGGTTAAATCTATATCATCGGTTTTTCGCGGTTTGAACTCCGGTTTACTGAAAGTCGCGTAATAAACATTATTTCCAACCAAGAACGAATATCTTCCATTGGCATCGGTGACCTGTGTTTCCAATAATTTGTTATATTCTTTTTCAAAAATTCTGGCGACAGTTAATCCAACAGGTTTTTTGGTATTTTTATCATAAACAACACCCCAGTTTTTCGGTTTTTTGGCTCGCGCAACTCTTTTCATGACAAAAAACAAGACAAAGTGTCCGGCCAAAAGTCCGAACATCCACGGCTTTGGCGAAATCATTACCGAAGCCATGGTAACGAGAAGTCCGGTCAAGGCGACAAGATCCTGCGCTCTTTTGCCAAAATATCCCAAAATAATCTTTTTATCAGTTACGGTTTTTTTACTTTCAATCGGATCAATGGGAATGTTTGGTGTGATGGTGGTATCTTTTTCGTTAACAGTTAATTCTTCGCCATGATAAATATCTAAAAATTGGATATCTTCTTTTTTATCTTTCATGTAAACGGACGGAAAAGTGAAATTCGGTTTTGAAACTGCGATATTGTATTTTCCCGGATTAACAAAAAAGGCAAATCTTCCTTCTCGGTCAGTCACTCTTGTTTGGACAAGTTTATTTGTTTCTTTGTTATAAAGACGAACGATCGCCAGATCAACCGGCATTTTTGATAAAGAATTGTAGACAACGCCCCAACCTTTTCTTTTTTTAGGAAACAAGAGCAAAAGAGGTTGAGTAAAAAGGAATTGCAGAAAAGGAAGCAGGCTGGAAAAAGAAATAGCGGTTCCGTAGCTGATTATGGCAACGGCGGCAACGGTCGGCGCGGCGATATTTTCATTTGCTTTTTCAACTTCGGGATTATCTAAAACTTTTTCAGTGATTATTTCACCACCTTCACTTATTTTCTCGGCAATATTTTTGCTGACATTGGCAATATTCTCCGCAACGGGGGCTTCTTCGTTCCAGATAGGCTTTTCTTCGACAACAATAACCTCTTTTTTTAATTCAACAGTTTGGTTTATGTTATTTGTTGTTATCTCAAATATTTCAGTTTGTTTTTTTTGATATCCGCTTTTTTCAACCACCAAGTAATATTTTCCTTTTGGTGTAATAAAACTATATTCGCCGTATTTGTTAGTATATTGTGGATTCTCTTGGTTGAATTTTGCTCCGCTCCAGATAGTCTTGGGATTTTCCGTAAAAAGAGTGACTTTTGCTCCCTCTATTTTATTATCCCCTCTTCCTTCCCAGACAAAACCCGAATTGAGAAGAGAAAAACTTCCATCAATTTTGTCAAAAGTTCCATCTTCGTAGCTTACATATAAAGAAAACAATAGATTGGCCGGCTCATCAGGTATTTCAAAAGAAGTTTCATAAAAATTTTTACTATTCAGAGAAAGAAGATATGAAGAATTTTTAAAAATAATAGCAAGTTTTTCGGAATTCTTGGTAAGTTTTTCTTTTTCTATTTTTAAGAGAACGGTTTTGTTGGTTAAGATTGATATTTGATTGTCTTGATTCGGTGAAAGTTGGATAGCGCCGTTGGCGGCAAGGAAACTAAAATCATTGATAGTCAGTTTTTCTTCTCCAAGAATAATTTTTTCTTCATCTATTTTTCCAAATATTTCTCCGGCTATTTCTTCAATTTCACCTTCTATGGCCGGTGGCAATTCCGGTTCTCCCGGACAACCGTCCCCCACGCAGGGCGGTTCTTCTGGAGGTTCTTCGGGTTCTTCTTCAGGCTCTTCATCGCACTCATCGCCAACGCACGGCGGTTCGACCACTACAACGATCGTCGCTTGAGTGAGCGCGCCGGCAGAATGATTTAGTGAAGCGTCATATGCGAAAGCGGTGTAATAAACCGGTCTGTTATAATCAGCTGCTGCAAATCTTATATCTGAAAAGTTTTCGGCTCTTCCGTCAAAAACCAAATCTCCTTCTTCCGGATTCGCCGGATGACTACCAAAGCTTCTTTTTATTAAGACTCTTGTAAAATCAGGATCAGCGGGGTTTGTCCAAGAAAGGTTGATTGTTCTTGCCGGAGTGGCGGTTGCGTTAAAATTACTGACATTGGCTGGCGGAATGAGGTCGTTTGTAGTAGTAAAAGTTTGATCTCCGGAAATAGCTGTATTTCCCCAAGCGTCAGTGGAAGTAATAATAAAATGGTAAGCTGTAGCAGTTTCCAGTCCTCCTAAAACAACAGTGTGGTTTAAAACAAAAGCGACTCCGGTGGCCATGCTTCCATAAAGAATATTTTTTCCGTAATTTACAACACTGGTTGCCCCTTCATTAGTTTCCCAAGTTATTTCAGCCGAACTGTTTGTTATATTTATTGTTTGAATATTGGAAATTACCGGCGGAATAATATCTTCTTCTGGTTCCGGTTCTTCTTCCGGCGGAATCACTGGAGGTGGTACAACCGGTCCCGGGGGAACTCCGCCTTCTTCAACTTCAGCGCTAACTGTCACCTGCTCATTGCTTACTATGTATATTGTTATTGTTTTTGAATCTCCAAAATTTCCGCCAATTTGGATAAAGTATGAACCGGTCACGGCCGGATTTGTGATTCGTTCATTTCCGATCCCCTCTTCTGTCGTGTTTAGTCCTATTCTTATAATCACTGCGGAACTTCCGGCAATATATGTTCCCGCATTGCTTGGCGCGGTCAGGGTAAAAACTCTGGCGGCAACCGATACTCCCCATTCTGTAGCCGTTGCTCCGCATCCGCCGGCTTCATTGTTAATATCTTCTTGCGCTCCGTCATCAAGTAGATCAACGTCTCCACAATCAATGCCACCTAGATCGGCCGCAAAGGCACTGGGAAAAGTAATGGCAATGGTTTTATTTTCTATGATTGCGGTTGAAAGAGTGGTAGTAAAAGAAAATTCATGATTAGCCGCGGCGCTGGTGGCAGTTCTTGATAAAGTGTCTTTTGCTTCAAATAAAAGCCCGGCATTGGTTGGTTTTAAGAAGATAAGAGAGCCCAGTGTTACAACAGAGAATATTATCAGGTAAATCAACTTTTTGGTTAAGGAAAACATCGCTTTACTTTTAAAACTCTAAATCCGAAATCCTAAACTCTAAACAAATACTAATATCAAAAGCCCCCTCAATTTATCATCCCGAGCTTGTCGACCGCGTGTCGCTAAAGCTTCAGCGAGTGGCGCAGGGATCTCACGCCGTGGTTAAAGAAGTATTATGGGATTTCTCGACAAGCTCGAAATGACAGAAATAGTTTTTGATTTTGTATTTTGGATTTGTTTAGGATTTGGTGCTTAGGATTTAGGATTTCTTTCCATACTTCTCTAAAATCCACCTATTATATCTTTTTATTCCCAAAACAAAGATTAAAAAGACAACTAAAATAGTTATTAAAGATATTCCGATAACGCGCCAAGGAAACACCCAAAAAGATTTTTCAGCAATAAGTGTTTGATCGGCGGATCCGTAGCCTAGCGTAGCAACTGCTGAATATCGGCCAAAAGCAAAATTATCTTTTTCTTTTATTATTTCAGATAAATTTTCCGCGACATCTTTATTTTTCCAGGAAACATTATATTGTCGCACTGATCCGGGCAAGGCATTATTAAGCCCCGGGTTTACATCCAACGAAGCGACTTCTTTTCCCCAAATATTTTTTATTTTTATCTCGCCAATGGGTTTCAAATAAACATTGCCCATATTTTCAAAGCGCAAGGAAAGATTTACCGGCAGATGATTATACATTTTCTTGTCAGCGGAAAATTCTATTATTCTAGCCTTCTCTTCGGCCATGCCGGCGATATTTACTAAAATCAAAGTGCCGGTTTTGGAAGTAATGCCAACGGAGTCTTTATTTGCTGACGGCATTGCCCAAAGAATTCCGGCGAAATGTCCACCCGGAAAGGCTCCATCGGGAATGTTTATTGTAAAAAGTATATTTTTTCTTTCGTTCGATTTTAAAGTGACAGTTTTTTCTTTAACGTCAATCCAGTTGGAAAGTTTAGAAGGATCATTTTTATCAGCTATTGGCAAGAAGTTTGGCGTCCCTTTTTCATTTAACGGTTTAAAATCTCTAACTTCAGCTACAAGAGTTATCGGAGCGGAAGTTTCATTGAAAAGTTTAACAACATCAGTAATCGTCTCCCCTCTTTTGGCTATAAATTCCATTGTTGGCGGAGAAATAGTCAGGGCAAAAGAAGAGATAGGAAAAAAACCAGCTAGCGCAATCAGAAGTAGAATTTTTATTATAGTTTTTTTCATACAATTTATTCTGTCATTGCGAGCCCAGACTTTTTAGTCGGGGCGTGGCAATCCCCTTCTTTTTCTTGTATTGCAGGGGATTGCTTGCACCGTCGCTAAGGCTATGGTGGCACACAGTCGTCCCCCGCAAAAGGCGGGGTTCTCGCAATGACAAACTCTTAAAAGTTTCCCGTAGAAATATAAGTAACCGTATGCGAATAGTTCCCAGTAACTGAACTTGTGGAAATTGTCGCTCTGTAGGTAATTGTAGTTGTACTTGCGTTTATATAACTTGAATAAGAGGCAACGGTTTGAGCAGTACTGGTAATCGCCGTATCGGTCGCATTCATTTGTCCTTGGTCTCCCGAAGTTCTAATTCCATATTCTTCACTTCCGGCGCTCACAGATCCATCGGCGACATCGTTAATATCGTTTGCCCCACTTCTTAAGTTCCCATCTTCAATAACGGTTGTCGTATATCCTTTTTCTGAATTCGTTGTAGTGATAATCGTGTGGCTCCTCGTAGTAACAGCGTTTCGATCCAAAAGACCAAAATCAATTGAGTTGCTTGATATTGAAAAAGTTAAAGTTGGATTTGCCTCAACTTGTCTAAATCCCCCCTGATTTCCATAACTTGCGCTTGAAATTGGACCAGTTCCTAATTCTCCCAGAGTGTCCTGTAGTTGGTAGCTGGCAGAGCTTGAAGTTTCCTCCCCGCCGACATTAAAAGAATCCATCCAATTAATATAATTAGCTGAACTCATGGAAGCCAAGGACGTTTTTGGCTCTATGGTAAAAGGAAAAAAAAGACAAAAACAAACCAAAGCGATTTTTATTAATTTTATGAACAAAACCATCATAAAATAAATCACTTTTATGCAATTAAAGGTACATGGAGACTTGTTCTTTGATAATCCTTTCTACTGCAACTGGTAATTTTGGCTCCAAATTGTTCAAAGCTCGTTGAGGTATTACCAATATCTCTCCTCGCTTTTCACAATTTTCGCTCAAAATTACTGCGTTTCGTAACGAAAGATTACCAAAAAACAAGTCTTAAAAGAATAAAGCTTCTATTCCAAGGGTACGCAAACATTTACAGTCTTGATTCTTGCCTCAATTTTGGGTACAATTACATTAAGGCAGACTTGTTGCGGTTTGGGAAAGGAACTTTAATCTTTTTAACAAAGCCTCCCCTCTTTCTTTAAATGTTAACAATCAAAATAAAGAGCAAAAGTGGATCAGATTGTTAATATTATTGTATACATTATATATATTATAGCATAAAAAAGGCAAAAAGTCAAAGATAGGAGCTTATATTATACAATATTGTAAACATAGTGTATAGAGTACTGTAAACATTGAAAAAGAGGCTTTTGGCTATTTTGGTTTCCCCTGCCGTTTCCTGCGTCGTTCTGAGGGGAGCGATCCCACAAAAGGCGGGACACGTATGCGGTCTAGAAAAGAATGTTGCTCGCATCCGTGAGAGATTCTCCATCCACAAAAGGCGGGGTCAGGATGACTTTTCTGCTAGGACGGTGAAAATCAATAATATTAGTTCTGTATAGATAGTTTCACGCTAAACATTAGATAAATAGGATTTGTTTGGCGTGGAACAGTAGATTCCCCCTCTTGTCTATGCAGAATAGCAATTCGGAGGGTTCATTGGTACTAAAAATAATATAAAATTTATGAATCCTTATCGTGAACCTAGCGAATTTACAGAGGCTAATCCGGCAATTGAAGAAATGTTAAAAAGGGAGAGGGCAAAAGAAATAATGAAAGATGATTATTTTGGTCCGGAAGCAGTTAAGACTGTCTTTGGTATTGAAGTTCTTGATTCGGAAATTCCGTCGCTTCCATATACATTAGAGCAATTAGAACAAGCTAAAGAGCTAGGCGAAATACTTATTTTACGCGTTTCGCATGATAATAGTGGTAGGCCGATGACTATGGAGCAGATCAATGAAATAATGCAACCCAGAATGAAAAGTAAAATTTTTTGTGATTATCGTCCAGGGGAAGGAGATTGGTTTAAAAGCGAAGATTTCTATAAAAAAGATTTTATTAAAACGGAATGGAAGCTAGTAAGCAGATCATTTCTTCCAGATGTAACTTCTAAAAAAAATAAAGAAGGAAAATATGTTAATGGTTCAAGGGGCTGTGGCTACGCATATCAAACTAAAATATTGCGAGAATGGCTTAAATCTATAGATTTCCTAGAAAAAGATGAAGAGTCAGAGTGTTCCGATAAAATACTTTTAGAATTGTCGGAAGAAGTAGGTCTTAAATTCGGGTCAAGCGCAATTAAGGACTATTCTAAGCGTTGGCCTGCGAAAAAAGAAAAAAAATTTTGCCGTAAAATAGTCAATTTAAAAATTAATGTAAGGCATAGACAATCCCCAACAGAAATACTCTATGATTGGATGTTGGGATTTTCCACTAGGGGAGGATTGTCTGTTTCTGATGCAGAGATAGCAGGTTCTATAGAAAGCAGGTTAAAATATTATGGCCTCTTCGGAGACGAGAGGTCAAGGGTCTTGTCTCGTAGTTTGTCATCCAGGGGTCGTGTTGTGGGGGTTCATTTTTGCTTTTCATATTTAGGCGGGAGAATGTATATTTTTGATAGTTATGCGAGTATAGGTGAATGGGAAGAAGGGTTAATTTCACAGCGCTAATTCTGGATCTTATCTTTTCGGTTTGACAAAAAAGAATTTACAGTGTAGCATTATAGTAAGATGGTATAAATACTAGTATTAAAATACTATAATATGAAAGAAATTTCCAAGCTGGCTAAGGCGATCAAAGCTCTAAGGAAAAAGAAAAAAATGTCCCAAGACAAGCTTTCCAAAACAGCTGATATCGCTTATAATACTTTAATAAAGATAGAATCCGGAGTGATAAAAAATCCGACAATAAAAACGATGAAAAGTTTAGCGAAAGCGTTTGAGGTTACGATTGATGAATTGGCGAAGAGTATATAATTTTTTCGTCATTCTGAGCGGAGCGACCCCGCAAAAGGCGGAGCGCGTATGCGGGCTAGAAAAGAATATCGCTCGCATTCGCGAGAGATCCTTCACTGCGTTCAGGATGACAGTTGCTATTTTTTGTAAATCTCAAAAAGGTAATTAAACAAAAATATGAAAACTAAGACAGAAGAAACAACAGAAAAAGGAGCCAAAATAAAAATAACCAAGCGGGGAGAGGATTTTTCCCGCTGGTATACTGACGTAATCGCGGCCGCCGAGATGGCCGATTACGCGCCGGTAAAAGGCTGTATGGTTATTCGGCCGTATGGTTATGCTATTTGGGAAAATTTTCAAAAAGTTTTAGATAAAATGTTCAAGGAGACCGGACACGAGAACGCTTATTTCCCATTATTTATTCCGGAAAGTTTTTTAAAGCGCGAAGAAAATCATATTGAAGGATTTTCTCCGGAGCTCGCGGTCGTCACTCATGCCGGAGGAAAAAAATTAGAGGAAAATTTAGTGGTGCGGCCAACTTCGGAGACGATTATTTATGACAGTTTTTCCAAATGGATTGAATCGTGGCGCGATTTGCCACTGCTATTAAATCAATGGGCCAATGTCGTCCGTTGGGAAATGCGAACTAGATTATTTTTGAGAACAACAGAATTTCTTTGGCAAGAGGGGCACACGGCGCATGCGACCGAAAATGAGGCTGAAGAAGAAGTATTAAAAATGCTTGAGGTTTATCGGAAATTTTCCGAAGAATATTTAGCTTTGCCGGTAATCCCCGGAAGAAAAAGCGAGAATGAAAAATTTGCCGGAGCTCTTCGGACATATTGTATTGAAGGAATGATGCAAGATAAAAAAGCGCTCCAATGTGGAACATCGCATAACCTTGGACAGAATTTTGCCAAAGTTTTTGATGTTAAATTTTTAGATCAAGAGGGGACGAAGCAATATGTTTGGCAGACAAGCTGGGGCGTCTCTACGCGGCTTATCGGCGCTTTAATCATGGCGCATGGGGACGATAACGGAATAATTGTTCCTCCAAAAATAGCCGCAGTGCAAGCGGTCATTATTCCTATTTGGAAAAGCGAAGAAGAAAGAGAAAAGGTTTTGGAAGCTGCCAAAAAATTATATGAGGAATTAAAAGACGGTGGCATTGGTGTTCGCCTTGACGAAAGAGATTTGCGTCCGGCTTGGAAATATTTTGAATGGGAAAGAAAAGGCGTGCCGGTAAGAATTGAACTGGGTCCGCGCGATATAGAAAAAAGCGAAGCGGTTATGGTTCGCCGAGATACGGGAGAAAAGAGAAATGTTTTACAAAAACAACTGGCGGACGAAGTTAAAAAAGAGCTTGAGGCTATCCAAAAAAATCTTTTTGATCGCGCTTTAAAATTTCAAAAAGAAAATACTTTTGAAACGGAAGATTGGGAAGAATTTAAAAAGATTATGGCAGGGGACGGGGGATTTGTAAAAGCGAATTGGTGTGGAGAGACAAAATGCGAGCTAGAAATTAAAGAAGAGACAAAAGCGACAGTTAGATGTATTCCTTTTAATGAAAAAGCATCTGGCAAATGTATCCATTGTGATAAAAAAGCAAAAGAAAAAGTAATTTTCGCGCAAGCGTATTGATTTATTATTTTTATGAAGACAGAGAAATTGATAGGTGGCGTAAGGGAGAAGGAAGATGCAAAAAAGATAATAGATGATTTTTTGGGAGAAGGTCATGTTCCGTATGAAGATCAAGAGAATAGGAAGAAAGATCTAATGGATGCTTTTTTAAGAAGAGATCTGACTCAGAGGGAGGAAGAGGAATTTTTAAGATTTATGTTGCCAGACAAACGACAGGGGAAACCATTTAAGACAATAGAAGATCTTAGAAAGTTTATAAAAGATTGTGAAGAAAAAGGTGTTTTTGAGGGAATTAAGAGAGAGGAGCCACCGACAAAAGAGCAAATGCAAGCACTCGTGGAAAGTTTTTTTACAGAAAGAGAAAGTAATGAATAGAATGGGAATAGAAAATAAATGATAAAAAAAGACTGCCGTTTATGGGCAGTCTTTTTTATATCGTTAAATTATTTTTTACCTTTGGTGAATTTTAGTTTCATGGCGGCAAATGTCCCGACGGCAATGCCTAGAGAATAAACAAGGATGGCGAGCCAGCTTCTTTCCGAGTCCAGCCTAGTTAAAATGTCATAGAAGACGCCCATGCTGACAACGGAAGTGAAAAAAGAAAAGGTGGAGGCTAAAACCGGTTTTTCATTGGCGACATATTTGACATTGTAAGTCCAAAATAAATCTTGCAGAACACCGACAAAGAAATAGAGAAGAAGATAGGCGCTCATAATTTTTCGCTTAAATTATTTTTTATTATTTTTCCACTTTATTTGAAATTCTATTTCTTCCGCGTCTTTTTCCCTTTCATGTTCAATATTTATAATTGCATCTTTGGGAACAAATATCCTTTCCCCGGCGATTTGAATGGAAAAGCTTTTATCTTTTTCCAATGCATCGGCCAAACGACGAAGTTTTTCTATAAATTGTTTTTTGGGATAGATTTTTTCGAGGTCTCGAGAGGATTTGTTTTTGGGCATAAGTTTTATTTCAAAACCTTAAAGCTTTGTACAATCTTTTCGAAAATATCTGATTCTAAACATTCGTAAAGACTAAACTCGTAAACGGTGCCGTTATTTTGCATGCGATAAACTGGACATTGTCCGCCGTTAGCGAGAGTAGGATTGTTTGGATAGGAAACAATTAATTTTACGCCACTGATCCCGTTGATTGTCACGTTTTCTTTGCTTATAATTTTTTCTGACTTAGTATCCGTTACTTCAAGTGAATTACTTTTTTTAAGTCGAATATCCATTTCCGGGAGTGACTCATTGCCCGGAGCAGATTGTTTTATTACGGATAAAAGATCGTCGTTACCACTTACAAAATATCCATCAGGAAGTTTTAATGAAAAATTCCAATCCCCGTTAACATAAGTTTCCTGTATGGAATTTAGCTCTGATTCAATGGAGGCATTTCTTGCTTGCCAAAAATAAATGCCACTTCCTGCGACAATTAATATTACGACAACAGTAGCGATGTTTTTTGTTGTTTTTGATTGCATTTTTATTTAAATTAGTTATAAATAATGTCCTTGGTGCACCACGTACAAGGCTTAGGTTAATCGGCTTGCTCGGCGGAGCAATAATCTTTGAAGTTTATTGTTTACTGAGTCATGGATGAACCTACGCCTTGTCCGTGGTGGACCTGGGGGGAATCGAACCCCCGCCCCCGCAATGCGAATGCGATGTAATACCACTTTACTACAGGCCCATATTGCCCCTGGTCCTCCTTCGCCAAAGCTATGGAGGGACGGGCAGGATTTTTCTTATTTGCCCCTGGCAGGAATCGAACCCACATCTACCCCTTAGGACGGGGCTGTTCTATCCATTGAACTACAAGGGCAGGGTTATAAATAAAAATCTAAATCCTAAATCTTAAACTCTAAACAAACTCTAATTTTCCAATATTCAAAATTTTAGACAATCGTATTGTTTTGGACATTTGGATTTTGAATTTTGGATTTGTTTAGGATTTGGTGCTTAGGATTTAGGATTTACAAAGTTTCTGCTATAATAGTAATAAATAATAACTAAAGCGTCAAAGATGAATCTTTTTTTAGGTATAGCCTTTGTCTTAATTTTAGCCTGTCTCGGGGCGATTTTTTATTTGGTCAGCCAAAAGTTTAAGGAGTTTAAAGAAGAACAAAAAGATAATCAGGCTATGCTACTACTCCAAAACCAGATGAATGAACTGACGAAGAACATTGAAACAAGGCTTAATTCCACCCAACAAACTTTTTCCGAACAATTCGGGGCGCACAATAAGGTAATGCAGGGAGTGACGGAAAAATTGACCGAGGTCAGGGAAGCCAATAAACAAGTAATAAAGTTCGCCGAGCAATTACAGGATCTTGAGGATATTTTAAAGAACCCGAAACAACGGGGGATTTTGGGAGAGTATTATTTGGAAAATGTATTAAAAAATGTTTTACCGCCCGGATCGTACGAGATGCAATATAAATTTAATGATGGAACAATTGTGGACGCGGTGATTTTTGTTAAAGATAAGGTTATTCCTATTGATTCAAAATTTTCTTTGGAAAACTATAATAAAGTGGTTAATGAGCGCGACCTCTTGGAGCGAGAGCGGTTGGAGAAGTTATTTAAGCAAGATCTTAAAAATCGCATTGACGAAACTTCAAAATATATTAAACCAACTGAAAGAACTATGGATTTTGCCTTGATGTTTATTCCGTCCGAGGGGATCTTTTACGATCTTTTAATAAATAAGGTTGGAGTGGCTAAAGTTAACGCGCGGGACTTGATAGAATACGCTTTTAATGATAAACATGTTATTATTACCTCGCCGACGTCGTTTTTGGCCTATTTGCAAACTATTTTGCAAGGTCTGCGGGCGCTTCAAATAGAGGAAAAAGCTAAAGAAATAGGGGAAAAGATGATTGAATTGAATAAGCATTTATTGGCCTACGAGGGGTACTTAAAAAAGTTGGGCGGGAGTATTGGAACAGTCGTTAATACCTACAATTTTGCCTATAAAGAATTTAAGAAAGTTGACAAGGATGTTATGAAGATTACGGGCGGAAAAAGCACGGTTGAACCCGAGGTACTTGAAAAACCTATGGACTTGGGTATATAATGAGTTTATTGACGATGTCATTCTGAGCGGAGCGAAGAATCTCCCGCGCGTGCGGGCTAGAAAAGAATATATTGCGGGCATTCGCCCGAGATCCTTCACTGCGTTCAGGATGACGTTTCTACTAGATTGAATCTAAGTTTAGTTATAAAATTATTTAAAATAAGGAAGGATAAATTTTTATGCCAATCAAGAAAGCAGGTTTTAAGGCAGTAAGACAAAGCAAAAAAAGTACTGCCAGAAACTCCCGCGTCAAAGAACAATTAAAGAAATCAATCAAAATTAGTCGGAGAATGGTTGATGACAAAAAGGCGGACGAAGCAAAAGCAGAGATTTTAAAAACAGTCAGGATGATTGACAAGGCGTCCTCTAGGGGAATCTTAAAGAAAAATACCGCCGCCAGAAAGAAGTCTCGGTTGATGAAAAAGTTGAAGGGGTTGGAAAAATAAAATTCAAACAAAAAATCGGGTTGATGCGTCAGCCCGATTTTTGTATTGACATTTTTTAGAAAAGTGGTATATTTTTATGTTCCGAAAGATCGGCGGAACAAAGGAGAATACATGGAAGAGTATTTTTTTGACTGGACGCCGGAAAAGAAGTAGCGTTCAGCCGAGGTGAGGGGGGAGCTAGTCATCTTTTGCGGGGAGGCGTGAGAGGTGACTTTTTTATAAATTTTTTTTGATTAATTCGGTGATTTCAAGAAGTTCTTTTTCGGGTGATTCAGCGCGCGAACCCGGCCGGTAGAGAAATTGTCTTGGTTCGTAATCTATTATGCCGGCATCACCTTTTTTTCTAGGGAGTATGTGTAAGTGGAGATGCTTAATGTTTTGACCGGCAAGATCGCCTTCGTTCCAGGCGTAGTTGAACCCCTCAGCGTTAAAAGTTTTTATCAAAGATTTTTTTAGTATTCGTGTTAAATCAAACAACGCAAGCAATTCTGCCCCCGTTAATTCATCTATTGTCGCGACGCGTCTTTTTGGGCAGATAAGCAAATGGCCGGGAACGATTGGTATGTTTGTCGGAAAGGCAAATGCTAGTTTATTTGTTATAATAATTCTATTTTTAATTTCAGGATATTCAGTGTTAAAAAAATCCATAAAGTTTCGTTAAAACTTCTTTGTCAAAAAGAATATTCCCAAAAGAATAAGGAAGACGCCCAATATTTTTAGTACAGTAATTTGTTCCTTGAAAAAATACCATGAGGCGACAAGAGTGAGGGCATACATTATTCCCGCCATTAGAGGAACGGCGGTACTCATTTCCATTTGATTGATTATTTTTACCCAGACCCAAAAGGCGCTGACATAAAGTAGGGCGCCGGCCCAGACAAATTTGTTGGTTATCATTTCCCAGCCGAAAGTTTGTACATCAGCTTTTTTTAAAAAAACTTGAGCAGCCACGTTGGCTAGGGCGATGGCGAGGATTTCGAATAATTGGATGAGGGACATAAAGGTGAAGTTTATAAGTTAGTAAGTTTATAAGCTGATAAATAAGTGGGAGTGACAGCCTTTAGGCTGTTATTATTCAAGAAATAGGGAGAAGCGGATTTTGCCAGCGGCCGTTACGTCAATTTTGCTAAGGCGCAGGCTAAAGCCTGCTACTCCGGAATTACGTAGAAATTTATCCAACACAAATCTCGGCCAAAAAAAGATCCAAAAGCAATCTCGGCGAAAGACTTGTTCGTTTCATCTTCATATCAATAGACAGTAATTTTTTATAGATATTTTTTAATTCCTCAAGTTTGTAATTTTTTATTTGTGCCAGAGTTTTTTGAACAACAAATGGATGAAGCCCCAAGTCGCTCGCTAAATTTTGTTTCAAGGAATAATCGCCCGGAGAGACAAATGAATATTTTTTTTCAACGGTTTCTTTGATCTGAAAAAGAATTCTAAACTGGCGCGCGAGCATGGAAAAAATATAAGCCTCTTTTAGCCCCGCTGATATCTGCTCATTTAGTAATTTAAAGATTTGTTTTTTATTTCTATTTCCAATAGCGTCGGTCAGGCTGAAAATATCCTCGTCAAATCTTCCTTTTACAAAAATTTTAACATCTTCCGCGGTAATAATATTTTGCTTGCTTTCTCTTTTAACAGTGAAGGCGACAAGTTTATCCAGCTCACCGGCAATTTGCCAAAGATCCGGGCCGACCAAGGTAGCTAGAAGTTCTGTTGCCTGTTTTTCTATTTCGATTTTTCTTTCCGAGACTTCTTTTGAAATCCATTGGCACAATTTTGCTTCGGGGAGGGGCTCAAATTTCTCCGCTTGCTTTGGCTTATTTAATAATTTAAAAACAGCGGAGCGCATATCGGGTATTCCTTCTTCCCAAAAGATAATGACAGCGCTTTCCGGAACTTTATTTTTTTTCAAAAATATTATCAGGTCTTCTTGCGCTTTGGCCCCGCCTTTTTTCTTTAAAAAATTTTCAATAACAATTAATTTTTTATCGTGCAAAAAAGGGGCGGAAACAATTTCTTTTTCAATATTTTTAAATGGAGTTTTTTCCCCGTCAAAGATAAACAAATTTATCCGGCTTTTGTCGGTTTGTTTGAATCTTTCTTCAATTTGTTTTAATTTTTGGCGAGAGCGATAAGTGTCTTCGCCGTAGAGGAAGAGAATCATAGAAAGTTAAAAGTGAAAAATGAAAAGTGCAAAGTTACGGTTAAAATTAAAATAATTTTTTACTTTAAATTTTAACTTTTCATTTTTCACCTTACACTTTTAACTGTTTTTTTAGTTCTCCCCAACTATTTCCAACTTTGATCTCCGCGATAATCGGGACTTTTAGTTTTATAATTTTCTCCATAGTGTCTTTTACAAGCTTGGCGACTTTTTCCAAATCTTTTTCCGGCACTTCAAAAACCAATTCGTCGTGTACCTGTAGAATAATTTTAGAACGGGGGCTGACTTTGGGCAAATCTCGGTGAATTTTAATCATGGCCATTTTTATAATATCAGCCGCGGTTCCTTGGATGGGCATATTGATCGCCATTCTTTCCGCCTCGGCTTTGACCATCGGAATGGGTGAGAAAATTTCGGGCAAATAGCGTTTGCGACCGAAAATTGTTTCCACATATCCCAAATCGTAGGCCTTCTCTCTTGTTTCTCGCAAAAAATTGCTGACTCCTTCGTAAACTTCAAAATATTTTTGGATAAATTCCCGAGCTTCGGTGATGGAAATTTCCGCGCTCTCGGCAAGGCCTTTGGCGCCCATGCCGTAAGTGACTCCGAAATTAATTGTTTTGGCCGCTCTCCTTATTTCCGGCGTAACATCTTTTAAATCAATTCCCCAAATTTTGGAAGCGGTTTGGCTGTGAATGTCTTCGCCATTTTTAAAAGCTCTGATCATTTCCTCGTCATCAGCCAAAGAGGCGATAATTCTTAATTCAATATGAGCGTAATCGGCCGCGAGTATTTTTGTTCCCGCCGGCGCGATAAAAGCTTCCCGGATTACTTTTCCGAATTCTCCTTTGGTGGGAATATTTTGCAAGTTTGGATTAGAAGAAGAGAGGCGACCGGTAGAGGTTACTATTTGATTAAAGTCTGCATGGATTCGTCCGGTTTTTTTATCAATCAATTTTGGCAATGCTTCAAGATAAGTGGAGTTCAGTTTGGCAAGCTCGCGATATTGCAACATCTCTCCGGCAATCGGGTGAGCCTTTTTTAATTTTTGAAGGTCTCCGGCAGAAGTGGAGACGCCGGTTTTTCCCTTGCTTAATCCTTGAGTTTTTATTCCCAATTTTTCAAAAAGTATTTTTCTTAATTGAATAGGTGAATCAAGATTAAATTCCTCGCCGGCCATCTTATAAATTTTTTTGGCCAGTTCGTCTAAAATTATTGTTACTTTTTTTGACGCATTATTAAGAATAGCCGAGTTGATTTTTACTCCATTATTTTCAATCTCGGCCAAAACGGGTAAAAGGGGTAATTCAATTTCTTTAAAAAGTTTTAAGAGATTGACTTCTTCGAGTTCCGGCAAGAGCGCTTCTTTCAATTGCCAAATTATCATTGCGGACTGGCGCGAATACTCAAGAAGATCCTCCGAAGAGGCGTTTTTTTCGGGCAAAGGAAAATCTTTTTGCAGTTTTGTTGAGGCGAGTGTTTCTAAATTATAATTTCTAGCGCCGGGGTTTAAGAGATAAGAAGCGATAGCTGTATCAAAAGTGATTGACTGAACATTGATGCCATTTTGCGCAAGTAGTTTGATGCTTTGTTTCAAATCGTGTCCCCATTTTTCTATTTTCCTATTTTCAAAAATAGGTTTTAGTTTGGCTAGGGATTTTTTATCAATCGGAAGATAAAAAGTTTCAGCGCCATTAAGGCAAAAGCTGATGCCAACGATTTTTTCGTCTGAAAAAGAAGAGTTAATATTAAAAACAAAAGCTCTTTCTTTGGCGAGCTTTTTTAAAAAATCGTTATATTCATTTTTGTCTTGGGTCGAAATCATACTAGATTTTCAAGTCATTCTGAGCGGAGCGACCGCGTGCCGCCTTAGCTTTAGCGGTGGCGCAAGAATCTCTGGGCTTGTCCCAGAATTGCTCGCATTCGCGAGAGATCCTTCCCCCGCAAAAGGCGGGGTCAGGATGACGGCTTGGGTAGTTAAAACAAATTCCCCTGCGAGCCGGCCACCAAACTGTTTACTTTTGGAACAAGAGAATTAAATCCTAGCTCCTCAAAGATTTTAATAATGGGCGCAACGTCTATTTTTATTTTACAATCCTCTAAACTAAATTCAAAAGGCGCGTCCAAGACAAGAGTGACTAGTCTTTTTCCCAAGAGGACATTATCCTTTTCATTTTTTAAAATCTCCAAAGTCCGTTTTTTTATTTTTTCTATTTTTGGATCATTTGACTCAATTGCCGAGTACAATTTTTCAATGGAATAAAATTCTTTGATAAGTTCAATTGCACCGACTTCACCAATGCCACGCGCGCCGGGAATATTGTCCGAAGGATCTCCCCGCAGTGCCTTGTAGTCAATTAATTGTTTTGGGGCAAAACCGTATCTTTCTTTTACTTTTTCTTCATCATAAAGAACAGTGTCGGTAATGCCTCTTTGTAAGGCGCAAACTTTTGTGTTGCCATCAACCAATTGCAGGACATCCATATCTCCGGTAATAACAACAGTTTCTATTTCCGGAATATTTACTTTTTTATCAGCGCAAATTGTCGCGATTACGTCATCAGCCTCATATCGGCTTAATTCGTAGATGGGAATGTTAAATGATTTTACAATATCTTTGATGATGGGTATTTGGGAGTAAAGTTCGTCCGGTTGTTTTGGCCTTTGAGCTTTATATTCTTTATATTCTTCGTGGCGAAAAGTTTTTTCTTTTCGGTCAAAAGTAACCGCGCCATAGACTGGCTTTAAATCTTTTATGGCTTTCATTAAAATCAGGGTAAAACCATACGCTGCGTTGACCGGCTGACCGTCTTTTTTGGAAGTAAGAGGGGGGAGGGCGTGCCAAGCGCGATGCAAAATAGCATTGCCATCAATGACGATGAATTTTTTCATAAAAAAGGCCACGGCGGGAATTGCACCCGCGAATAGCGGTTTTGCAGACCGCAGTGTTAGCTGCTTCACCACGTGGCCATTAATTATTTTATAAAATTTTGGTAAATTCTATATTTCTTGATTAAATATAGCTTATTTTTTATATTCTTGTAAAGATAGCTTAGGATTTTTAATCCGTCTTGTTGAGAGTATCTCAGTTGATAACTTCTCCGACTGTTTAATGTCCTGTGTAAATTAATTTTGATGTTTTCGCTAATTAAGGCAGAAAGTTTGTCCAAAAAATTTTTGCATCCGGAAGTAAAAATAACTCTCAATGTTCCTCTGGATTTTTCGATGTGGACACATCCATCTCCGTCAAAGTATCCTCTCAAAAAACTTCCAAAATATTTTTTAGGAATAGCCGGCATTTCCAGATCAAGTGATTTGTTTGGATGTAGCTTAAATTTACTTAAATCGTTAAAAATTTTATGGCTTCCAATTCTTAGTATAAAACGAGTCTTTCTATTATTGTTGAGGGCGGGGAGACGAACTATTTTATGCTCTGAACCTAACGCGTTTTTAATTTTACTAATAATTTTATAATCGGTGTTATGAATTCTTAAATATAGACCTCGTAGGTAAGAAGCATCCTCTAGACTGCCATCAGCAAAAATAAATCCTAAAATATAAGCCATCTCGTACGACCATTTTTCAAAAAATTTTTCATTAACTTTGTATTTTACCCCCATATTTGCAGTATATATCCTTACGACTAGCTCGTCAAAACTATGTACCAAAAAAGGTTGCTTTTCGCAACCTTTTTTAAATCTCTTTTTTAGAATATTTCCATTTTTAGTGTTCTGACTCCAAATTGTTTGGCCTCGCCTCTTGTTTCCATCCAAATATCAGCCCTCTTCGTATATCTTTGGTTCATCCGGTCTTCCACGATATAGATTTTATCTTTGTCGTAATCGGGAAAACGGACTTTTGTTCCAAAGCGGAGGAAGTTCGCGGCAAGAGTGCCGGGGTGCACCGTTGACCCGGAAGCGGTGATAAAAGGAGTATCGTCAGTTTGGTCCGGTGTGCTGGAATAGGCTGTCACGACAACAGTAATTGTCCTTCGGCCGGTAATATTTTCAGCTTTGGGTAAAGTGCCGGCAACAAAGGGTTTTTCAATAGCTAAGGGATTAACTTGTAAAAGATCATTTGGCGGGATAAAAGAAGTCTCCGCGGAAGTTGTCTTGGGTAGAACTAGGTCAGCCATTATCGCGAAAATTACGGCAAAATGGGCTACCGAAGAAAGCTTGTTTTTAAAGTTCATATTGTTTTTTCTTTGTTCTCCTCCTTTGTTTTTACTTTAATTTAAAACAAAATCCCTTATATTCGGGATTATTCAATATACCATATTTTGGGGTTTTTGTCAACCCTACCCAAAGTTTAGGTTGATCAACTTTTTCGGCTCGCCTCGCTAAAGCTATGGCGAAGCGGGCGGAGCAATAACCTAAAAAGATGATTTGTTTACCGAGTAATTGACGAACCTGTACTTTGGGCGGGGTCAATGGGCTGTATTTGGGGCGAGTGGTGCATACTTAACTTCAATCTTGCAAATGTCAAACTCCATTGACAAAGATATATATATGCCTTAATGGACTTATCTCCGACTTTTGGATGTCGGAGGAAAGGAGGGCAGAAATGCCCATTGTTGTTATATTACTAAAAGAAAGTAACGATGAAAGTAACGGGAGTGTCCGCGTAGTGAGAGACTTGGGGGAGGAAAAAGATGGGGAAATTGAGGTGTTCTATTCCAGCGCGGGGGATCTGGAAAGAATTGCGTTGGAGGCATTTTTTGCCGGGGTGAGATATGGGGAGGGGGAGGTACCTCCACCCATTATCCGCTCGAGGGGCACTCCTCGCCCCGACCCCGATATTGAGCTTGAAGAAGACGACAGATGTCTCATTCTCGAGGGGGCGGCGGCTGATCAATGGAGACTGAAACAGGCGGAGAGGGTGGAGAAGGAATAACAACAAAAACCTTCCGTACAGGGAAGGTAAAATATTCTGCCCCAAAAAGAGGGGGGCGGAGGAAGGTTTGGCTGTACACAAACCACCTTCTAATGTATATCAGTCTTGATTGGTGTTTATTAGAAGAGAAATAACCCTTGCTAGGGTTATTTTTTGTTAGAGACGATTTAGTAGAGGCAAAACCTCTATCGCCATAGAGGTTTCGCCTCTATTGGTGCTCTACCCGCGCTCTTGCCATATTTTTCCCCTTATGTTAGAGTAAAAAAAGGTTCAAAGGGCAATTTTAACTTTTGAAATTTTAATTTTGTTGTAAAAATTTAATTATGAAACATTACGAGCTGTTATGTATTATTCCAGCGCGATATACTGAAGGGGAGCTCGCCGGAGTAGAGGGAAAAATAACCGACTTAGTCAAAAAATACGAAGGAGAAGTAACTTTAACTAAAAATTTAGGCAATATTAAATTGGCCTATCCTATAAAAGGCACCCAGAACGCCGTTAGTCTTGTTTTAGAATTTAATGCCGACCCGTTGAAAATAAAAGACTTGGATAGTATTTTAAAATTGACTCCGGAAGTATTGCGCCATCAATTGGCCAACAAAAAAGTAAAAACACAAGCGGAAATAGATAAAGAAAAATTACGTAAAGAAAAAATGGAACAAAGATTGATTGAAAAAGAGAAACAAGAAGCGGAAGCCTCTAGCACTCCTCTCGTTGAAGAGATAAGGGTTGAAGCGGAAGAAAAGAAGGAAGCTCCGACCAAACAGCCAAAAGTCAGCTTGGAAGAATTGGATAAAAAATTGGGAGAAATTTTATCAGGAGATATTATATAAAGACAGTTAACTTTTAACATTTGACTTTATGAACTTAAATAAAGCAATGATTATTGGTAATTTGACTCGGGATCCGGAAGTGAGAACAACTCCTTCGGGGCAAAGCGTGGCATCTTTCAGTATCGCGACCAGCCGTGTTTGGAAAAACGCCGAGGGACAAAAACAAGAAGCGGTTGAATATCACAACATTGTCGCTTGGGGTAAATTGGCGGAAATTTGCGGGCAATATTTAAACAAAGGAAAGAAAGTTTATGTTGAAGGCAGGTTGCAAACAAGAGATTGGCAAGGGCAAGATGGAGTAAAAAAGTATAGAACGGAAATTATTACGGAAAATATGATTATGTTGGATAAGGCGGGAGGCGCGACGGGCAATGCTACCGGCGGAACTTCTTACAGCCAACCTTCACGTCAGAATTCGCCGTCTTCCCAGCCGGTTGAAGAATCATTGCCGGAGGAAGAGGAAGAAATCAAAGTTGAAAATATTCCATTTTAGAAATAATATCTAAAAACCAAAAGTTAATTTAATTATGCAAAGAACTAACCGAGAAACGACCCAGCAAAAGAAAACATGTTTTTTTTGTTTGAATAATAACGTGGAGATTGATTATAAAGACGCGGCTCTTTTGGGTAAATTCATTTCTTCTTACGGAAAAATAATGCCGAGGAAAAGAAGTGGCTCTTGCACAAAACATCAAAGAAAGATGGCCAATGCCATAAAGAGAGCGCGAGCAATGGGGATCATGTCCTTTACTTCCAGATAAATCTTGTCATTCCTGCATAGGCGGGAATGACAGTGAAAAAGATATGCTTGCCAACTGGAAGCGTTTAAAAGAGAACGACAGTTTTAAAAATAATTTTGTCTTGAGGGCAAAAATAATAGCGTTAATTCGCGATTTTTTTTATAAAGAGGGTTTTTTGGAAGTGGAAACTCCGAGCATGGTCGCTTTTCCCGGCATGGAGCCGTATCTTGACCCAATGAAAGTCAGTCTAAATTTATTGGAGGAAAAAAATATTCCGGCCAGCCTTATCACTTCGCCGGAATATGCGATGAAAAAAATTCTAGCCGGAGGTTTTTCAAAAATTTTTCAGATTTGTAAAAGTTTTCGAGCCGGAGAAGCGATTGATTCATTGCATAACCCGGAATTTACCATTTTAGAGTGGTATAGGACGCACGCAGACTACAAAGATATTATGAACGATTTTGAGGGGCTTATGGCTCATGTCGCGCGGGGAGTAACAGACCTAAAAATCAAATATCAAGGAAGCGAAATTGATCTAGCTCCTCCGTGGGAAAGATTGACAATGAGGGAGGCCTTCCAAAAATATGCTAAAATGAATTTGGATGAAGTTCTGGATAGAGAAAGCATAGAGAGGGTTGTCAAAGAGAAAGGATACGAAGTCTATCCCAATGATAGTTTTGATGATATTTTCTTTAAAATATTTTTAAGCGAGATTGAACCGCATTTGGGAAAAAATAAGCCAACAATTTTAATGGATTGGCCTCGCCAGATGGCCGCGCTTTCCAAGGTGAAGGCAGACGATCCGCGTTACGCCGAAAGATTTGAAGTTTACGCCGGCGGGATGGAATTAGGAAACGCTTTTACCGAATTGATTGATCCGGATGAGCAAAGAGAGAGACTTCAAAAAGACAAAGAATCAAGAAAAAAAATGGGCAAAGATATTTATGAGATTGATGAAGATTTTATTGATGCCCTAAGAAGCGGATTTCCTCCGGCCGGGGGAATCGCGGTTGGAGTGGATCGGATTGTAATGCTTTTTCTGGATACAAAAAATATAGAAGATGTTTTGTTTTTTCCGGCGAGACAGATATTCAATCTATAAAAATATTATTCCTCCCCCTTGATGGGGGAGGCTAGGAGGGGGTGGTAAATAAAATCACCCTCCCCTAACCCCTCCCATCAAGGGAGGGGAAAAACTTAAATCTTTAATCTAAAATCTACTATGTCATCAACACAAGACATAAAAAGAGGAGTGGTTATTCTTTATAAGAATGATCCTCACATTGTCACGGAATTTGAGCACATTATGCCCGGAAAGGGATCGGCTTTTGTCCGCACGAAATTGAAAAATATCAAAAGCGGAAAAGTTTTGGAAAATACTTTCAAAGTCGGAGAAAAAATAGATGTGGTTGACCTTGAAAAAAGAAGAGTGCAATTTTTATATTCAGCAGGAGATGTTTATTCTTTTATGGACAACGGGACATACGAGCAATTTGAGGTAGGGAAAGAGATTCTCTCCGGGTTTGAAAGATTTTTGAAAGAAGGCTCCGACATAATTTTATTATTTTCTGACGGAGTGCCGATTAACAGCGAATTTCCCAAAAAAGTTACTTTCAAGGTTGTTGAAGCGGACCCGGGCGTCCGTGGAGATACTGCCTCGGGTAGAGTGACCAAAGAAGTAACCTTGGAGGGCGGATTAAAAATTCGCGCGCCACTTTTTATTAAAGAAGGGGAATCAATTGTGATAAATACCGAAACGGGCGAGTACGTGGAGAGATCGACGGAGTAAAGAAATATTAAAAATAAAAAATTGACCCGCCCAGTACGTTTGCTGGGCGGGGTTTGTTTTGAGGAGGTTCTTTAGGAGGGTTTTTTTGCTCCCCAATAGCCCTCCTTCATCTCTCCTTTTTGCAGGGCACAGTCGAAGTGCCCGTGGACATATTCCCCTCCAGGCATTTTCCCCCTAAAAAATACAGTGTTCTCATTTTTTAGTCGAGAAATATTAAGGAGGACAAAAGTGCATTGCCCCCCTTCGAGCATTAAAAAAATCAGTCCCCCGTTACGGGGGATAAAGAACCGATAAATATTTTTCGGCCCCCCAATAATTTTCCTCATCGCGTATCGCCTCCTTTGAGATGAGTGTTTTATTTATACACTAAATTATGCCATCTAGTCAACGGAATATATTTGACCAACTGTTTAATTTTAGATAATATTGGATTATAAAACTGAATAAGAATATTTTTACTTTACCCCTAGAAGGATCATCTTTTGGGGATTTTTGGCATTTTTTTTGTTTGTCATTGCGAGCCCCGACTTTTTAGTCGGGGCGTGGCAATTCTCCCCCAGCTGTCATCCCCGCGCAGGCGGGGATCCACTCTTTGTAAAAAGTAGATTCCCGCCTGCGCGGGAATGACAATAAAGATAAGGGTAACGAAAAGCAGGGGATTGCTTCGCTACACTTCGTTTCGCTCGCAATGACATGTTATTATATATGAAAAATAAATTCAAAATAAAATCAAAATTTAAACCCGCCGGAGACCAACCAAAGGCAATTGAGCAATTATTGGATGGTCTTAATAAAGGATATGATCATCAAACTCTTTTGGGCGTGACCGGGTCTGGTAAAACTTTTACCATGGCTAATGTTATTGCCAAATACGCAAAGCCGGCTTTGGTTATTGCTCACAATAAAACCTTGGCGGCCCAACTTTGTAACGAGTTTCGCGAATTTTTTCCCGAGAACGCGGTTCATTATTTTGTTTCTTATTACGATTATTATCAACCGGAAGCGTATTTGCCGAGGACGGATACTTATATTGAAAAAGAGGCGATGATAAATGATGAGATTGATCGTTTGCGCCACGCGGCAACGCAGTCGCTCCTTACTCGGCGCGATGTGATTATTGTCGCGTCGGTTTCTTGCATCTATGGTTTGGGCGCGCCGGAAACTTATGAA
Source organism: Candidatus Falkowbacteria bacterium RIFOXYA2_FULL_38_12 (assembly GCA_001778095.1). GTDB lineage: Bacteria > Patescibacteriota > Patescibacteriia > XYB2-FULL-38-15 > XYB2-FULL-38-15 > XYB2-FULL-38-15. The sequence goes on from MFGA01000006.1 coordinate 40,070, forward strand.
AAAATAGTTTTGCATCTTAAAGAAGGGGAGGCGATTAGGAGAGATATTTTTTTGAATCAACTGATAACAATGCAATTTAATCGGACGAATGTTAATCCCAAACGTGGGGAATTTCGTTTGCGGGGAGAGATTTTGGAAATAATGCCGGTTAACGAAGAAACTATTTACAGAATAGTTTTTGATAACGAAAAAATTAAAAATATTATAGAGCTTGATCCGGTGACGAGAAAAATAAAAAAGGAAGAAAGAGAAATTTGGATTTATCCGGCAAAACATTTTGTTATTTTGGGACCGGATAGAATCAGGGCATTTCAAAATATAGAAAAAGAATTAAAAGAGAGGTTGGAATATTTTAATAAAACGGGAAAGTTGCTTGAGGCGGAAAGGTTGGAGCGTCGGACAAACTATGATTTGGAAATGATGCGCGAGGTTGGGTATTGCCACAGCATTGAAAATTATTCCAGGCATTTGTCGGGGCGCCAGGCAGGAGATCCGCCGGATACATTGTTGGATTATTTTTCACCCTCCCCTAACTCCTCCCGTCAAGGGAGGGGAAATAACAAAAAGGATTGGTTGATGTTTATAGATGAATCGCACGTTACTGTCCCGCAGATTTCCGGAATGTACGGAGGAGACGCTTCCCGAAAAAAATCTTTGATTGATTTTGGATTTCGTTTGCCCTCGGCGGCTGATAATCGCCCGTTGAAATTCAATGAATTTGAAGCGCGGACGCCCCAGACAATTTACACTTCGGCGACTCCCAGCGAGTATGAATTGGGGAAGAGTAAACAAGTTGTTGAGCAAATAATCAGGCCGACAGGACTGCTTGATCCGGAAATTATCGTTAGACCGATCACAGAGAAGTTAAAAATGAAAAATGAAAAGTTAAAAGTTGGCGGTGATATGGGGAATAAATCCCAAGTGGAAGATTTGATGGAAAGAATTATTGAGAGAGTAAAAAAGAAAGAAAGAATTTTAGTGACAACTCTTACAAAAAAAATGGCCGAGGATTTATCGGATTATTTGGAAGAGAAAAAGTTTAAAGTCCGTTATATTCACAGCGAGGTAAAGACTTTGGACAGAATAAAAATTTTAACAGAATTCAGGCGGGGAGTTTTTGATATTTTGATTGGGGTTAATTTGCTCCGCGAAGGTTTGGATTTGCCGGAAGTGACGCTCGTTGCGATTTTGGATGCCGACAAGGAAGGATTTTTACGCAGTGAGACATCTTTGATTCAGACAATCGGTCGCGCGGCGAGAAATGTTTTGGGGCAAGTCGTTCTCTATGCCGACAATATGACCGGATCAATGGAGCGAGCAATAAAAGAAACAGAGCGAAGAAGAAAAATACAAGCGGAATATAATAAAAAGCACAATATTACGCCGAAGACAATCAAAAAAGCGATTAAAGATATTATGAAAGTGAAAAGTGTAGAGTTAAAAGTGAAAAGTTTGTTGGAGCTAGACATAGCGGGGGAGAAAGGTAAAAATATTGAGGAGATTATTAAAGAAAAAGAAAAGGAAATGAAGGAAGCGGCACAAAATTTGCAGTTTGAGTTGGCGGCGTTGTTGAGGGATGAGATTAGGGAGTTGAGACATTCTACGAAAGTACAAAAGATCAGATAAGCCTATTAGCAAGCCCCTCCCCTTAAGATAAGGGGCCGCGTGTCGCTAAAGCTATAGCGGCGGTGCAAGGATAGGAGGGGTTATGAGCGTTGGTTCATTACTCATAACTCCCCTTAATCCCCTCTTACCTTAAGAGGGGAGAACTCCCGGCAAGTTCTTTAAAATAAAAAAATCCCACCGAGTATAAGTGTTCGATGCCGGTTTTGCGGACCGTTTTGCGCTGCATCGAGTTATACTCAGTGGGATATCGTGTAGTCACCATTTTGGAGGCATTGCCCCGCTGGCCCCTGTGGGTCAGCTTAGTGTGGGGATGCCTTTCCTCCTTTCTTTTCCCGTTAGGGGGTTCGGTTTGCCGTGGTGGGGACGGACCCCTCTGAACCTAGAGGTTCCCCCTTTCATACCTTTCCGGGTAGACCCCACGGCAGTTTTTTGCCCTTTTTTTAAATAAGGGGGGCCAGTTCCGGCGTTCCCTCATCGGGCGCCTCCATTCCTTTTCCCTCCCGGAGGGAGGGGGTTGATCAGGCGTCAGCCAGCTTGCACCACGTGACCGGGGCGATCTGCTTGGTCATTCGTGGCCTTCTTCTGATTCAGCCTACCGTTGGGGGTGGCTGAGTACCCCCTTTTCCTACGCATATTTTCAGGATATATATATATTAAAAAGTTGTCAAGCTAAAAAACAAAAAAACGCCTTGTGGCGTTAAAAAGAATAGTTGATGATAAAAATTGCCTCACCGGATACAAGCTGATCGTTTTTTGATGATCTTTCGACGCAAGCGTGCGTCAGGCTTGTGCCCGGTGAGGCTTCCGTACCCCGAAGGGTGTCTCGCAGAGGTCAGCTTGACCTCTTTCGGTGGGCACGAACGCCCTTCTTTTCCTGAACCATCATGTCACCTTTTTTCTGCCCGCCGGGGTTTCTACCGCGGTCGGGCTGGTTGAGAGTACAATTTCAGGATATATATATATATTAAAAAGCTGTCAAGAATTTGTATTTGTGGAAAAGGTGGGGATAAGTTCAATTTTTGAATTTTTAAACTTGAATTATCCGGAGTGATAGCCTTTAGGCTGTTATGTTATGGGTAATAAGTTTGATAACACACTAAAGCGTGTCAGTCCGTTCAAGTTTAAGACATTAAAACATTAGAAAATTATTTATAAAATTAAAAATTAAAAATTTCAAAAATATGCAAGACAAAATAATCATCCACGGAGCGCGGGAACACAATTTGAAAAATATCAATCTTGAAATACCGAGAAACAAGATGACGGTTTTTACGGGATTATCCGGTTCGGGAAAATCAAGCTTGGCTTTTGATACTATTTTTGCCGAAGGGCAGAGAAGATATGTTGAATCTTTGTCTGCCTACGCTCGGCAATTTTTAGGGCAGATGAATAAACCAGATGTTGATGAAATTGAAGGGCTTTCTCCGGCGATTTCTATTGACCAAAAAGCACATAGCGCGAATCCTCGGTCAACTGTGGCTACGATTACCGAAATTTATGATTATCTTAGAGTTTTGTTTGCGAGGATCGGCAAGCCTCATTGTCCGGTTTGCGGAAAAGAGATAAGAAAAATGACGGTGGAGGAAATGGTGGATAGGGTATTGAAGAAAGTTGCCGAAAATCATCAGGCAAAAAATAATAAATTAAAGCCCGCATTCGCGGGAGATTCTTCGCTCGCTCAGAATGACATTGTTTTGGTTATGGCACCGGTGGTGAAGGGACGAAAAGGGGAATATTACCAATTGCTTTATGATTTATATAATGATGGATTTGCCGAAGTTCGGGTTAATGGAAAATTCAAAGAATTGAGAAATAAAATAATTTTGCCGAGATACAAGCAACACAATATTGATCTGGTGGTTGATAAAGTGACTTTGGGTTGGCCAATAGAAAATAATAAAGGCTTAAGAGCGAGATTGGCCGAGGCGATTGAAACGGCTTTGAAATATGGCGGGGATATTGTTTCTATGATTTTGGATAATGGCGAAGAAATAGTGATGTCTTCAAAATTTTCCTGTCCGGAAGACAATTTTTCTTTTCCGGAAATTGAGCCACGTCTGTTTTCTTTTAATAGTCCTTATGGCGCTTGCGAAGCTTGTCATGGTCTTGGCACAAAATTTTTATTTTCTGAAGAAGTTTGTCCGGATTGCGAGGGGAATAGATTAAGGAAAGAAAGTTTGCACGTTTTGGTGGCCGGGAAAAATATTGTGGAAGTGACGGGAATGTCGATTGAAAATGCGCATAATTTTTTTTCAGAGCTGATGGGCAAAGATCTTAAAACGTCTGCCCCTATTAAAGTTTCGGCGGACAAGGAAAAATTAAAACCAAGAATTATCCTAAGCGAGAATGATTTAGAGATCGGAAAAGCAATTTTCGCAGAAATACTGAACCGTCTGGGGTTTATGTTGGACGTCGGTTTGGGCTATTTAACTTTAAATAGAACCGCCGGGACTCTCTCGGGTGGGGAAGCGCAAAGGATTCGTCTCGCCTCGCAGGTTGGCTCAAAACTGGTCGGAGCTCTTTATATTTTGGATGAGCCGACAATCGGACTTCATCCCAAAGACAATGAAAAATTATTAGCGACCTTGAGAAATATCAGGGACATTGGGAACACGGTCATTGTCGTGGAGCATGATCCGGAAACGATTTGGACGTCAGACTATCTGGTTGATATTGGCCCGGGCGCGGGAAAGCACGGCGGGGAGATTGTGGCTGCCGGGCCAATGCCGGATGTCTTGGAAGATAAAAAATCTTTAACCGCGGCCTATCTTCGGGGAGATAAATTTATTAAAATTCCGGAGAAAAGAAGAAAAGTAGACGGAGAAAGCAAATATTTTTCTTCGGGACAATTAAAAATAGTCGGCGCGAACGAAAATAATTTAAAAAATATTGATGTTAGGATTCCCTTGAAGAGATTTGTCTGCGTGACCGGGGTTTCGGGATCGGGAAAAAGTACTTTGGTAAATGATATTTTATTGAAAGGTTTATCCAATAAGTTGAATCACACAAGCTATCAGGTAGGTAAGCATTCAAGAATTGAGGGGATGGAATATTTGGATAAAATTATTGAGATTGATCAGTCGCCGATTGGAAGAACACCACGATCTAACCCGGCAACTTATACCGGATCATGGACAATGATTCGTGAGCTCTTTGCCTCTACTCCGGAAGCGCGAACTCGCGGTTATAAAGTGGGCAGATTTAGTTTTAATGTTCCTGGTGGCAGGTGTGAAAATTGCGAAGGAGCGGGATTAATAAAAGTGGAAATGCATTTTTTGCCGGCGGTTTATGTGCCCTGTGATGTTTGCAAGGGGACAAGATTTGATCGCGAAACTTTAGCGATTACCTATAAAGAAAAAAATATCCATGATATTCTAAAAATGACGATTGAGGACGCCGAGGAATTTTTTAAGAATATTCCTTTGATAAAAGACAGAATGAAAATATTGCGCGAAGTTGGTTTGCAATATCTGACTTTAGGACAAGCGGCGACAACTCTTTCCGGTGGGGAAGCGCAGAGAATAAAACTGGGTGCGGAGCTCGCTAAAAGATCAACCGGCCGGACGATTTATATTTTGGATGAACCCACGGTCGGGCTTCATTATGCCGATGTGGAAAAACTTTTGGAAGTTTTGCATCGCCTTGTTAATTTAGGAAACACGGTGATTGTAATTGAACATAATTTGGATTTTATTAAAACTGCCGATTGGATTATTGATTTGGGGCCCGACGGAGGCAATGCCGGAGGCGAGCTGATTACCGCCGGCACGCCGGAAGAAGTGGCAAGGATTGGGAAGTCATATACGGGGCAGTATTTGAAGAAAACTCTAAATTCGAAATCCTAGCCCAAATAAAAATTAATGATTAATCTGCCCTAAGCTGGTCATTATGAGCGGAGCGAAGAATCTCCCGCGCATGCGGGCTAGAAAAGAATATATTGCGGGCATTCGCCCGAGATCCTTCACTTCGCTCAGGATGACGGCTTAGGAGGGTTCTTCAATATTTTAAATCATGTCATTAAATATCAAAAACAAAATTAAATCTTTCCCTAAAACCCCCGGCGTTTATTTAATGAAAAATAAAAATGGGGAGATTATTTATGTTGGAAAAGCCGGTTCGCTCAAAAATCGCGTGGCCAGTTATTTTAATCGTCCGCATGATATTAGAATAGAAAAAATGGTCAGCGAGATTAGTGACATTGATTACCAAATGACTCCGACAGTGATTGAAGCTTTGGTTTTGGAGGCGAACTTAATTAAAAAATATCTGCCGAAATATAATATCCGGGAAAAGGACGATAAGTCATTTCTTTACCTTGGTTTTTCTAAAGAAGTTTTTTCTCGCGTAATAATGTTACGCGGTCACGAGGTAGAGGAAGTGAAAAATGAGAAGTTAAAAGTGAAAAGTGATAATCAAAAATATAAAATCGGAAAGTTATTTGGTCCATATACGAGCGCCGGAGCGCTTAGAACCGCGCTTGATATTTTAAGGAAAATTTTTCCTTTCCGCGATTGTTTGGTTTTTCCCAAAAGACCGTGCTTGCAATATCAACTCGGCCATTGTGGAGCCCCTTGCGCCAATTTAATCAGCCAAAAAGAGTACACAAAAAATATTAATAACTTAAAATTATTTTTTGCAGGGAAAAAGGAAAAAATTATTAAAAAATTGAGTAAAGAAATGACCATAGCCAGCAAGAAGCAAGATTTTGAAACAGCGGGAAAAATAAGAAACCAAATTTTTGCTCTAAACCATATTCGCGATGTCGCTATGCTTAGAAAAGAAGAAGAAAAAAATATTGATTACGGGCGAGCCGGTGCAAAAAATATTTTTTATCGCATTGAGGGGTATGATATTTCAAATATCAGCGGAACCTCGGCGACGGGGAGTATGGTTGTTTTTCTAAACGGAGAGCCGGATAAAAATGAATATAGAAAATTTAGAATAAAGACAGTCGTCGGACCAAACGATACGGCAATGCTTAGGGAAGTTTTGTCGCGAAGACTCGAAAGAGCCGTTCGCGATTCTTACAATTGGCCGGCGCCGGATTTGATCCTGATTGATGGTGGCAAGGGGCAAGTGAATGTGGCAGAAGAAATTTTAAAGCAATATAAATTGAACATCCCGCTTGTTGGAGTGGCAAAGGGATATGATCGCAAGCAGGATCGCTTTGTCTATGATGAAAAAAACATCAAGTTGGCTGATTTTATTGCGAATAATAAAAATTTATTGCTAAAAGTCCGCGATGAGGCACACAGATTTGCGGTCGGGTATCATAAGTTTTTGAGAAAAAAGAGCTTGTTAAAATAGGGGAAGGTGGTATCATAAAACCAATAAGCGCAGTATCAAATTACCTATTTTCACTTATAATCTTAATAACTAAATTATGAAAAACCTAAACAACAAAGAGCAAATCAAAAGATTAGACAAAAATAACGTCCTGGGGTCCATTGAATTCCTGGGAAAACAATGCGACCAGGCTTGGGGGGAAGTAAAAAAGATTAAAATTCCGGCAAGCTACAAACAAGTCCAAAATATTATTGTCGCGGGAATGGGTGGATCCGCTCTCGGCGCCGACATAATCAACGCGGTTTTTGCCGATCGTCTCAAATTTCCCATCCATGTAGTCAGAGACTATTCCTTGCCTCGCTACGTCGGACCAAAAACACTACTCATTTTGTCCAGTTATTCCGGCAGTACGGAAGAAACTTTGACGGTGGGGATTGAGGGAGCAAAAAGAAAGGCGAAAATTATCGGCATTGCTACCGGAGGAAAATTGGGAGTATTTTTGAAAGAAAAAAAATATCCGGCTTATGTTTTTGAACCAAAAAATAATCCTTCAAATGAACCGAGAATGGGTTTGGGATATTCAATCGTTGGTCAAATGGGGTTGCTGCAAGGTTGCGGCCTTCTCAAAATATCCGATTCGGAGGTAAAAGAAGTTGTTGAAGTAATAAGGGCTTTTAGTGAAGAATTTGGAGTTGAGTCTAGCACTAATCTTGCCAAAGATTTTGCCGAAAAACTAAAAAAGAGATTACCTATCTTGGTAGGATCGGAATTTTTAGCCGGAAATGCGCATGCCATTGCTAATCAAATCAACGAAAACGCAAAATGCTTTGCCAATTATTTTATTTCTCCGGAGCTGAATCATCACTTGATGGAAGGATTAAAAAATCCCATGACAAATCGTAAGAATCTAAAGTTTGTTTTAATTAATTCAAAATTGTATCATCCGCGGAATCAAAAAAGATACGAAGTGCTAAAAGAAGTATTAAGAGGAAATAGAATAGATTTTATTGAATATTTACCTAAATCGGAAACGAAGCTCGCTCAGTCTTTTGAAATTTTGGTTTTTGGAAGCTATTTGAGTTTTTATTTGGCGATGCTTTACGACGTTGATCCATCTTTGATACCTTGGGTAAAATTGTTTAAGGAGAGGTTGAAATAAAATAAATTTTATTAAGAGTATAGAAAATTTTGCATATCACCCCAATTTTAGTATACAGATTCCGTATAATAACGAGTTATCGGAAATAATGAAAAATTTATTATGATTACTGAAAGCTCCATAAAATTTAATCGCGAAAAATTAGGCAAAACTATTGAAGTAGGAAATGCCTCGCCACATATCGAGCGAGTTTTAGCAATAGCCCAAGAAGCGTGCATTGACCCAAGGACTGCAGATCAAAAAACTACAAAAAAAGGATTTCTTGTATATCCGCTGGATAAAAAACGGTATGAGCAAAGGGCAAATGGAAATGATTTTTTCATTACTTTTTCAGAAGAAGGCAGAGTAAAAGGTTTTTTGATGTGTTATGATCGTTCATTTTTGCAAAATCTGATTAGTGAAGGTGAAATAGGTCACGAAGATGGCATTATCAGCTATTTAACAAAAAATACAGAACCTGAAGATAATTTTTTATACGGAGACCAGATTGGTATTTCCGCGGAAAATCGTACTAGAGAAGCAGGAACAATACTAATGGAAAAGGTTTTTGCAAAAATGAAGGATAGAAGTATGCGCAATATGTATGTAGCTATTCTACATGGCCCGATTCGCAATGAAGCAAGTATAAATTTTGTGGGGCGTTTAGGATTTGAAAATATCACCGAAGTTACTAATTCTGATGGACTTGTGTGGGGCATTTATCACGCCGACATTTCAAAAGAATAATAAATTTTTCATTATTTCCGATAACGCGGTTACGCTCCACCCATATTGCTAATACAACATTGCATACACGCGAACGGTAGGCGCAATAATTTTGTGTTTTTTTCTTTTTTTAATTTGCTTTTAGGATAATAAGGTGTTTTTTCTGCCTACGAAGAGGCAGTAAAAAACGATTTATTAGTAATTTCATTTTATGTATATTCTAAAATTAAAAACAGGCTTCAGCGCTGCCCACCAACTAACTAATGCCTATGATGAAAAGTGTAACGCCTCTATTCATGGACATAATTGGAAGGTTTTGGTTGAAATAAAGACGGAAAAATTAATCAATAACATGGTTATTGATTTTAAAAAAATTAAAGAAATAATAGATGAACTGGATCATAAAAATTTGAATGAAGTTTTAGATTTTGAACCAACGGCTGAATTGATTGCAAAATATATTTACGATAAGCTGGTCGATTTTTTGCTAAAAAATAAAAAAATAGAAATTATCGTCACTGTCTGGGAGGCAGACAACGCCTCAATCACTTATTTTGAATAACAACACGCTGATATGCAAAAAATAATTAAATCCCTACTCGTCAAAATTGGTGAAAATCCAAATCGAGATGGACTAAAAGAAACTCCCGATAGAGTATCGCAAATGTATACAGAATTTTTTTATGGATACGATAAGGGTAAAAAGCCAAAAATTACAGTTTTTGATAACGAACAATCAAGCAATGACCAGATAATTATTGATAAGGGGTATTTCTATAGTTTTTGCGAGCATCATATGATGCCTTTTTTTGGTGAATACTATTTTGCATACGTCCCTGACAAAAAAATTATCGGATTGAGTAAAATATCTAGAATAGTTGATTATTATGCCTCAAAGCTACAAGTACAAGAAAGACTGACGATGGAAATTTTAGATGAATTAGAAAATAAGTTAAAGCCTAAGGGGCTGGCCATTATTATGTCTGCGAGACATTTGTGTAAAGAAATGAGAGGGGTTAAAAAAAATAAAGTTGAAATGACGACACATGATTTTAGGGGTATTTTTGCAGATAACAGCAAAAAGAAAAAAGAGCTTTTGGATGTAATTTCTCTGACAATAAAATAATACGGAAAAATTGAAGAGCATGGCGCCGAAATTGTTTCTGATTTTCTAAAATATCAGAACGTGGATGACGGTTTTATTGAAAGAGTTAAACTTTTGGTCAGATGAGGATTCGGGCGGGGTTAAAAATACCAAGCTATTAAAAAATACGGCATTTCTTGCCGTATTTTTAATTATGTCAGATAAAAAGTTATTCCGTCGCAGTTTTTTCTTCGCAAATAGTGTCAGTATAAATTATTTCATCGCTTACTTTCACCAAACTTTTTAAGTCATCAATATATTTTTCCACTGCGCTCTGGGGCAGTCTTTCTTTGGAATAGAATTTATTATAAAGCCCGGTTCGGGCATTTCCCAGCAGAACAATTTTGCTGTCAATGTAGGTGATATCCCCAAGGCATTTTGATAAGGCGCTATCGGGGTGGTTGTCGGAAAAAATACTGTTGCCCATGAAGGAGGGCATTTTTTTATAGTCCCCTTTGTCTAGTAGATTTAGTATGGTGGGAGCTATATCAATTTGGCTGGCGAAATTTTGCGCGATTGTTGGCTTATCCTCAAAGGGGGTAGTGATGACAAAAGGAATTTCATTGTAATTGTATAAATTTTCTAAAGAATTAACAGGGAAATCGTAATATCTATGGTCGCCGAAGATTACAACTATTGTTTTATCCGACAAGTCGTTTTTTTCCAGCTCAAAATACATGTTTTTTATACTATTGTCTATTTCGGCGAGGAAGCCAAAATAGTTTCGGATAGTTTCCTCTTTGGCGGTTACCGCAAGCGAGCTGTTATTCAATGTTTCGGTGTATGGTTTTATGACGACATTATTTTTTTTCGCCTGATAATCAATCAATTCTTGATTGTGCGGGTCATGGGAAGTAAAGCCAATAACATAATTAAATGTTGGTTGGTTGGATTCTTTCATTTTTTCGATCATTGCGCTCAAAACTTCTCTGTCGCTGGTTTTTTGGCGAAAAAAGGGAGTGAAGTATGATTCATTAAACCCCCACTTTCCCACTAATTTATCTCTCTCCCAAAAACTGGCGAGATTAGCATGGAAGATTTTAGTTTGGTAATTGTACTTATCTCTTAAAATTGAAGGAAGGCAATTTAGATTATTATTTTCTTCATGAAAACTTATCGGGTCAAACGAGTCGGGGATAAAACTGCAGAGAGAGGGAAATTCCGCGTTAACTGTTTGGCAACTATTGGCAAAAAAGTGGTCGACGCTAATATTTTTTTCTATCAATTTTTTTAAATATGGCATTGGGGTGGGATCTTGTTTGAATACCCAAGAGCCGACAGACTCCAATTGATAAAAAATAATATGAGGGGCTTCAGGGATTACCGGAAGAATATTTTTTTTGTCGTTTTTTTCTTCTATTCCCGAGAGTTGACTTAGATAATATCTTGCCAAGTCTTTTTTATCGGTTGCTTCCGGGAGCGAGGCTATTTTTATTGCTTGATTGATGATTTCTTTGTCTTCTTCTTTGGCAAAAATTGTTTTTATTTCGCCATCGATAAATTCGTAAAATTCTCCGTAGAGATGTCCGGCGAATCCGTAGTCCAACGAATATTCTCGCGAGTCCCACCAGCTTTCCCGCGGATTTTTTTCATAGTAAGCGGCGACGGAAACGGCCGCGACATTCGCAAAAAGTATAATGGCAAAGAGTCCCGAGCGAGCAAAGATACTTCTTTTTTGAGCGGTTTTGAAATTATGAAGGAGTAAAAAAGGATTCTGATTAGCCTCTCTTTTTGAAAGAGTTGAAGAAAAAATAAAAACAGAAAGGAGTAAAAAACCAAGTAAAAAGATGCTTTTGGGGATTAAAAAAGAAAAGTCAGCGATAAAATTAACAAAAGAAAAATTTATTTGCGTTAGTTGGTTTAGGCTAAAGTTGATGAAGGTGTTAAAGACTCTGAAATAGGCTAAGTTAATAACAGAGTAGAGAAGAAAGGCGAAAAAAATAGTTGAGGAAATAATAATTCCGCGAACGGTTTTTTGCAGATTGGCGAGAGTGATAAAACTTATGGAAAGAAGCAGAAAAAACAAAAAAGAGACGAAAGAAAATTTCGCCTCTAGGGAACTGCTATATAGAAAAAAATAAGCAACAGAAACAGCGATAAAAAAAAGACCGGAAAATATTTTTATATTTCTTTTAAACATTTTTTCTGCTTGTTATATCTTCATTAACTATACTATTGCGGGGGAGGGAAGACAAGAAAAACTTACTTCTTGATTATCTTATCAATAATCCCGTATTTCAAGGCCTCTTCGGCGGACATGAAATAATCGCGATCGGTATCTTTTTCAATTTTTTCCAAAGACGATCCGGTATGGGTAGAAAGAATTTTATTCAGCCTGTCTTTCATTTTTAAAATTCTTTCAGCTCTGATTTTTATATCAGTTGCTTGTCCTTCCGCTCCGCCCATAACTTGATGAATCAAAATTTCCGCGTTGGGCAGGGCAAACCTTTTTCCTTTTGTGCCGGAGGCGAGAAGAACGGCAGACATACTCGCAGCGAGACCTACGCAGATCGTGGAAACGTCTGGTTTTATATATTGAATGGTGTCGTAAATGGCCAAACCGGCTGTTACCGATCCACCGGGACTGTTTATGTAAATTTTAATATCTTTTTCTTTGTCTTGGCTTTCCAAAAAAAGAAGTTGGGCGATAATAGAATTGGCTATTCCGTCGTCAACCGTATCGCCGAGGAAAATAATGCGATCTTTTAAAAGGCGAGAGTAGATGTCATAAGCCCTTTCGCCATGGGTTGTTTTTTCAATGACAGTCGGGATAAGATAGTTCGATTTTATGCTGTTGCTCATATTTTAAGCTTAATTCAAATCTACGAATGAAATCCAATGTACAAATTTTGTCTAGCTTAAATTTATTTGTATATTTGGATAAAATTTGTAGATTAGGATTCAGATAATATTTATAATGCTAATTTTATTCCACTCTCCAACTATTCCCCATTTTAATCAAATTCCCCTCTATTGTAAAACCGGCGGCTTTTTGGTGTCCGCCTCCGCCGAAGATTTTGGCTAGGCGGGAAACATCTATTTCTTTGGTTGTTGTCCGAAAACTTCCTTTTATTTTTCCGGGCTCAAGGGCTTTTAAAACCAAGACAACTTTTGCTCCTTTCAGATTATTTAAAAAATTGGTCACTCCTTCAAGAGCTTCTTCGTCCAGGTTGGTCGAGCGCAAATCATCAGCCGTAATAATCGTCGTGACCATATTCAATTTTTTATTTTCAGTCAGTCTGGACAATACTTCCCCCCAAAATTTAAGAGTGGGTAATGATTTATTTTTCAAAACATTTACGGATATTTCATTCATCTTCGCGCCGAGATTTAAAAGGTGGCTCGCAATCTCAAGCGAGGAAAAAGTTGTAGCCGGATTGGAAAAATTGGAAGTATCGGTTACGAGACCGGTTAAAAGAAAAGTCGCCGTTTTTTTATTGATTGCAAAATTAAATATTTTGAAGAGATTAAAAATAATTTCGGACGTGGAGGAAGATTCGGGAAAAACAAAATTCAAAGTTCCAAAATTTTCGTTTGTTTGATGGTGGTCGATATTGACCACCGGAATGGCCGAAGAGAGATTTTTTAGTTGTTTCTCTATGCCGGTTTGTTTCAGGTCTCCTGAGTCCAAAATAAAAATAAGATCATAATTTTCCAGCGCGAGATTCAAAGGGTCTGTGTAAATCTTTTCTTCTTTTAATAAAAAATTAAAGGAAGAGGAGGTTGGACCAACGGCAAAAAGATCATGTTCTTTTTTTATGGTCTTAAAAAATTGAGACAAGGCCAAAATAGAACCAAGAGCGTCGCCGTCAGGTTTTTGATGAGATAAAATTAGGGTTCTCTTAGACCCTGAAATCAATTGCTGGAGTTTATTTAATGCTATTTGATTCATCTTGAATTTGCGCGATTAATCTTTCCACCTCCTCGGCTTCGGATTCTCCGGTATCAAGCTTGAAAATCAGTTTGGGAATAAATTTGGAAGAAGATTTTTTAAAGAATTTTTTTTCAAAACCATGGATTCTTTTGGAGATAGTTTTTAAGGCGACGGGGACAAATTTTTCCGGCAAAATACTAAGCCAGACTTCTCCATATTTAAGATCCGGAGCAACATTTATCCGGGTTATTGTCGCAAAGCATCCGTTGGGGAATTCAATTTCTTTCAAAAAATATTCACCCAGTTCTCGCTTTAATAGTTTACTAAATTGTTCAGTGCGTAGGGACATAATGTTAATAGGTTTTTAAGTTAATAATTCGTTTTCCTTCTTTATCTACCCCAATTCGTCATCCCGAGCTTGTCGAGGGATCTCTCGCCGTGGTTAAAGAATTACAATGGGATTTCTCGACAAGCTCGAAATGACAGTATGGGCGTCCGATTCCAGATTTTTAATTTCCCAGCATACCATTCTCTATCATACTTGTAAAGCCTCTTTATAGATAGTATTATAAATAAATATGTATTTGCAAAAACTTGAAATACAAGGTTTTAAATCGTTCGCGACCAAGACGGTTTTGGAATTTCCGCCCAGAAAAAAAGGCGGGAGGAGTATTACCGCCATTGTCGGTCCGAATGGCAGTGGCAAGAGCAATGTCTCGGACGCAATGAGATGGGTTTTGGGCGAGCAAAGCCTGAAACTTCTTCGTGGCAAGAAATCCGAAGATGTTATTTTTTCCGGATCCCAGAAAAGGGCTCGTTTGGGTTTTGCCGAAGTTTCGCTCTACCTAAATAATGAAGATAAAACCGCGCCGATTGATTATGAGGAAGTAGTCTTAACTCGTCGGCTGTATCGGAGCGGGGAAGGGGAATATCTTATCAATAGAAATAAGGTTCGTTTATCGGACGTTGTTTTGCTTTTGGCGCAAGCTAATTTCGGGCAAAAAAATTATAGCATTATCGGGCAAGGCATGGTTGACGCTATGCTTTTGGCTAGCCCGACGGAGCGAAAAGAATTTTTTGATGAGGCGACCGGAGTGGAGCAATATCAAATAAAAAGAGATCAGGCCATTTCAAAATTAAAGGCTAGTCAAGAGAATTTAAAGCAAGCGACACTGCTTTTGGAAGAAATTGAGCCGCGCGTAAAATCTTTGGCAAGGCAAATGAAGAAGCTGGAAGAAAGAAGTAACCGAGAACAAGAATTAAAAGAGATACAAAAAAAATATTACAGCTATCAATGGAAAAATTTGACCGGAAAATTGGGAGAAAGAGACGAAAAAGCCGGTCCATTTTTGATTCAGAAAAAAGAATTGGAGGAATCAGTAAAAGTAATTGAGGAGAAGTTAAAAAAGTTGGAAAAGGAACAACCGCAAGTTGATTCTTTCAGGTCTTTTCAGGGAGAATACGAGAAATTGTTTGAAGAAAAAAATCATCTTCGAGAAAAAGCGATGATGATAAAAAATAAAATTGAATTTAGTAAACAAATTATAATCAGTCGTCCGGCGGCGTTATCAATCGCGGAGATTGAGACAAAGCTTCAGGATTTTTTTCGTAAATACGAATCTTTTGTGGAAAAATTATTTTCCGCCAAAGAAAAAAATAATATTGGAGAGATCGAGGATGAGGCAAAAGCGATGAAGGAAGATTTGAAGATGTTTATTGATAAATTTAAAGCTCCGGAAAAGAAAGAAATCGTCCCAAAAACCGATCCGGCTTTGGAGCAAGAGCTTCTTAAAATTTCGGGAGAGATAGAGGCAATCAATCGGTCGCTTACCGACGTTCAAATCAAGATAGAAAATTTTAATAAGCAACAAGAAGTGGAAAGAAAAAGTTTTTTTGACTTGCAAAGGACTCTTCAGGAAAAACAACGCGAGCTTTATTCAATCTCTTCCAAGATAAACGAGATTCAAGTGGAAAACGCGGGATTGAAGGCCAGGAAAGAGGATTTGGAAAGAGAAATTGGACAAGAACTGAAAGATTTTTCTCTTCTAAATGTGGCCGGCGAAGCTACTTTTGATCCTAGCTGGCAAGAGCAGATTTTAAGACTAAAAAGACAGCTGGAACTGATAGGTGGAATAGATCCGGAAGTGGAAAAAGAATATGGCGAGGCCAGTGTCCGTTATGAATTTTTGAGAAATGAGATCAATGACTTGAATCAGGCGGTCGTTTCTCTTTTAAAAATTATAAAAGAACTGGATGAAATTATTAAAAAGCAATTTGACTCGGCATTTCATAAAATAAACGATGAATTTGGCAAATATTTTAAAATACTTTTTGGCGGGGGAAAAGCCCAATTAAATATAAGAAGAGAGGTTCTCGTTCCTAAGGAAGAAGCCGTCTCCGCCGAAGGCTACGGCGAGCCGAGGGCCGCCTCCGTTAATGGTTTTGGTGAATCGAAGAATGAAGAAATTGTTGGAGTTGAGATTGAAGCGACTCCTCCGGGAAAGAAACTTAAAAATATCAATATGCTCTCGGGCGGAGAACGGGCGCTTACATCAATCGCGCTTCTTTCGGCGATTATTTCCAACAATCCGGCGCCGTTTATAGTCTTGGATGAAGTTGACGCCGCGCTTGATGAATCAAATTCTTTGAGGTTTGCCAATATCTTTGACGAACTAATTGAAAAAACCCAATTTATTTTAATCACCCACAATCGGGCGACGATGCAAAAAGCGAACACTCTTTACGGTGTTACCATGGAAGCCGACGGCGTTTCTCGACTCTTGAGTTTGAAGTTGGAGGAGGCGGAAAAAGTGGTGAAGAGCTAGTTAGAGTTACTATTTCTGCATTTGGTCATTTAAGAATGTTACTTCGACCTAGGACATATAATGAAATAATTTCTTGTAGCTTTGCTTTATACTTAATATAAAGATAAATAATAAATAAACTTAAAAATATGCCAAACAGACCAGATCAAGAAGGAGTTTTAATAAGAAAAATTTATACTGTAGGGGGGGGAACACCCGATAGAGAAATAACGGAATTAGAAGAACGAAGAGATACGGATATAACTACATTGCAAAAAGGGGGAGAAAAACCAAAAAAAGACAATGAAGGAATTGTAGTAAGATCTATGGGTGATGTTAAGAAGGAGGAGGAAAAAAATGAAGATAACAATGAACTTGGAAAATTATTTGAGAGTTGTGTAGATAATATCATTACTAGAGAAAAGTTTTTAAGAGAAAAATATAAGTTACTTGAGCAGGAAGCGAAAAGAGCTAAAATTGCGATAGCAAAAATGGAAGATGATGTGAAAGTAACGGGAGAATTTGATTACTACGGTAAGCTGAAGAATAAATATCAAAAGCTCGTGCTCGAGGTTGATGACCTAAATGAAAAAATAAATGATTATATAGAAAAGTCAAGGAAAAACTTAGAATTTATAATTAGTGAATATTCTGAAAAATACTCGAAATTAACTAATGATGAAGAAAAACAGGCTTTAGTAGAAGAAATAAAAAAAGGCAGAACAAAATTTAATAATCAAATATTTGAATATTCTGAGGAAAAAAATAACTTGATATCTCGTTTGGGAGATGAACTTGATTCTATAACGGGAGTCGTGCAAGAAATAAATGACTGGGTAATAGAAACAAGAAGTCAAAATGAAGCAGAAAGTAAACGATTGGAGAGAAAAGAAAATTTTAAAAAATATTCTATACCAGACGTAGATAAAAAAGTAAATGAGATGATTGATTTTGGTATAAATTTTGAAAAAAGACTTTCTAGGTTAGAAAAATTATTTGATTTGATTCAAAGTAGGCTTGAGAAAATAGATCCATCAGACTTTTTAAAACTTGCTTGGGGCAAGGCAAGTAGAAAATATCAAATAGAGAAAGAAGTTAGCAGAGCAGAAAAAGAGAAAATCATTGAAGAATTTAGGCAAGGCGAAATAGACACAGTTAAGAAAAATAAAGAAGTACTTATAGAACATGGCAATCATTTTTTAGAATTTTTAAAGTCTAGTTTATTAAATATGCAAAGATCGCCAATAGATTATTTTTATGAAATATTAGAACAAGCACAAGCACAAGTAATAGTAGATGGAGTGGGCGATAATAACGAAAATACTATAAAAGAAAATTTTCAAATAAAAATAGATGAAGTTTATGATCAGTTTATGAAAAACAAGAAAGGGATAGAAGAGTTTGAAAAATTTTCAAAAAAACTTTTAAGAGTTGATTATTTTAAGCTAGAATCATAACAACCAAATAATCTAAAATAATTTACAAATTAAACCACAAAGAACAGGGTAAGACAGACAGTTTTGTTTTTTTCTTGACAATTAAAGCCAAATATAGCAATATAAATTAGTAGATTGTTAAATAATAAATTAAGATTTTCAACAAAATATGTTAGCGATTCGTTTATCTCGTTTTGGAAAAAAGAATAGGCCGGTTTATCGTTTGATTGTCTCCGATAAAACCAAAGATCCTAAAGCAACTTATATTGAATCCTTGGGGCTTTATGACCCTAGAGAAGGGGCAAAAGTCACCAATCTCAAAGAAGAGAGATTGAAATATTGGATAGAAAAAGGGGCGCAACTTTCGGCCACAGTCAATAATTTGCTCGTAGGGCAAGGAGCCTTGCAAGGGGAAAAAGTGAAAAAAGTAAAAGTTAAAAAATCAGAAGAAAAGAAGGAAGAACCTAAACCCAAAGAAGAAAAAAAACCAGAACCGGAAAAGGCCTCATAAAGAGGTCTTTTTTAGTAGCATTAGTTGAAATCGGGAGTTTTAATCTATTTGACTTTTTTTATCTGGAATGGTAATTTTAAATTAGTGAATAGCTGTACTGTAAAAAGGTCGAACAGTAATGAAGCTATTTCTGAAATTTTACATTAACAGTAAAGAAATATGGCTGCATATAAAGATCAAGAATTCGTTGAGTTAATTGTGAGAGCTATTGTCAATCACCCGGAAGATGTTTCAACCGAAAGAACGGTTGATGAAATGGGTGTTTTAATCACCCTCAAAGTCAATCAAGAGGATATGGGTTATGTGATTGGCAAACAAGGTCAAACAGCTCGCGCGATTAGAACTCTTTTGAAGATCGTTGGAGCAAAAGAAAAAGCCAGAGTCAACCTAAAAATCTATGAACCAGAGGGTTCAAGAATGAATAGAGGAAACTCTGCTCCAGCCGATATGGACGCAAGAGACGTAGAAGAGTTAACTATCTAAGTCTATAGACCTGTCACACAATAATCCTTTCTACTGCAACTTGTAATTTTGGCTCCAAATTGTTCAAAGCTCGTCGAGGTATTACCAATATCTCTCCTCGCTTTTCACAATTTTCGCCTAAAATTACTGCGTTTCGCTACGAAAGATTATTATGTGACAGGTCTAAAATAAAACAAGAGCCGCGCCACAAGTGCGGTTTTTGTTACTATAAATCCACAAATTTATATTATGCTACAATTTGATATCATTACAATTTTTCCTGAAGTTTTCTCCGGTTATTTTAACGAGAGTATTATTGGTCGCGCGCAAAAAAATAATTTGATTAAAATAAATATTCATAATTTACGCGACTGGGCCGAGGATAAACATCAAAAAGTTGATGATAGCCCGTATGGCGGGGGACCGGGAATGGTCATAAAGATTGAACCAATCGCTAAGGCGATTAGTTCAATCTTTAAGTTAAAAATGAGAAATGAAAAGTTGAAAGTTATACTTTTTTCTGCCGGCGGAAAACAATTTGACAATACTGTCGCGTCGCGATTAGCGAAAAAATATGACCGTCTGATTTTGATTTGCGGACATTATGAGGGCGTGGACGCGCGAATAAAAAAAGTTGTTAAAGATATGGGAATTGAATATTCCGAAATATCCATTGGCCAGTATGTTTTAACCGGCGGTGAACTGCCGGCTATGGTTTTAGTGGATGCAGTGGCGCGCCAGGTGCAAGGTGTTTTGGGTAAAGAAGAATCTTTAGAAGAAAAACGGTTGGGGATTGGAGTGCCGACTTATACTCGACCGGATATTTTCCATTTCAAGGATAAAAAATATGGGGTGCCTAAAGTTTTATTGTCAGGAAACCATAGAAAAATTGAGGAATGGAGAAAGCAAAAAAAAGAGGGTTAAAAGCCTTATTTTTGCTCTTTAATCAGTGTGGAAAGACTGTGGAAAATAACAAAGGATAGAATACTTGACAGCTTTTTAATGGGCGGGTAATATAGAGCATATCCCCCAGAATGGGGAATTTTCTTTGACAACTTAAAGTGATAGAAATACCTCAATTCTTTAAATAAGAATAAATATAGTTATATATTGAGAGCTTGAACTCCGGTCTTCGGACCGGGTTGATTTTGTTCTTCTGAACAAAATTTAAGAGATTCAACACTTTCATTTTTTTGAGAGTTTGATCCTGGCTCAGGATGAACGCTGGCGGCGTGTCTAAGGCATGCAAGTCGAACGGCGTGCTTCGCACACAGCTTGTAAAGTTGAAAGTTTGTAAGGTTTATAAAGTTTTTGGACTTTATAACTTTATGAACTTTAAAAACTTTGTAACTTGCGTGCGAAGCGCGCAGTGGCAAACGGGTGAGTAACACATTGATAACCTACCCCAAAGTGTGGAATAACTCCGCGAAAGCGGCGCTAATACCACGTACGATCTCGATACTAATGTGTCGGGAGGAAAGGCCCGCAAGGGTCGCTTTGGGAGGGGTCTATGGCTTATCAGCTAGTTGGTAAGGTAATGGCTTACCAAGGCTATGACGAGTAGCGGGCGTGAGAGCGCGACCCGCCTCAGTGGGACTGAGACACTGCCCACACTCCTACGGGAGGCTGCAGTCGAGAATATTCCCCAATGGACGAAAGTCTGAGGGAGCGACGCCGCGTGCAGGATGAAGGTCTTCGGATTGTAAACTGCTTTTCTCTGGGAAGAACATTGACCGTACCAGAGGAATAAGAGGTTGCTAACTCTGTGCCAGCAGCAGCGGTAATACAGAGACCTCGAGCGTTATCCGGATTTATTGGGCGTAAAGGGTCCGTAGGTGGTTTTATAAGTCTTCGGTTAAATCTTTGGGCTCAACCCAAAGGCTGCCGGGGAAACTATAAGACTTGAGACTGGGAGAGGCAAGCGGAATTACCGGTGTAGTAGTAAAATGCGTTAATATCGGTAAGAACACCAAATGCGAAGGCAGCTTGCTAGAACAGTTCTGACACTCAGGGACGAAAGCGTGGGGAGCAAAACGGATTAGATACCCGTGTAGTCCACGCTGTAAACGATGGGTACTGGGCATTGGAAGTATCGACCCTTTCAGTGCCGCATATCAAAGCTAACGCGTTAAGTACCCCGCCTGGGGAGTACGGCCGCAAGGCTAAAACTCAAAGGAATTGACGGGAACCCGCACAAGCGGTGGAGCATGTGGTTTAATTCGACAATAAGCGTGGAACCTTACCTAGGCTTGACATGCTGGAAGTAATCTCGACGAAAATTGAGAGGACCGTTAAATCGGATTCCAGCACAGGTGCTGCATGGTTGTCGTCAGCTCGTGTCGTGAGATGTTCCGTTAAGTCGGGAAACGAGCGCAACCCTCACGGTTAGTTAAATTTTTCTGACCGAACTGCCCCCCACCTTGGGCACAAGCATAAAGTGTAAACTCTAAATCCAAAATCCTAAACTCTAAACAAATTCAAAATACTAATTTTCAAAATTTCAAACAATTTTGTTTTGAACATTTGAATTTTAGTCATTAGATATTGTTTAGGATTTAGTGCTTAAGATTTAGGATTTATTACTTTATTAGTTTGCGAACAAAGTGGGGGGAGGAAGGCGAGGATGACGTCAAATCAGCATGGCTCTTACGTCTAGGGCTACACACGTGCTACAATGGCCGGTTACAATGGGAAGCAAAGTCGCAAGGTGGAGCAAATCCCTCAAAGCTGGTCTCAGTTCGGATTGGAGTCTGCAACTCGACTCCATGAAGTCGGAATCGCTAGTAAACGCGTATCAGCCACGGCGCGTTGAATACGTTCTCGGGTTTTGTACACACCGCCCGTCACGCCAAGATAGTCGGGGATGCCTGAAGTTGTCCGCAAGGGCACCGAAGGTAGAATCGATGATAGGGGCGAAGTCGTAACAAGGCACCGGTAGCGGAAGCTGTCGGTGGATCACCTCCTTTCTAGGGAGAAAAATACTTCCTCTCTCACGAGGAAGTACAGTCGCGAAGCTTCTTTTTGAAGCTTTGAAAGGATTGAAAAGTATTTCTATTACTTTAAGTTGCCGAAGATAAAAAACCGGCAAAAAGGACAGTTCTTTAATAAAGAGGATTGTCTTTTTTGTTTCCCTTGAATAAAATAGACAGGGGCTTGCAATAGCCGGTTTTTTTTGTTAAGATTTTTTATATCAGAGTGTGGGGGCGCGTAGCTCAGTCGGTTAGAGCGCGTCACTGATAATGACGAGGTCGGAGGTTCGATTCCTCCCGCGCCCACCAGTACAAGGCTTAGGTTAATTCCATAACTCGGCGGAGCAATAATCACTAAAGATAATTGTTTACTGAGTGCTTTAATGAACCTATGCCTCGTGCGTGGCCCACCAAAGGAAAAATATGGTCAAGAATTTTTTAAAGTTAATTTTAAGCGGACTTGTTGGCGGGATCTCTGGGGCTATTGCCGGATTTTTGTTGTTATTTTTAGTAAAGGCGTTGATTTTTTTGCTTTGTTTTATTTTTCAAAATTCATGTCATAACGAAGCGCCGATTGAAGTACTTGCTATGTTGAGTATTGGTTCGGGAACAATTTTGGGCGGAATATTTGGAATAATACTTTTTTTGAAAAAAATATAAATTTTGCCGGGGTAGCTCAGTGGTAGAGCAGAGGACTGAAAATCCTCGTGTCGAGAGTCCGATTCTCTCCCCCGGCATTTGAGAAGTTAAAAATGAAAAATGCAAAGTTAAAAGTTAATGAGTGAAAATTTTCACAATTCAAAAACTTTTAACTTTTAACTTTAGACTTTTAACTTTTTCGGGGTGTAGCCCAGTAGTCTAAGGCGCATGCTTTGGGAGCATGAGATCGAGGGTGCGAATCCCTCCACCCCGATTGAAAATAAAATAATATGGAAGAGGAAAAAGACCTTAATATTCTAAGTGAAAAGGAAATAAGAGAAAGACTGAATAGTTTTTCCGGTTGGATTTTTATTGATAATAAAATAACAAAAACTTTTTTATTTTCCAGTTTTAATGACGCTTTGGCGATAATTAATGAATTGGCGCCATTTTGTAATAATATTGATCATCATCCGGATATACATATTTATTACAAAAAAGTTGTTTTTGATTTACGGCGTTTTAGTGTTGGTGGCAAAGTAACGGAACGGGATTTTACTGTGGCAAAAAAGATAGATGATTTATATTTTTCGAGAGACATTAAGTAAAATAAAAATACTCGCGCAGGTGTCGTATAATGGCTATTATGTCACCCTTCCAAGGTGAAGACGCCGGTTCGATTCCGGTCACCTGCTCCAGAATAAAAATAAAAACATGGCCTCATTTTTTTGGATAATCGGTAGCACAATTGTGATCAGCGCAATTTCCTTAGTCGGGATATTTTTTTTGTCTTTAAATGCTAAGCATTTGGAAAAATACCTTTTGTCTTTTGTCGCCTTGGCCTCCGGCGCTCTTTTGGGGGGAGCTTTTTTACATCTCCTGCCCGAGGCGGTGGAAAAACTGAACGCCGATTCGGTTTTTTTGTGGACATTGATTTCTCTTTTAGCTTTTTTTGTGATAGAAAAAATATTTCAATGGAGGCATTGCCATAAAGAACATTGCGAGATACACACTTTTGGCTATATGACTCTTTTTGGCGATGGCGTTCATAATTTTATAGATGGCCTGATTATTGCTGCGGCTTTTGTTGAAAGCACAAGCTTGGGGTTGGTTGTTAGTCTTGGTGTTATTCTCCACGAGATTCCTCAAGAGATTGGTGATTTTTCCACCTTACTTTTGGCGGGGTTTAATAAGAAGAAAGCTCTCTTGATGAATTTTTTGGTCGCGCTTACCGCTGTTGGCGGAGGCATCGTGGGTTTTTTTCTAGCCTCATATTCCGATCAATTCATAAATATTTTAATCCCGTTCGCGGCGGGAGGATTTATCTATATTGCCGCTTCCGACTTGATTCCCGAGATAAGGAAAGAAACAAAAACCAAAGAATCAATAAGAACCTTAGCCTTTTTTTTATTGGGGATTGTTCTCATGTATTTAATGAAATTTGTAGAATAATTTGAGTTTTTAGTATGTTAGTTAAAGAGGTGATGATAAAAAATGTAATTACCTTAAGAGCCGAGCAAACTTTAGCCGAAGCGGCAGAGGTTTTGGTTGGAAAAAATATCAGTGGCGCGCCGGTTGTTGGCAGGGGGAACAAATTAGTTGGAATGATTTCGGAAAAAGATTTGTTTAAAGCACTTTATCCCGATTCAAAAGATATA
Source organism: Candidatus Falkowbacteria bacterium RIFOXYA2_FULL_38_12 (assembly GCA_001778095.1). GTDB lineage: Bacteria > Patescibacteriota > Patescibacteriia > XYB2-FULL-38-15 > XYB2-FULL-38-15 > XYB2-FULL-38-15. The sequence continues at coordinate 64,343 of MFGA01000006.1, forward strand.
CTTCTACACATTAAGTCCTGGTTTGAAAAAGAAAAAATAAAATATAAAGTAGAAAAGAAGAAAAAAACGATAATTAAAGATTTAATGACAAAAACAGTTGTTTCCGTCGGAGAAGAGGACGCTATTTTAAAGGCAGGCGCTTTAATGCTTTCAACGAATATTCACAGACTGCCCGTGCTACGCGATGGAAAACTTGTCGGTATCGTTAGTCGCCGAGATATTTTTAGAAAATTATTAAAAGAGAAATTTGATTTATAAAAAATAAACTCAACCCCCGTTTTGATGCTCATATTGACAAAACGGAAAATTTATGCTATGATGCTTGGTTAACGTAACCTATAAAAACGTTAACAAAACAAAAATAGTAAAAAAGGAAATGGGGGTTGGAGTGAGCGGAGGAAGTAAAAATCGGGTTTTTTACTCAATTTTTCACTTCACAAAGCTTTTAAATTTAGTGTTCTTTCGGGAACTAAGCTAAATTTTCTGCTCCCAGTTCTTTCTTTACTATTTTTTTAGTATATTAAGAGGCGAGATAAAGGTCAAATTAATAAGATACGCAAACCCCCAAAAGGGGTTTATTGTATTATTAGACCCACCAAACAAGAATCCTTTCTACTGCAACTAGTAATTTTGGCTACAAATTTATAAAAGCTCCTCTGCTTATACTAATGTATAAACATCGTCGTTTTTCTAAATTTTTATCTCAAAATTACTGCGTTTCGTAACGAAAGATTATTGTTTGATGGGTCTATACTTTTCCTAAAAAATATAGTATAATATCTAAATAATAAATAGACTTATCTAACAATAAGTCTTGTCTGTATTCATGCCTAGAGTTCAATCGCAAAAAGGAGAAAGAGAGGAAAGAAATAGAGGAAGAAGGGAAGGGGTTAGTTCGGAAACAGTAATGGGGATATTTGTTATTTTTTTATTTGCCTTGGCTGCATTATGCATTCTAAGTCTTTTTGGCTTGGCCGGTCCTGCCGGGGAGTTCTTTTTGAGTTTCTTGGTCTCCGGTTTTGGTCTTGGTCGGTATTTGATCCCCGTGATTTTAATCAGCCTTGGTTATATTTTTTTAAACGAGGAAAAATATCAACCGAATGTCTCTAACTATTTAGGGCTTTTTTTATTTGTTTTAAGTCTTTCGGCTCTCTTACAATGGAATTTCATAAATAATAATCCTTTTTCTCTTGATGATTTGGCCAGGGGAGGCGGATATGCCGGTTTAATCTTGGCTTATCCATTGCTAAAAGTTATGGGGAGGGCAGCGAGCTTTATTGTTTTAGCCGCTTTTTTTGTTTCTTCCTTGCTTTTGACTTTTAACACTTCTTTGAGACAAATTGCCAAGAAAGGAAATTTTTGGAAAGGAATTTACAGAAGCCTCAAGCTTCTTATCTTAAATTTTAAGTTTAGGGGGAATAAAAAAGAAGAAGATGAGTATGCTGAAGAGGCGACGGAGGGCGAGCGAGAAGAAAAAATGGGGGAGCAAGATTCTCCGACTCCCGTTTTTGAAGCCAAAGAAATAGAGGAAGGTCAAGCTCGAGAAATCGAGTTGCCATCGACTCTCGTCAGGACAGAAAGAAGAAAGATTGATTTACCTCTTGATCTTTTGCAAGACCAATCGGAAAAACCAACCAGTGGAGACATCAAGGAGCAAATGACGGTTATTCAAAAAACATTAGACAATTTTGGAATTAGTGTTGAAATGGGGGATATTTCTGTCGGGCCGACGGTTACTCAATATACTTTAAAGCCAGCCGAAGGAGTAAAGCTTGCCCAAATAACAACTTTACATAATGATCTCGCCCTGGCTTTGGCCGCTCATCCGATTAGGATTGAAGCGCCGATTCCGGGAAAATCTTTGGTTGGCATAGAGGTTCCCAATCAAAAAGTGGCGACAGTCGGCTTAAAAGAAGTTTTACGCTCGCCGGATTTTAAGCAGAGAAAAAATAATTTATCCATTGCTCTCGGCAAAGATGTTTCGGGTAAAGTCTGGGCAGCAGATTTGGGAAAAATGCCCCACCTGCTTGTTGCCGGTTCAACCGGTTCGGGAAAAAGTGTTTGCTTAAATACGCTTATTGTAAGTTTGCTTTACCAAAACAGTCCCGATGATTTAAAATTTATTATGGTGGATCCAAAGAGGGTGGAATTTACTATGTATAACGGTATTCCTCATCTATTAGCACCTGTAATTACAGATGTTCCAAAAACGGTTAATGCTTTAAAATGGACTATTGGAGAAATGGATAGAAGGTTTGAACTACTTTCTAAAAAAGGGAAAAGAGATATTGTTTCTTACAACAGTGACATGGAAGATAAGATGCCATACATAGTTTTGATTATTGATGAGTTGGCGGATCTTATGGCCGTAGCCGCGGCTGAAGTTGAAGGGGCAATTATCAGGTTGGCCCAAATGGCGCGCGCTGTGGGTATTCATTTGGTTTTGGCTACTCAAAGGCCGTCAGTGAATATTATTACAGGGTTGATAAAGGCAAATATTACAACAAGGATCGCTTTTTCGGTCGCTTCCAACGCTGATTCTCGAACTATTTTGGATACTTCGGGAGCGGAAAAACTTTTAGGCCGTGGAGATATGCTTTACACTTGTCCGGATTTGGGAAAACCGAAAAGATTACAGGGTGTTTTTATTCGCGATAACGAAATAAGAGCAGTTATAGATTATCTAAAATCAAAAGCGGAGCCATGCTATATTGAAGAAATAACCCAACGGCCGGCTTTTGGCACCTCTCCGGTTCCGGGATTTGATTTTGGCGGAGGATCGGACGAGGAATTGTTTAATGAAGCCAAGGAAGTTATTTTAAGAGCCGGCAAAGCGTCAGCGTCTCTTCTACAACGCCGATTAAAAATCGGTTATGCTCGAGCGGCAAGGCTTTTGGATTTGCTTGAAGAACAGGGTGTTATTGGACCATCGGACGGAGCGAAACCAAGGGATATTTTAATTGGGGATTTGGGAAATAATACGGAGGATGGAAATCGCGATGAATCATAGACCCACCGCATAATAATCTTTCTGCTGTAATTTTCATCTTTTGGTAAATTTTGTCCTCCCCGCAATTGCGGGGTTGCCGATATACCATATTGCCTCAAAAATTTATGCCAAAATTTCCTCACCCCGCAATCTGCGGGGCGCAACGAAAGTTATTACGTGGTGAGTCTACCTTTACGACAATTGAAATAAAAAATAAAACAGTCGGGCAGGTTTTGAAAGAAACACGCGAAGAGCTTAAACTGTCTGTTGAAGAAGCGGTTTTGGCAACAAAAATAAATAAAAATTATCTGGTTGCCCTTGAAAATGGCGAATACAAAAAATTACCCGGAGGAGTCTATTCAGAAAAAATTTTAGAAGTATACGCAAATTTCCTGAATATAGATTTTTTTTGTTTGGAGAAAGCTTTCCAGAGAGAAATGAAAGCGACGAGAGGTAAAGAGGTCAAAACTTTTGTTCCTAAAATTTCGCGAGGGAGCCTTATCGTCACTCCGCGGCTAGTTAGTATTATTTTGACATCAACAGTGGTAATCGGGTTTTTAGTCTATTTGGGATTTGAAGTTAATAATATCTTTTCTCCGCCGGAACTTGAAGTTTTTAGCCCGGCTGATAATTTTGTCACAGGAAAACCCACGATAGAAATTTCCGGAAAAACAGAAAGCGAGGTGACAATAAAAATTAATGACCAAGAAATAGAAAGAAAACAAGACGGAGTTTTTAGCGAGATAATCAGCTTGAGTCCCGGGAGTAATATTATTAAAGTTTCGGCTTCGAAAAAGAGAAGCAAGGAAAACGTAATATACAGAAGAGTCATTTTAAACAATTTTTAATTTTAAAATAAATAATTTGCGGAGGAGCAAGGTAGACTTGTACTCTAATAATCTTTCGTTACGAAACGCAGTAATTTTAGGGTAAAAATTTAGAAAAGCGACGATGTTTATATGATTAAATATAAGCGGAGGAGCTTTTATTAATTTTTAGCCAAAATTACTAGTTGCAGTAGAAAGAATTGTTAGAGGACAGTCTGGAATATATGAAAGAGAATAAAGAAAAAGTTTCAGGAAAATTTAAAGCGGCACAAGAAGCGATTGATCAAATCAAAGAAAGATTTGGCGATGGTTCAATAATGAAATTGGGTGAAGCAAAAAAGATGGAGGTAGACGCGATACCCACGGGTTGTCTCTCTTTGGATTTGGCTTTGGGGGTGGGAGGGATGCCCAGGGGTAGGATCATTGAAGTTTTCGGGCCGGAAGCGAGCGGAAAAACAACTTTGGCGCAACATGTAATTTCCGAAATACAAAAAGCCGGCGGTATTGCCGCTTTTGTTGATGCCGAGCACGCTCTTGATCCGGAATATGCGCAAAAAATCGGAGTGAATATTGACGAGTTATTGATTTCTCAGCCGGACACCGGCGAACAGGCTCTTGAAATTGTGGAAACCTTGGTTCGTTCCGGCGGAGTTGATGTAATTGTGGTTGATTCGGTCGCTGCGCTTGTTCCAAGAGCGGAGATTGAAGGCGAGATGGGGGATCAGCATATGGGCCTACAAGCGAGATTGATGTCGCAAGCCCTAAGAAAACTAACCGGCGTTATTTCCAAAACAAAAACAGTTTTAATTTTTATTAACCAGATCAGGCATAAAATCGGAGTGTTTTTTGGCAACCCGGAAACAACAACCGGCGGGAATGCCTTGAAATTTTATTGCTCGGTAAGAATTGAAGTCCGTCGCGCGGCACAGATAAAACAAGGAGATCAAATTATTGGAAATAGAGTAAAGGCGAAAATCGTAAAAAATAAAGTTGCTCCGCCATTTCGTTTTTGCGAGTTTGATATTATGTACAATGAGGGAATTTCTCTATCAGGAGATTTGCTTGATACAGCTGTGATTCATAAGGTAGTTTTAAAAAGCGGAAATTCTTACAGCTTTGGAGAAATTAAACTTGGCGTTGGCCGAGAAACGGTAAAAAGATATTTAAAAGAAAATCCAAAGTTAATGGCGGAGATAAAAGAAAAAGTTTTAGAGGGAGTGAAGGCGGAGGCGGAAAATACAACGCCAATGATAGAAAAGCCGGAGGCGGAGGCAACGGATACGGAGTAAAAAAATAAAAAATAAAAAAAGTACCGTGAGTAATTATCACGGTACTTTTTTTATTTTCTTTTCAAATTGATTATATTTACCTGCGGTCTGGCAAAAAATCTGATGGGTAGAATTGAGCCAACGCCGTTGGTGACAAGGACCTTTGTGTTCGGGGCGTCAACAAGTCCTGTTCTATATTTTTGTCCGTAGCGAGAAGATGTTGCCGGCGCCCAAAGGCCAAAAAAAGTTATTTGCCCGCCGTGGGTATGACCGGCTAAAACTAAATCAATTTTATCATTATCAATTTTTTCAGCGTAGTCGGGGTTGTGTGAGAGTAATATGGAAAAATCATTTTGATCCACGTCGCTAAAAACTTCGCTTGTGTCTTGAACGCCCTCATAGAAATCTTTGACTCCGCCGATTTTTATTTTTTCTCCATTCATCTCCAACCATTGTCCCTTATTTCCCAAATAAACAATTCCGGATTTTTCCAGTTCCTCCAATGATAAAATTTTATCCGTCCAAACATCATGGTTTCCCAAAACTCCAAAAACACCATATTTAGCTTTTAAATTTTTCAGTTCGGCAAAACACGGCTCAATATATTCTGGTTTTTCAAAAAGCCAATTTCCCACAAAATCTCCACCGACAAAAATTATATCAGGATTCATTTTATTAACTTTTTCTACCAATTTTTTGACCCTTGTCTTGGAAAAAAATAAACCATGATGAATATCGGCAAAGAAGACAATTTTTAGATTATTAAAAGAGGCGGGAATATCTTCATCGTAAAAATCAGTTTCCTCTATCTCAAGTCGGTACGGTTCTATAAAAATATAAACGCAAAAAGAAAGAAATAAAAAGAAGAGAATAGCGGGAATTAATAATATTTTTTTATTTATTTTCTTTTTTAGCATATTAAGTTTATTATAGCATAAACAAAAACTCCTTGAGTTTATCAAGGGGTTTTTAAAAATCGCAAGTGGGTGGCTACTGGGAATCGAACCCAGGCTAGCGAAGCCACAATCCGCTGTTCTGCCATTAAACTATAGCCACCCATTTACGATTTTTACTTTTCTTAATTCTTTTTTTTCGCCAAGCTCCTTTTTATTTTTTATTCTTTTCTCCACACTTCCCCTTGTTGGCTTGGTCGCAATTCTCTTTATTTTTGGTTTAAGCGCTTTTTGGATCGCATTATTTAAAAGTTCTCTGGCAGTATCTCTATTTTGATCTTGAGATTTTTCTTTTTGGACGGCAAATATAATTTCGTCATTTTGGGTAACCCTATTTTTGAATGCATTGCGGATAATCCTTTTTTCTTGTTCGCTAAATATTTTTGAATTGCCGATAGACCAATATAGCTGGACTCTTGTAGATCTTTTATTTAAATTTTGTCCACCCTTGCCGCTTGCTCTTGAAAAATCAAATTCAAGTTCGTCTTCCGGAATAGTAATTTTTGGAAAATTATTTTTCGTGACCATAC
>MFGA01000006.1:71008-78330 GCA_001778095.1 Candidatus Falkowbacteria bacterium RIFOXYA2_FULL_38_12
CCATGAAATGCCCTGTGAACATCACGGAGCTGTTGATTGGTAATATGGGTATAAATTTGAGTGGTGGTAATGGAAGAATGGCCGAGCATTGATTGCACAGAGCGAATATCGGCGCCGTTCATCAAGAGGTCGGTGGCATAACTGTGGCGCATGGTATGTGGGGTGACTTTTTTGGTAATGCCGGCGGCCTTGGCGTATTTTTTCACCAATCTTTCCACACTTCTGGTGGTTAAATTTTCTTCTCCTTGATGCGCTCGATCGTGAGAGACAAAGAGATATGGTGAGAGATCGGGACGCAAAGCTAAATATTCCCGAAGCCAACGTCTCGCTTCTTCGGAAATAAAAACAACGCGCGGTTTTTTACCTTTTCCTCTTACCGTAAACTCATCTTTTTTTAAATTAATCTGTTCTTTTTTGAGATTTGCCAATTCCGAAACGCGTAAGCCTGTTGAAAATAATAATTCCAAGATAGCCTTATCTCTTTTTTGAATAATTTCCGCCGAATCAATCCGAAGAGGCGCGAGTAAAAGTCTTTCCAAGTCGGGTCCCTCCAAAAATTCAACAATTCTCTCCGGGATTTTGCCCAGTTCTATTTTTTCCGCCGATAAACTTTTGATATCAAGCTTGGCTAAGTATTTAAGAAAAGAGCGAAGGGCTATCAGATGATAATTTTGAGTATTTTTTTTTAGACCTTGTCCTTTTTCGTCTTCAAAACGATTTAGCCAAAGCCGATATTTTCTAACTAGTTCTTGGGTAAGGTCTTTGGGGCTGGGATTCCCCGCCCATTGGGCAAAGCGTCTTAAATAAAAATCATAATTTTGGACAGTTTGCCTCGAGCGGTTTTTTTCCACCTCAAGATATTCCAGAAATTGATTGATGAGTTTTTTTAGGTCGAGCATACTTTGAGTTCCTCCCCCTTGACGGGGGAGATTAGGTGGGGGTGGTGAATATATTTTTCACCCTCCCCTAAACCCCTCCCATCAAGGGAGGGGAAATTAGTGTCGGACAATTTTATTATACCTTTATCCGGGAAATTATAAAAGATGATTGGTGTAAGACCCTGGGCGGAGACAGGGTTGTCTCGCCCTAAAGGGCGGATTCCGTTGCTAGTAAGGTCATTGACGGAAATATATATATATGCCTAAATGGACTTATCTCCGACTTTTGGATGTCGGAGGAAAGGAGGGCAGAAATGCCCATAGTGATAGTTAAGGATAAAAAAGGTGTAATTAAAGTGGTGAAGATCGAAAATTTTCTTCAGGTCGAGGGGACGGAGCTATTTTATTCGGATCATTCCGATGTTGAAATCTTGGTAATGGAAGCCTTTATGGCTGGCGCAAAGTGGGCGAAGAAGGGAGGAGGATAATAATAACCCTCTGTGCAGAGAGGGATTACCAAAGGAGAAAGGTCGGAGGAAGGTTTTGGCTGTACACAAAACCACCTTCTAATGCATATCAAATTTGATTGGTGTTTATTAGAAGAAAAATAACCTCGTAATAACGGGGTTGTTTTTAGAAACGGAGTAGCGAACTTTAGTTCGCGTTTTTCTGAATGGGGCGCAGACTAAAGTCTGCTATTCCGGCAAAAATCCGACGGGCACTGATTTTCCTTGCCAATTAACGAATATTGTGTTATTCTAACGAAAGATAAATTAATTATGGCGGTTTTCTGGGCTTAAGGACGGGTTAGGCTCGGTAATACGCAAAACTATGTTAGACAAAAAGACAAAAGACAAGATTATTGAAAAATTTAGGGTCCATGCCACGGACACCGGGTCTCCGCAGGTTCAGATTGCTATTTTAACCGCGGAAATCAAAGAATTAGTGGAACATTTGAAGGAACACAAAAAGGACTTTTCTTCTCGCCGAGGTCTATTGAAAAAAGTCGGTGAACGCCGAAAACTTTTGAAATATTTGGCGCGAGAAGACAAAAAAGCCCATGAAGATCTTTTAGAAAGACTAAAATTATAATATAAAGCATTTTAGGGAGGAGAAATCTGCCCAATTTGCTCATTTAAAATGATTACCTACAAAGAACAGAGGGTTGGAGTATTTATTGATGTGCAAAACATGTACTACTCCGCCAAAAATTTATATAACGCAAAAGTTAATTTCGGAAATATCTTGGAAACGGCGGTTGGAGAAAGAAAATTGATTCGCTCTTCAGCTTATGTTGTTCGAACCAAGACCGGAGAAGAAAAAGTATTTTTTGAAGCGCTGGAAAAGCTCGGATTGGAAATAAGAGAAAAAGAATTGATGATATACGGAGGAACAAAAAAGGCTGATTGGGATGTGGGTATATGTATTGATACTATTTCCATGGCCGACAGGCTTGACGTGATCGTTTTGGCCAGTGGCGACGGAGATTTTGTGCCTCTTATGCAGTATTTGAAGATGAATAAAGGTTGCCGAGTGGAAGTTATGGCTTTTCGAGAGACAACATCTTCTAAATTAATAGAAACAGTTGATGATTTTGTTGATTTAAGCCAGGAAAAAAGAAAATATCTGATAAGTTCGAGGGTCAAAAGGACGATTTCGTAATATTTTTAGGTTCATGGCAGTTTTTTGCGTCATTCTGAGCGAAGCGACCCCGCAAAGGGCGGGGCGCGTATGCGGGCTAGAAAAGAATATCGCGGACATTCGTCCGAGATCCTTCACTGCGTTCAGGATGACTTTTCTACTGGGATATCTGAAAATTGGCTATTAAATTTATTAATAATAAGTGGTCTCCAAACAAGTAGGCTTTTGGACCATCCTATGCGGGAGGTCTAATCTGGTAGAACCAGAAGTCTAAAGTTTGGTGGCCACAACGCTAAAAATTATATTTTCATTCATAGAATGAACAATAATTTTAGCAAAAGCCACATATGATAAAAAAATTTGAATTGGAGTTGGGAGGAAAGAAATTAATTGTTGAAACCGGAAAATTTGCCGGACAAGCTAATGGAAGCTGTACCGTGCAGTATGGAGACACTCTTGTTTTGGGAACAGTAGTTATGTCTGGAAACATAAGGGAAGGAATAGAGTTTTTCCCTTTGATGGTTGATTACGAAGAAAGACTTTACGCCGCAGGGAAAATAAAAGGATCTCGATTTATAAAAAGAGAAGGGAGGCCGTCTGATGAGGCAATATTATCAGGTCGTTTGGTTGATCGCGCCATTAGGCCTTTTTTTGATGAAAAAATCAGGAATGACATCCAGGTAATTGTCAGCACATTATCTTGGGACCAAGAAAATGATTCAGATATTCCGGCTCTTATTGCCGCGTCAGTTGCTTTGTCTATTTCCGATATTCCTTGGAACGGACCAATAGCCGGAATAAGAATAGGGGATATAAACGGCGAGTTTGTTATTAATCCTTCGTATGAAGCTAGACTAAAAAGCAGTTTAGATCTTGTTGTTGCCGGAACTTCGGAAAAAGTTTGTATGGTAGAGGCCGGAGCAGAGGTTGTCTTGGAAGAAAGGATGCTTGAGGCAATTAAATTTGCCCAAAAACACTTAAAGAGTATTCAAGATTTAATTAAAAACATCCAAAAAGAAGTCGGGAAAGAAAAGATGGAAATCAAGGTTGACGAAGAAAAAATGGCGGAAAAAGAAGAATTAAAGAAAAAAGTAGTGGAATTTTTAAAAGAAAAATTGCCTACTGATCTTTTTGATACTGCCAAAGAAACAAAATTATCCAGAAAACAAGTTTTAAATAAAATAAAAGGAGACTTGGAAGAAAAATTGAAGAGTGAAAGCGTTGGCAAGGATAAAAGAAAAGATGCTCTGGGAATTTTTTATCAATTAGCTGAAGAAGAGATAAGTAGAATAACGTTGAAAAATAAAAAGAGAGTTGATAGTCGCGCTTTTGATGAAATAAGGCCATTGTCGGCAGAAGTCGCTCTTTTACCAAGAACGCATGGAACAGGATATTTTAAAAGAGGGGAGACTCACGTTCTCTCGGCTGTTACTTTGGGAGCGCCCGGAGACGAGCAGACTTTGGATAGTATGGAATTAAGCGGAAAAAAGAGGTTCATGCATCATTATAACTTTCCTCCCTATTCCGTCGGCGAAGCCGGACCATTACGCGGACCGGGCAGAAGAGAAATCGGACATGGAGCATTGGCGGAAAGAGCTTTAATGCCGGTTTTGCCAAAAACAGAAGATTTCCCCTATACAATACGCGTAGTTTCGGAAGTGTTAAGCTCAAACGGTTCATCTTCAATGGCTTCAACTTGCGCATCATCTTTAGCTTTAATGGATGCCGGAGTTCCTCTAAAAGATGCTGTGGCCGGAATAGCTATGGGTTTAGTTTCTGACAATGAGGGAAACTTTAAAGTATTGACCGATTTGCAAGACTTGGAAGATGGAAAAGGTGGTATGGATTTCAAAATTGCCGGAACCAAAGCCGGAATCACCGCCATGCAGATGGATACAAAAACAGACGGTTTAACGATAGAAATTGTTAAAGAAACACTAGAGGCCGGGAGAAAAGCCAGAATAAAAGTATTAGAAGAGATGAATAAGGCAATAGAAGCGCCGAGACCGGAACTTTCTCAATACGCCCCAAGAATAATTTCGTTCAAGATTAAAGTTGATAAGATTAGAGAAGTTATCGGCCCCGGCGGAAAGGTTATTAATGAAATTATTGATAGCACCGGAGTTTCCATTGATATTGAAAATGATGGCAATGTGACAGTTTGCTCCGCGATTCCGGCGTCTCTTGATAAAGCAGTCGCTTGGATAAAAAGTTTAGTCCAAGAAGCAGAGGTTGGCCAAATTTATGAAGGAAAAGTTGTAAGAATAATGAATTTTGGCGCTTTTGTGGAGATTTTACCCCATAAAGATGGAATGGTGCATATTTCCGAGCTTGCCCCTTATAGAGTCAAAGAAGTTACGGATATTGTAAAGATTGGCGATACTGTAAAAGTTAAAGTTATTGAGATTGATGAGCAAGGCAGAGTAAATTTATCAATGAAACAAGTGAAACCGGGAGAAAAGGTGTAAAAACATATTGTCATTGCGAGCCCCGACCATTTAGTCGGGGCGTGGCAATCCCTCGGTTAGCTGTCATTCCCGCGCAGGCGGGGATCCACTCTTCTAAAAAAGTAGATTCCCGCCCTTCCTCCTTCGCCAGAGACTTCGGAAGGACGCGGCGCGGGAATGACAAGAATGAAATGAATCTATTTTTCCAAAAGTTAAGAATAAGAAAAAACTCGCTTTTGGCGGGTTTTTTTGTGATGACCACTATTTTAGTTGGTTTATTTTGGTTTGGAAATAATTTTTTGATTCAAAAAGATGATTTTTTAGATATTATTCCTGTTGATACAACTATTTATTGGCATTTTTCCGGAAGCGATGAACAAAAAAAAGAATGGTTTTTTTTAAAAACAAAAGAGATATTAAAAGAGGAAGCATCTTTGACAGCTGATCTTTTATTTAAAGAGTCTCTTCTAAAGACTAACAATATTTCTTTAGCGATCTTCCCTTCTCTCCAAGAATTTGTCTATTACACAGAATTTGTTGATGTCTTAAAGATAGAGGAAGCAAGGGCAAAGATAGAAAAAGAGGGCTTATTTATGCTTGATTTAGGGGATAATAAGTTGGCTGTAACTAATAATAAGATTATTTTAAGCGAGATTAGCAATATCAAAAAGAAGGAAATGCCCTCACTTTTCGCCAATTTTGCCTTAAAAATGGCGATGAATAAGGCGAGCAAAGAATCCATGGGGCAGATTTATCTTAGGAATAATGATAATCTCAAAATAGGGAATTTGTCTTTGTTTTTTGGAATATCGAGCATCACCGAAGAGAATAATCTTTATATTCGCCCCATTAAGACAGAAGGAGAAGCCTTTAATTACGAATATTCTTTGATTTCCAGCGGTTTTTTTCTAACGGCAAATACCATAGAGACCGTGAAAAGCACACTAGCTTTTATTTTCCCTGAAATTGTTGCAAGAAGACTGCCGGACGGGACAAGAGTGCGAGAGATTATCGCCAATTCAGATATTTTTAACTTTGAAGAAGTAGATGATATCTTGTTTATGAAAATAAAAGCGGTAAAAAGAGATCTTTGGCTTAAAGATAGAGGAGAAAAGGTATTTTTGAGTACAAATAGGGAAAATTTAACCAATTTTTTAGAGGAAAAAGAGGCTTTGGATGGAGATTATGGAAAAAATATGTTTGATTTTTATTTTTGGGTTGTAAAAAAGATGAAGTTTAGCTTTGATGGAGCGGTTTTTGGGGTGAATTAATGCGTGTCATTCTGAGCGAAGCGAAGAATCTCGCACGAATGTGCGATTTTCTCGCATTCGCGAGAGATCCTTCCCCCGCAAAAGGCGGGGTCAGGATGACAACTTGGCTAGGTTACCTAGAATGCGCATATCCTGTGGATAAGGTATTGATAAGGTTTTTGATAAACTGTGGATAAGATTGTTATTAAAATATCTTTTTGTTTGTGTATAAATAAAAAAGAGGGGGATTGACAAAAGCTAAAAACTCAGGTATACTATAAGTAGTTCATTTCAATTAGAGAGATTTTCCTGGAAAAAATCGGGAAAATTTCTTTCTTCCTTACTCTTCGTTAAGGTTTTTGCTGACAAAACCTGATCAAAAATAAAAACAAAAAATATTTTGGTAAGACCTCACTACTTTTGCCCAATAGCAATAGAATATTGGCCAGAAGGTGTGAGACCTTACCACAAGAATGGTAAGGAAGACTGCTTTAGGCAGTCAGCACCAAAGCGTCCACCAAAAACCCCGAGGCCGGAATCTTGCCTTTGCCCATTTGAACTGGGTTAGGCTAGTGAGCCAAAGGGAAAAAGGGGGTCAACTGCTCACAAAATTATAAAATATGGGGCTTAGTTGCCCCCTTGAATTGTTTTTATTTAGTTTTAGATATTTAAAAACGCTGTTTTGACCACGTCCAAAGCTTAGGTTAATCATTTTTTTCGGTAAAGCAATAATCCTTAAAAGATTGTTTGTTTACTGAAATTTTAGATGAACCTGTGCTTTGGACGTGGTTGACAAAACGCGTTTTTTTTGATATAATAATATAATTAGAGTTAGAAAGTGAGATATTTTAGGCCTCACAAAAATAAAAAGTTTTGTTTTAAAAAATAATTTCCTGCCTTTGTTTATTTAAACTAAAAATATTTTTCTAGTTTAAATAAGGGAAGGTTGTAAAAAATATGAGAGATGGTCATTTTATTGAGAAAGGAAGTATAAATGAAGCGGGGACTCCTAATGAACTTTGAATTACGAAACTCCCTCCCTCTCATTTTTCAAACCAAACCAAAGTAACCTCGCTAATGGCGAGTTTTTTGTTTGAAGTGAATTG
>MFGA01000007.1 GCA_001778095.1 Candidatus Falkowbacteria bacterium RIFOXYA2_FULL_38_12
CCGTCTCTCCGTCGCCGTCCGCCTCGGAGTCGCAGGGGTAACCGTCGCCGTCTCCGTCAGCATCGGCAATGCCACTGTCAGGCTCTACCGATACGTCGGAGGGAGACGCCCCAGACGTCGACGAAGGTGATGGCGTGGAAAGCCACCACCACAGAAAAAGCCCCACGCTGACCCCGAGGACGATAACGACGAAGACGGCTATAACGAGTGGCCCCCACCGCCACCTCGTAGGGAGAACAACCTCGTCCTCCACTTCCCCCTGATCCTCCGAGAGGAGAGGTAACTCCTCCTCGTCTCCCTCTTCTCCCTGTTCCACCGGGACTGGGCCAGGTAGTGGTGTTTCCTCTGGCGGAGGAATCGCCTCCGCCTGTTCTGGCGGGGTTCCCACTTCCTCCGACAGAACCTCTTGTGAGGGTTCCTCCGTCGGAGCCGCGGGAGTGGTGGGAGCTGGCTCGGCCGTCGAGGACGAAGTGCTCCCGACTCCCCCTTCTTCTTCCGCCTCTTCATTAATATCTAAAGACTCGGGCTCATCACCCGAAATCGCCTCCCGAAGAGCGTCGGCAAACTCCGAAGCGGTTTGAAATCGCTCGTCAGGCTCGAACGCCAATGCCTGAAGAACGATACCCTCAAGTGAGGAGGAACCAATTACTGAAATTTTAGGAAAAATTTGTCTAGAGGCAACATTCATCATTGCCTCTTGATAATTGTTCCCTTGATTTAGCATCCCCCCTGTTAACATTTCATACAATATTGCTCCAACACTAAATATGTCAGAGCGCTGGTCTATTACCCTTCCCATAGCTTGCTCGGGAGACATATACCATGGCGAACCGAAAACCATTCCCTCCCGAGTTAGCTTACTTGTTTCTTCCTGTGCCGATTTTGCAATACCAAAATCAAGAATTTTAGCTATTTGACCTTCAGTAATAAAAATATTTTCCGGCTTCATGTCGCGGTGGACAACTCCATTTCGATGAGCCGCCATCAGGGCAGCTAAAACTTGTAATATTATTTGAATTATCAACTCTCTCTCAATTATCTTTTTATCTTTTTCATTTTCTTCTAATATTGCTCCCAGATCTTTGCCATCTAGAAACTCCATTACGATGTATGGGGCTCCTTCACTTGTCTCCCCCATATCATAAACCGTAACTATATTGTTATGACCAAGGCCACCAGTTAACCTGGCTTCCCTGCGTAACCTTTCCGTATGTTCGCTACTGGAGGCTGTCCATGGATTTAGCACCTTAATAGCTACTGAACGACCAATCTTTTGGTCTCTCCCTTTATATACTACCCCCACACCCCCTTCACCAATTCTTTCTTCAATTATATATTTTCCACCAATAATTTTTCCCAGAAAATCTACATCTTGTTGCATCTCTCCACCTCTCTCTATTTTTCTAACTTGTCAGCCAATTCTGACAAGTATTTTTCAACGTTCTGGCCTTATTTAAGAGGAAAAAGGGGAAAATGTCAACCACTTATTGTCATCCCGAGCTTGTCGAGGGATCTCACACGGTGATTAAAAAAGTATTATGAGATTTCTCGACAAGCTCGAAATGACAGAAAAATTTTGAGATTATTACTTTACAGAGCGACTTGATTAACCTATGCCTTACCCCAAAGTTATTGAGATGGCGAATGCGAACCTCTATCTCAAACAAGTTGAGAGATTTCTCGCTCCGCTTGGGATGACTCGCCTATTTACCCCCAAAATGCTATAATGTACCTAGATAATTTATGGTCATTGGAGCCCTGGGGGCACGATACCCTTCCTGTCATTCCCGCGAAGGCGGGAATCCACTCACAATTTTACGAAAGTAGATTCCCGCCTTCGCGGGAATGACAAAAAAGGAAAACCATTTAACTAACCCTATGAAAACCATCTTCAATATACCTAAAAACCTCACGCCCGACTCTTATCTTTTGGTTAAAAAAAGTCGTCCTCTTTTTGGCGAAATATCTGTCGGCGGAGCAAAAAACATGGTGACCAAAGTAATGGCCGCTTTTTTGGCTTCGGATGGTGGGGAATGCCTAATCCGAAATGCTCCATTTATCGGCGAGGTTGCCAATATTCTGGCGAACTACGAACAGCTGGGGGTGAAATATTCCTTTTTTCCCGACCGCACTTTAAAGGTAAATTTTAAAAATTTAAAAGATTTTAATCTTGGCGACGAAAATACTATTGGCAGTCGCATTTCCATTTTAATGGCCGGGCCTATTTTAAAACATTTTGGTCAAGCGGTTATAAAAACTCCCGGCGGATGCAAAATCGGCAAAAGAAAAATTGATTTTCATCTTCAAGGTTTGAAAAATTTCGGCGTGGAAATAAAAGAAGATGGAAAATTTTTAAGAATGAAAGTTAAAAAGGGCGGACTGAAAGGCATAAAATTCAAACTCCCTTTCCCGAGCGTCGGAGCGACGGAAAATATGATCATTACCGCTGCCTGCGCTAAAGGCGAAACTGTTATTTCCAATTGCGCCATGGAACCGGAAATAATGGGACTTATAAAAATTTTGCAGAGAGCCGGCGTCTCCATAATCGTAAACAGCGACAGAGAAATCACGATCAATAGCAGTGAAAATTTAAATTTTAAAGATGTAACTATTATTCCCGATCGCGTCGAAATTCTCTCTTGGGCCTCGGCGGCACTCGCAACCAAAGGAGATATTTTTGTAAAAAACGCTTACCAGGATCATATTGTCACGCCTCTTGGGATTTTAGAAAAAATGGGAGCGGGCATTGAAATCAACCACGACGGAATTCGTTTTTATTACAAAGGAGAACTAAAACCAACCAATGTAAGAACTGAAATATACCCGGGATTTGCCACGGATTTTGGTCAGCCGTTTGCTATGGTTTTATCACAAATAAAAGGAAAATCCACAATGCATGAAACTATTTTTGACAATCGCCTTGGCTATCTTGAAACACTAAACAGCGTTGTTAAAAAAAATAAATTTGTTTTGAAAAATAACTGCCCGGTAAACGATCCTTGCCGATTTAAAAATAAAGGGTATCGCCACTTGGCGGAAATTACAGGGCCGGTGGAATTTGGCAAGGGCGAAGTGGAGATTCAAGATTTGCGCGCCGGCTTTGCTTTAATTATTGCCGGACTTTTGTCGGATGGATTAAAAATAAAATATCTTGATCTTCTTTTTCGCGGGTACGAAAACCCGATAAGTAAATTAAAATCGTTGGGAGCGGATGTGGAGTTGGTGAATGGATAGCTCTGTGGAGTAGCGAACTTTAGTTCGCGCTAATCTTAATTAAGACGCAGGCTAAAGCCTGCTATTCCGTTACCGGTTTATTAATTCATAATTTCTCAATCAAATGCCTTACAAATTAAAACTACTTTCTTCCGCCCTGCTCTTTTTCACTCTCGGCACTTTTTTTGTTCCCTTTTCCGCCGGAGCCGTCGCTCCCGGTTATACCGCCGAGATTGTCAAAAAAAGCTACAACTCAACCGTAAGTTTAATTCCGGGAAAAGCAATCACTTTTGAAGTTGAAATTAAAAATACTGGAACAAAAACTTGGTCAAACTCTTCCAGAAATTATATTTCCTTGTATGCCGACGGGGCGGGAAGACAATTTAAACATAATTTTTGGCACAAAGCGGAGCAACCGGCAAAAATGATTGAGCCGACTGTCGCTCCCGGCGCTCTTGGCCACCTGAAATTTGCCCTTCAAGCTCCCGAACTTTTGGGTCTTTATACCGCTAAATTTAAACTAGCCGCGGAAGATTTAACTTGGATCCCGGGCGGAGCTTTTGAAATTCCAATCAATGTTACCAATAATCCTTCTTCATCTTCACAATTATCTCAAACTGATAGTGCTGTAATCGCCAGCGCGGAAAATTTCGGCGCTTTAAAATTAATCCAAAGCCACTCTAATCTAAACTTAGGCGCCGGAGAAAAAATAACTTTTAGAGTGGGCTTCAAAAATATCGGAAAAGAAAACTGGACAACTTCCGGAGAAAATAATGTAAAACTTTGTGTTAGCGATAAAATATCAACTGATCCTTTTCGAGCTACAAATTGGATAGAGACAAATTGCCCCGTGATAGTCTCCTCGGAAACTACCTCCGGTCAACTTGGATTTTTTAATTTTGATCTTACGGGAGCAGTCAAGGGGGATTATAAAATAGATTTTATTTTGATGAATCAGGGCAAAATAATTTCCGGCGGAGTAGTAACTCTACCAATCAGTATTTCTTCATCCGGAGTTGTCGCTCCGATTGTAAAATCTGAAGAAACTCCCGTTCCGCTGGCAAATGGACCAACCATGCGCATCGGCCTTTTTTCTACTACAGATCAGGTTATTATTAGCTCCCAAAATAGTTTTGAAATAAAGGATGCTAACAATAATTTATTTTTCACGGTTCCCGCGGGAGTTAGCGCCTACGCTTCTTTTAACTTTACCAATAAAACTTATACTGCCAAAGTTAATGGCGTAGAAAAAAACGGCTTGCCTTATTTGAGATTTATTTCTTCTCTGGGCGATGACAATGTTTTTGAAGTGGTAAATTTTGAAAATAGGCCGGGCTGGAATACTTCCATAAACGACAATAAATTTCGAGGCGCTCTTGAGCTACGCTATAGTGAAGGGAGAAATAAACTTTATTTGATTAATGAATTATCTCTGGAATCCTACATGCGCGGGATTGCCGAGGCATCAAATTATCTTCCGCAAGAATTTTTAAAAGCACTAATAATTGCGGCTAGAACTTATGCCAAATATAATTTAGATATCGGCGGTAAACATCCGGCAGCCTATTTTACTTTAAACGCCAGCGCCAATGATCAAGTTTATCGCGGCTATAGTTCAGAGCTGCGTTTACCCAATGTCATGAAGGCAGTGGAAGAAACGCGGGGCATGATGGCAACATACAACGGAGAAATTGTTGTCACTCCCTATTTTTCTCAAAGCGATGGAAGAACGCGAGCATGGGAAGAAGTGTGGTGGGGTAGCGGCAAGCCGTGGCTTGTTTCCAAAGCCGACCCCTATTGCACCGGAAGAACAATGTTGGGGCATGGCGTTGGCTTTTCTGCCTACGGAGCGCGCAAAATGGCCGATGCCGGAAAAAACTTTGAAGAGATTTTGAAATATTATTTCACGGGAATTGAATTGAAAAAAATCTATTAACTAAAACAAACAAATAGATATAAATAAAAAACCATTCACTTCGCTGAATGGTTTTTTATAAATTAATAACTAAATTTATTTTTGAGGGCTACTTCCACCCCCCGTATGATACTTACTATCTACCTCTGCTAATTCCATAATTTTTTTAGAAACAACTCGCGGATTAGGAATATTTTCAAAAACAAATCTCTGTCTTGCTCCGGCTGTTTGGATATAAACATTTCCATAGTTAAACATTGTTGCGAGCATTCCCTTTGCTTCAACGGTTACATCTTGAATTTTATATAAATCAAGCTCGGAAATAGTTCTTGAAAATAAATGCTGGCTCACATTGATAATCCTGTCGTTTGTAACAATCCAAAAATCCAAATAATAATCAATAAAAGCCAAAAAAAAGACTAGCCAAATTGTCAAAAAATAAGCGCTGGCCAAAAGAGCAAGAAGGGGAAATAGAATCGTATTCTCAAAAACTTCCGGAAAAGAAACTTGTAAAAAATAATTTGCCAAAAAGGGCACAGCTAATAAAAATACAAAAAGAATAATTTGTTTAATGAGAATAATCGTATCCGCCCGCAAAAAATAAACTATTTCTTCGTAGCTCGCCTGATTGATAAATTTTTTAATATAAAGATTCATAAGTATTATTAACAAAAGACAATGTTTGCGTCCAATCAACTCCTTGCAACTCGGCCCAACTAACAAAAAGAATTAAAGCCACTCCGGCTAAAAAAACATAGGTTGTAAAAAAAGCGATTGAACTCGGCGGGACAAAGGCGGCGAGATGATAAATCGCAAAAAGAGAAAAAATAACAAAAACTGCCAAAAAAACACAATAAACTATTAAAAAAATACTAATACTCATATTAATCTTTCTTGTAAATTCTTAGGTATTTTCGCGCCGAGATGTTTGTAGGCTAATTCTGTAGCCATTCTTCCCCGCGGAGTGCGGTTTAAAAATCCCAGTTGCAATAGGTATGGTTCGTAAACTTCCTCAATCGTCGCCATCTCCTCTCCGGTCACCGCGGAAAGAGTGCTTATCCCGACCGGACCGCCATTAAACTTGTAAATTATTGATTCTAAAATTTTTCTATCAACCTGATCAAGGCCAAAATTGTCTACACCGAACATTTCCAAGGCGGAATTGGCCAACTCTTTGGTAATTATACCATCTGCCTTTACTTCGGCATAGTCCCTAACTCTTCTTAAAAGTCTATTGGCAATCCGGGGCGTCTTTCTGGCTCGCTTGGACATTAAATTAGTTGCCGCATCGTCAAACTTTATATTTAAAATATCGGCGCTTCGCCTGATAATTTTTTCTATTTCACTGTCTTCATAAAAACTTAAGTGATGCGTTATGCCAAATCTATCTCGCAATGGCGCGGAAATCAAACTCATTCTTGTTGTTGCTCCAATGATCGTAAATTTAGGCAAATCGAGGCGAACAGTTCTTGCCCCAGGGCCTTTTCCAATAATCAAATCAAAAGCATATTCTTCCATGGCCGGATAAAGCACTTCTTCTATTACTTTATTTAGGCGATGGATCTCGTCAATAAATAAAATGTCGCCGTCTTTTAGGTTCGTAAGAATCGCGGCCAAATCTCCCGCTCTTTCAATCGCCGGCCCGGAAGTTACCCTCACCTCTCCCCCTATTTCATTGCCAATGATATAGGCTAAGGTAGTTTTTCCCAGACCCGGACAACCATAAAACAAAATATGTTCCAATGGTTCTCCTCTTTTTTTGGCCGCTTCTATGGAAATATTTAAATTTTCTTTTATTTTTTCTTGTCCAATATATTCGCGCAAAAATTTGGGCCTTAGCGTAAGGTCAAAATTTTTATCTTCTGCTTGTTCTTTTGGTTCAATAATTATTTCGTCCATATGGCAAAATCCTAAATCCTAAGCACTAAATCCTAAACAAATTCAAAATATAAAAAATCTCTGTCATTTCGAGCTTGTCGAGAAATCTCCAATGGTTAATTATGACAAGGTTGAGATCCCTCGACAAGCTCGGGATGACGAATTGAGAGGGCTAGTTTTGAATTTTGATATTAGAATTTATTTAGAATTTCGGATTTCGAATTTAGAGTTTCTTTACTCCACTCCTATTTTTCTCAAATTAACATTGGTAATCCCCAACCCCAAACTTCTCATAATATTAAACGCGTCTTGAGGCCTTCCGAGATAATATTTTTTCTTGTTTATGGGATAAATATAATAAGCTTCGCCGTTTTTTTCCACGTCAAGCAAAATTTTTCCCAAAACACTGTCGGGGAAAATTGTGTGGCTTGAAATATATTGATGAGTCGCGCCGAGTCCCAGTCTCCTCATCACATTAAAAGCATCCGACGGTCTGCCAAGATAATATTTTTTCTTGTCCTTCGGATAAATGTACCACGCCTCGCCGTTTTTTTCTATCTGTAATAAAATTCTGCCTGACAATCGTGTTGCCAAGGCCGTATCAACCCAGCTGACCAGCAAACGTTCTTGCTCTACTACCGAGAGGGTTGTGTCGGGAGTCTCTTCCTCGTCCGGGGGGGTACTCGGCGGATCTTCGGCCGGCGGTGTCGAGGGAGGAGTAGGGCTAGACGTCCCGTTCCATCCGGCAAGTCTGGCGGCCATCCACCAAAAAGCCCGTCCTTTTAAATTACAGTTCAAGGGTTCGGAATGAGCGCACTCGCAAGAAGAGCAAAGAGAATTGCCTGAATTATTTTCGCACCATTCACTCGCCCAATTTCCACCGGAATAGTTGGCGCCATCGTCAGCATTTTTGTTTAAAAAATAACTTCCGGAAGGATCATAACTTTCTATGTCGGCAAAATCAAAAAGAACTTTTTTATTAGTGTTGGCGTAATTTCTGATCAGGGTATTCATTTTATTTAAATTGCCATTAACTCCCGTGCCATCAAGATGCCCGGTCATATAAACAAAAGTAGTATTGGGATAATCTTTTTCCAATTGGTTCATTGCGTTCAGGTACGCGTTAATTCCGGAGGTGGTATTTTCAGAAGCTCCTCCGCACCAAGAAATCATTACCACATTGGTATTGTTTCCGGATTGATCAAGCTTGTCTCTTACTTGATATTCCCAACCCAAGTCTCCATTACTTCCCAGGTCGCCATATTCCTCTTCAATTTTTAAACTGCTACCACTTCCCGTTGAATTAAAAGAATAAAGAGAGCCCAGAGAATTTCTTAAAGTTTCCATGCCACTAATTATTTGGCTTCCATGCGAAGTGTGAATGTAAAAAACCTTAAGATTTGTTTTTGCTTGAGTAACATAACTCTCGGGAACCTTACTGATGTCGGCATTGGAATGGTTGATAACTATTGCCGAAGAAAGTTGCCCGCTTATTTTTACTTCATTATTTTGCGCAATAGAATCGGGCGCTTTAATTATTAAAATTAAACCCAAAATCGCCAAAAGCCCTAAAGATATCAGCGCTTTTTTATTCAAAATTTTCATAGTTTTAAAATATTATTAGATTATTTTTGATAAAGATCAAAGTTAGACCCACTGCGCAATAACTTTCGTCGCGAAATTTTCAGATTTTGAGGAAATTTTGGCATAAATTTTTGAGTCAATATGGTTTATTGACAAAAAAATTTAGGACAAAATTTACTAAAAGATGAAAATTGCAGTAGAAAGGTTATTGCGCAGTGGGGCTATGGTTCGCGGCGCAAATTGCGAGAGCTAGGGCGTCGGCCGCGTCATCCGGCCAGGGAATCTCTTTTAGCCTTAACAATATCTGAACCATTTTTTGCATCTGCTGTTTTTCCGCTTTTCCATATCCGGTGATCGCTCGCTTAACTTCCGGCGGGGTAAATTCAAATATTTTTAAATTATTTTCCGACGCAGTCAATATCACTACCCCTCTCGCATGGCTTACGTCTATCGCCGTTTTTGTATTTTTGCAAAAAAATATTTTCTCCACGGAAACCGCCAACGGCTTATACTTTTTAATCAAATCGTTCAAGTC
The DNA here is from genome assembly GCA_001778095.1 of Candidatus Falkowbacteria bacterium RIFOXYA2_FULL_38_12. Taxonomy (GTDB): domain Bacteria; phylum Patescibacteriota; class Patescibacteriia; order XYB2-FULL-38-15; family XYB2-FULL-38-15; genus XYB2-FULL-38-15. The sequence goes on from MFGA01000007.1 coordinate 9,126, forward strand.
TTCAGCTATTTTTTTTAATCTTAAGTTAAATTCCAGACCGGACTTTGTTTCAATTACTCCATAATCAATCATCTTGAAATTATTCCCGTTAACTTCTATTAAACCATATCCGGTTCTCGCGAACCCCGGGTCTATGCCTAAAATTATCATAAAGAAGAGTCTTCTATGTTTGTATAATAGTCGTTAACTTCTTCGCTCTCTTCTATTTTTTCAAAAATTTCCTCCAGTCTTTCTTTTAAACTGGGGTCATCTATTTTTATCTTCTCTTTTGCTTCCCATTCAAGTCCGGTATAATTTGGATTTATTTTTTGCTCTTCAAGCCAAACTCTTATTTTTTGCAAATCTTCCGGTTTGGTAAAAATAACCGTGTCACCATTTTCATTTTTTATATCTTCGGCGCCATGCTCAATCAGTTGCAATTCAAAATCATCCCCTCGAGAAGAGGCTTCTTTTCCTATGCGAACTATTCCCGCTCTTTTGAACATCCATGTCACGGAATTTTGCGCTCCGAGACTTCCTCCACTTTTATCAAGAAAATGTTTGATTTCGCCCGAAGTGCGATTTCTGTTGTCGGTCAAAGATTCTATAATAATAACCACTCCGCCCGGCAGAAAACCTTCATATTGGACTTCTTCTATTTTCGCGCCGCTATCTTTCCCTGCTCCTTTTTCAATCGCTCTTTCAACATTGTCTTTGGGAAGATTCTCTTCGCGCGCCGCTTCAATCGCCAGCCGAAGCTTAAAATTCATTTTCGGGTCAGGCCCGCCCTCGCGCGCCGCGAGAGTTATCACTTTTGCCAGACGGGTAAAAATAACCCCGCGCTTGGCGTCTTCTGTCCCTTTTTGATGTTTAATTTTAGACCATTTTGAGTGTCTGGACATCTTAATTTAGGTTAATAATCACAATTTAACCGTATTTAAGTATATCAAATACCAAGTTATAGCGCTATGAATAATTTAGCGTCTGAGTTTAAAAACTTATTTTTTGGTTTTGGGTGAAAGGGAATTAAAGGGGTGGATTGCCCCGACCGAAAACATTTCTTTCTGTTTCATTTTAATGCATATTCCTTATTTGCTTTAGCATACAAATTTTTCTGAAAAGCAAAGAATATTGAGCGAATGCTATCAACACTTCCAAGCGATTGTTCTGCGTTTGCGATTGCATGATATTTCAAATTAAGCAATACCGGCAATTTTTCTTCATCAAGTTCTTCAACACCTTTTTCTTCGTATTTAGATAGCACAAAATCCAAAAACTCTTTTTGTTTTTCATTCAATCCTTTAAAAATTTTGTCTTTTGATTGCTCCACTCTTTGTGTTCTGGAAATTGGTTGTGTTAAAAACGATACATAAGTTAAAACGTCAAAAAGATCGCTTTGTTCGGCATCGATCATCTTTTGTAGTATTTCCAATTCGTCTTTGCCGAAACCTTTTTCCGCGATACTATCCAAGAATGCTTTTCTGGTTGTTGGATTTGACCAAATCTTTCGGAGTTCTTCTTCGCTTTTAAAAAACTCCGGCATAGCGCCAAACATATTATCCATAAATTCTTGGATAGAAATCGGCTTGCCGTCCGCGCTATAAAATGATGTTGAAATCATATGTTGGATTTCACGCTCTTTCCCATCCCGTAATTTTATTTTTAGTTTTTTCTTCGGTTCTTCGACTTCATACTGTGGCGCGGTTTCCCTAATCACACTTTCTCCGGTTTCTCTTTTCATTTTTTCTTTTACTTCTTCTATCGGATCGCCATCCCATTCCGGATCGGAAAAATGCTTATAAGCGTCCACAAAATCATAAATCGTAAAATATTCTTTGCCATCAAAAAGT
>MFGA01000008.1:0-26399 GCA_001778095.1 Candidatus Falkowbacteria bacterium RIFOXYA2_FULL_38_12
TTACGATATACTTAAAGAAGAGCTTTGGCGGATATACAAATGGTACTTAAAACATTAGTTTATCTGGTCTAGAGCCATATATATTATTGTCAAGCATTACGAATTATTGACATTTTAGAAGCTGATTATTAAATTATGGTCACAGTAAAAGTTTTATTAGTCGGCTACTTCAAATGGGTTAAAAAAGATATTTGTCGCGCGTCGTCAACGGTTACTTTTATTGAAGATGGAAAAGAAAAAATTATTGTTGATTCCGGGAATGCTTGCGACGCGAAAAAGATTATTGTGGCGTTAAGAAAAATAAAAGTCAGACCGGAGGAAATTACAACAGTTGTAAATACGCATTCTCATTCAGATCACGTTGGCTCTAATTTTATATTTAGAAATGCAAGATTTGTAGATGGCGAAGGAATGTATAAAGATGATGAATTTAATTTGGGAGATATTGATAATTTTGCTCTAACAAAAAATATAAAAATAATAAAAACTCCGGGACATACTTTGCATGATTGTTCAGTACTCGTCAAAACCAAAGAGGGGATAATCGCGGTTGTGGGAGATTTGTTTTGGGAAGAATTGGTCCCGCCTTCACTTCGTTTCGGCGAGGCGAAGGAAAAGTCGTCATTTATAACCGATAAAAAATTATATAAGAAAAGCCAAGAAAAAGTATTAAAAAATGCCCGGTGGATAGTTCCCGGGCATGGGAACATTTTTAAAGCGTAAGATCCCCATCTTTGACTGAGCTAGATTTAACCATAGTGTCATTGCGAGCCCCGACTCTTTAGTCGGGGCGTGGCAATCCCCTTTTTCCCGAGAGAGAAGGGGATTGCTTCGTCGCTCCCCTCGGTCGCTCCTCGCAATGACAGAAATAAAATTATGCAATACATCTTAGTTATAAATTCCGGTAGTGCGACTTTGAAGTTTAAGGTTTTTTATTCTGAAAATCTAAAAGAAATATGCTCCGGAATTGTGGAGAGGATTGGTTTGGAAAAAAGTTTTATTGAAATAAACAATAAAGGGATTAAAGCGAAGCGGTATGATGATATAAAAAATCACAATGAAGCGATTCAAGTTGTTTTGGCCGAATTGGAAGATATTTTGTCTTTGAAAAAAGAAAATAAAATTTTGGAAGAAGCGCTCGTGGCGGTTGGCCATAGGGTAGTGCATGGCGGAGAGGAATTTATTGAGCCGACAATCGTTACGCCAACAGTTTTAAAAAAATTAGAAAAATATAATAAATTGGCACCACTCCATAATCCCGCAAATATGGCGGGGATCGCGGCTATACAAAATTTATTACCAAAAGTTAAAAACATCGCGGTTTTTGATACGGCATTTTATAAAACCATTCCGGATTATGCTTTTATTTACCCCTTGCCTTACGAGTTGTATGCGAAAGAGGGGATAAGGCGTTACGGATTTCATGGAATTTCCCATAGTTATGTTGCCGAGGAAACTGCATTGAAACTTAAAAAATCATTGAACAAATTAAACGTGATTACTTGCCATCTCGGAAGCGGATGTAGTATTACTGCGATCAAAAACGGAAAGGCGATTGATACGAGTATGGGCTTTACTCCGCTTCCCGGTCTCATGATGTCAACAAGATGCGGAGATATTGATCCGTCCATTATATTTTTCTTGATGCAAGAATTAAACATGAAACCGGAAGAAGTAAATAAAATGTTAAATTCAAAATCAGGGCTTTTGGGTGTTTCCGGATTAGCCGACATGAGGGAGATTTTACAATTATCAGGATATAAAGTGGAAGGATTTATCGGAGGAGAGAAGGCGAGCCCGGAGAAAAAGAAATTAGCGGCTTTGGCGCTTCAAATGTTTGTTTATCGCGCGCAAAAATATATCGGAGCTTATTTGGGGATTTTGGGAAAAGTTGACGCGGTCGTCTTCACCGGCGGAATTGGGGAGAGAAGTTCTATTGTGAGAAATTTAATTATAAAGGGAATAAAAACCGGAGATAAATTAAAAGTTTTGGCAATATTGACGAATGAGGAGCTGGCGATAGCGAAGGAAGCGAAGAAGATGCTTAATTAGTTCCTCCCCCTTCTTGGGGGCCGCGTGTCGCTAAAGCTATAGCGGCGGCGCAAGGCTAGGTGGGGGTGATTAATAAAGCACCAAATCCAAAATTACAAATCCCAAATAAATTACAATGACCAAAATTCAAAAAGATTAAAACTCCTATCGTCATTTCGAGCTTGTCGAGAAATCTCACAATATTAATTATGGCAAGGGCTGAGATCCCTCGGCTACGCTCGGGATGACGGCTTGGCAAGTTTGTTTTGAATTTTGAGCATTAGATATTTGAATTTATTTGGAGCTTGTGATTTTGAATTTGGAATTTCAACATTTCACCCTCCCCTAACCCCTCCCCTCAAGAGAGGGGAAATTGACAGTATGTTCAAAAGACTAAAAATACTAAACGGCGAATCAAAAACCATAACCGGAGCTGCCCTTTTTCTTGGAGCAGCTTCTTTGGCTTCCCGTCTTTTGGGAGTTTTTAGAGATAGGGTTTTGGCCGGTCAATTCGGCGCGGGAGATTCTCTTGATATTTATTACGCCGCTTTTCGCATCCCCGATTTTATTTTCAACCTATTGATTCTGGGCGCCCTTTCCGCCGGTTTCATTCCGGTTTTTATGGAATTGATTTTTTCCTCAAAAGAAAACGGCCACCGCGAAGCTTGGGAAATGGTTAACAATTTGATTAATATCATGGGCGTGATTTTAATCGTTGTTTGCGGTTTATTCATTTTTTTCAGTTCATTTCTTGTCCCCATAATCACTCCCGGCTTTAGCGCGGAGAAAATGCAGACAACAATCTTAATGACGCAAATAATGATGCTTAGCCCGTTATTTTTGGGAATAAGTAATATTCTGGGCGGAGTTTTACAATCGTTCAAAAGATTTTTTATTTATTCTCTATCTCCCATTTTTTATAACATTGGAATAATTATCGGAGCGTTATTTTTAGTTCCACGCTTTGGTCTTTACGGTTTGGCTATTGGCGTTGTTTTGGGAGCATTGACCCACATGGCAATACAAATACCGGCAGTCATGCAGTTGGGTTTCCGCTATAAACCGGTTCTTGATTGGGGGAACAAGAGCGTGCGGAAAATTGTGAAATTAATGGTTCCGCGCACTTTGGGGTTGGCGGTTTCCCAAATTAATTTAACAGCCATTACTATCATTGCCTCAACTCTGACCGCCGGAAGTTTGTCAATTTTTAATCTGTCCAGCAATCTTCAATATTTTCCCATTGGAATAATCGGCGTTTCTTTTGCTATTGCCGCCTTTCCGGCCTTGGGCGAATGCGCGGCTTCTGGAAACAAAGATTTGATGGTTAAAAATTTTTCTCATGCCGTTCGACAAATTTTATTTCTCATTATTCCGTCTTCAGTTTTGTTGTTATTGCTTCGCGCGCAAATTGTCAGAGTTATTTTGGGAGCCGGCGCGTTTAATTGGGAAGATACTATTTTGACAGCCGACGCTTTGGCTATTTTTGTTTTAAGTTTATTCGCTCAAGCGTTGATTCCTCTTTTAGTCAGATTTTTTTACGCTTTGCAGGACACAAAAGGGCCGTTTTTGATCGGTTTGGTTTCAGTTATTATCAACATAATTTTAGCTGTATTTTTATCCAAGCCGTACGGGATTATCGGGCTCGTTATCTCTTGCACCATTTCCAATCTTATTAATTTTTGTTTGCTTTGGATATTTTTAAGAATAAAATTCGGATCGCTTGATGAAGGAAGAATTTTAAAATCAATTTTAAAAATCAGCGTCGCTGCCGTTTTTATGGCCATAGTTATCCAACCAATGAAATATTTTTTGTCAGATTTTGTAAATATGCAAACCTTTTTGGGGATTTTTTTTCAGGGGCTGGGAGCCGGCTTGGCGGGAATCGTTATCTTCGCGACCATCAGTTTGCTCTTAAAATCGGAAGAAATGCTTGCTATTTGGCAGACAATCAAGTATAAGTTATTTAAAGTGAAGCCGGCGGTAATTACCGAAGAAGGACCAAAATAGATAAAATATGGATCAAGATAAAATAAGAAATTTTTGCATTATTGCTCATATAGATCACGGGAAATCAACTCTTGCTGATCGTCTTTTGGAATCGACAAACACTATTCAAAAAAGGGAAATGCGCGAACAGGTTTTGGATATGATGGATCTGGAAAGAGAAAGAGGAATAACTATCAAGCTCCAGCCGGCGAGAATGGATTATGCCGGGTCAATTCTTAATCTGATAGATACTCCCGGGCACGTTGATTTTAATTATGAAGTGTCGCGATCTTTGGCTGCCGTGGAAGGCGCGCTACTTTTAGTTGACGCCACTCAAGGCATTCAGGCGCAAACTTTGGGAAATTTATATTTGGCCATGGAGCAAAATCTCACGATAATTCCCGTCATAAATAAAATAGATTTGGCCAACGCGGAAATAGAAAAAACAAAAGAGGAAATTATTTCTCTTTTGGGGTGCAAAAGTGAAGAGATAATTTTGGCTTCCGGAAAAACCGGCAAGGGCGTAGAAGAAGTTTTGGAATCAGTTGTGAAAAAAGTTCCTTCGCCGAATGGAGAAGCGGATAAACCTTTGCGCGCTCTTATTTTTGATTCAAAATATGATGATTACAAAGGAGTGGTCGCCTATGTTCGCGTCCGCGATGGTGAAATAAAAAAAGGAGATAAGATGTTTTTGATGGCCGGAAAAGTAGAAAGCGAAGTTTTGGAAGTTGGATATTTTAAGCCCCAGTTTGTTCCAACAGATAAATTGAGCACGGGAGAAATCGGGTATATTGTGACCGGACTTAAAGAAATTGAAAAGTGTCGAGTTGGTGATACTGTCACAGCTTCAACGTCGCGAGCGGAGGTTTCCGCTCTTCCCGGATATAAAGAAGTCAAACCAATGGTTTTTGCTGGAGTGTTTTGCAAAGAGGGAAATGATTTTCCAAAATTAAGAGAGGCGATGTTAAAACTAAAATTAAATGATGCCTCGCTGACTTTTGAAACAGAACAATCAAAGGCCTTGGGTTTTGGTTTTCGTTGCGGTCTTTTGGGATTGTTGCATCTTGAAATATTGGAAGAGAGAATAAGAAGAGAATATAATTTGGACGTTATCATCACCGTGCCATCAGTGGCCTACAAAATTACAAATAGAAAAGGTAATGCAGAGATTGTTAAAAGCCCCTTGGAATTTCCCGATCCGACTTTTATTGAAATGGTGGAAGAACCATGGATTAAAATTGATGTTGTTTCCCCCAGCCAATATTTGGGAGGCATAATGCAATTAGTCCAAGAAAAAAGGGGAGTCTATATTAATACCGAATATTTGGAAGCCGACAGAATCATCATTCATTATGAAGTTCCTCTTTCCGCGATTTTGGTTGATTTTTATGATAAATTAAAAAGCGTTACTTCCGGCTATGGTTCCTTGAATTACGAATTTTTAGGCTATAAAAAAACAGATGTTGTCAAAATGGATATTTTGGTTGCCGGGGAATCGGTTGAGGCCTTGTCCACTATTGTTTATGAAGACATTGTCCATGATGCGGGTCGCCGAATCGTTGAGGCTTTGAAAAAAGTTTTACCTCGGCAAATGTTTGAAGTAAAAATACAAGCTGCTATCGGCGGAAAAATAGTTGCTTCCGAACATCTACCCGCGATGAAAAAAGACGTTACGGCCAAGCTTTATGGGGGAGATGTCACCCGGAAGAGAAAACTGCTAGAAAAGCAGAAAAAGGGCAAAAAGAAGATGAAAGCGTTGGGAAAAGTGGATATTCCACCAGAAGCCTTCATGGCTGTCTTAAAGAAGTAGTTAGATTGTTAAAAATAAAACCGCCTCTTGGGGTGGTTTTTTGTTTTTTGGCTTAAATAAAGGGAAAAATGGGAAAAGTGGTTGACAAGATCGCGATTTTGTGCTATACTAACTTGTTAAGCTTAAAATAGCTTAATAGTACCTTATAAGCAATCAACACCAGAGAAACTTGGAGGAGGAAACATAAACGACCCTTTATGGGCAACGTTTAGATCCGGTACGCGGTAAAGTTAAAATTCGGCGACTTCTTTACGGGGGTCTACTAAATTTCAACTTTCCAAAGTGCCACAGCCATTTTCCGATGTTCATCGGATAGGCTCTTCACCTCCAAATTTCTCTGGCGTCGCTAACTATTGTTACGTGATGCCAGGAAAAAGGCCAACAGGTTAATACCCGTTGGTCTTTTTTTCTTTTTGAAAAATTCAGTATTATGTTATAATATATCATAATATGAAAAATAAAGATTGGCAAAAAATAATTTGGATCATCTTATCCATTATAATCATCTTGAGTATGCTTATCTGGACGGTTGGGCCGATGTTCTATTAGATTTTTGATGTCATTCTGAGCGGAGCGACCCCGCAAAAGGCGGGGCGCGCATGCGGGCTAGAAAAGAATATCGCGGGCATTCGCCCGAGATCCTTCACTACGCTCAGGATGACCTCCTGCGTGGCAGGTTTAGATTTTATTTCACCACAATGAGATGGCAAGTTAAGGATTCCGTCACAAAAGAATTTTTAAATAAATTTCCGGAGATAGATCCGGTTATTTTGCAGTTGCTTTGGAATAGAGGAGTGAAAGTTCAAGAGCAGATTGATGAGTTTTTGTATCCGGATTACAGCCAAGATATTCATGACCCTTTTTTATTTGTAGAAATGCGCCAGGCAGTGGAACGCACTCTTTTGGCGATAAGAAATAAAGAAAAAATAATGGTCCACGGCGATTATGATGCGGACGGAGTTTGCTCGGCCTTAGTAGTTGTTTCTCTGCTTGAAGCTCTTGGTGCCAATGTTGATGTTTACCTTCCACATAGAGAGCTTGAGGGCTATGGGCTTAATTTGCAAAGCGTAGATGAGTTCAAAAAAAATGGAGTCAATTTGATTATTACTACCGATTGCGGGATTAGCAATCATGAAGAAGTAAAAAGGGTTAAAAAGCTAGGCATGGATATTATAATCACCGACCATCATGCCGAACCGCCGGTTTTGCCGGAAGGCACGGTTGCCATAATCAATCCTCATTTGAAAAGAGAAATATATCCTTTTCGCGATCTAGCCGGAGCCGGAGTCGCCTTTAAATTTGTACAGGCGATTTTAAAAGAAATTCAGATAAGACCGAACGAAGAATATGGAATCAAGCCGGAAGAGGCTGAAACTTTTGAAAAATGGATTTTGGATTTAGTAGCCATTGGGACAATAACTGATATGATGCCCATAGTCGGAGAAAACAGGACTTTGGTAAAATACGGTCTGATCGTTTTAAACAAAACAAGAAGAATTGGATTAAAAAAGCTGATAGAATCATTGGGAGGAAATAAAGGAAAGCTATATGATGTAAGAACTATTGCTTTTCAAATTGGTCCGCGCCTAAATGCCGCCGGGAGAATCAACCACGCCAACCAAGCCTATAATCTTTTAAAAACGGAAAATTTAGATGAAGTGGATAATGCTGTCCAAAATCTCAACAAAACAAACGAGGAGAGACAATCAATAAGCGAACGAGTGACAACCGAGGTAAAAGAACAAATCGGAGAAGTGGGTGACAGAAAAGTATTGTTTGCCCTGGGTAGTGATTGGCCGATGGGAATAGTCGGTCTTGTTGCCGGAAAGATAACAGATAAGTTTTGGCGACCGACCTTTGTTATGGTGGAGAAAGACGGGACAATTTCCGGGTCGGGAAGGAGTATCCCTGAATTTGATATTACCTCCGCTTTACAAAAAGCTAAAAAATATTTATCACGTTACGGCGGACATAATGGCGCTTGCGGATTTACTTTAAAAAATAAAGAAGTCTTAGGAGATTTTAAAAAAGCGATTGCCAAAATTGCCGAGGAAAAATTAGCCGAAGTAATTCTTGAACCGATTTTAGAGATTGATACGGAAACTCATTTGAAAAAAATAAACTGGGAGCTTTTTGAACTTTTGGAAAAGTTTTCTCCTTTTGGCAAAGGCAATGAACATCCTCGTTATTTGGCGCGCGGTCTTCGGATAGATAATCTTGAATCAGTCGGCTCCAATGGAAACCATTTAAGGATGATGTTGAGTCAGGGTAATGGAGATAGAAAAAAATTTATCGGTTTTTGTCTGGGGGATTGGTGCGAGAAAATAAAGATTGGCGACAATATCGATGTTGTTTTTGAAGTTGATGTCAATGAATGGAATGGGAATAGAGAATTGCAATTAAAAATAATTGATTTAAGATTGAGTGAGGTGTAATTTTCCCCTCCCTCGAGGGGAGGGGTTAGGGGAGGGTGAAGTAATTAATAAAATAACAAATCCAAAATCACAAGCTCCAAATAAATTACAATGACCAAAATCCAAATGTTCAAAATAATCGTTTAGAATTTTGAACATTAAATATTTGAATTTATTTAGGATTTGTAATTTTGAATTTGGTGCTTCATTAATCACCCCCTCCTAGCCTTGCGCCGCCGCTATAGCTTTAGCGACACGCGGCCCCCATCAAGGGGGAGGAACCCATTAATTAGGCCTTGAGATTATAAATATTATGCCCTACAAAAACATTCAAATTTTCACCGACGGAGGAGCGCGAGGCAATCCCGGTCCGGCAGGCATCGGCGTTGTTATTTGGGATGGAAACAATATAGTTGGTCGTCATGCAAAATATATTGGTAGGGCGACCAACAACCAAGCGGAATACAGCGCGGTTATTTTAGCCTTGGAAGAAGCAAAAAAAATTGGCGCGGAGAATATTGATTTTTTTCTTGACAGCGAATTAGTTGTAAAACAATTAAAACGAGAATATAAAGTCAAAGATCAAGAATTGGCCAATCTTTTTTTAAAAATTTGGAATTTAAGCATTAATTTTAAAAAAATTACCTATACCCACGTCCGGCGGGAGAAAAATAAAGACGCAGATAAATTGGTTAATGAGGCGTTGGATAAAGAAGAAAAAAATAAATAAAAAACAGCGTGACCGCTCTCAAAGACTCTTATTAAGAGTAGGGCAATCACGCCTTGTGTTTAGGGTTCCAATATATTTTTTATTTTTTCTATCAAATATTTTCTTTCATCTTGCTCCCAATATCTTCCCCAACAGCTTTGCACTAAGGGAGTTAAATATAGGGAAATATCCATACCGTATCGGTTTAATGTATTAAACGCTATTAGTAAATTTTTTAGGGGATCTTCATCAATTATTGGATAATCACCACCCCCTACAATTAATACTTCCCTCCCAGAATAATTAAAAAATAAAAAATGTTTCATCAAATGATAATAGTTAGAGTTATATGGAACAACCCCCTTTATCGAAACCCAGAAAGCTTCCATGTCTTCCTCCTTGTATTTTTACCCTACCAAATTCGCAAAAAAAACAAGCCTAAGAGAAAAATAAATTTTGTGCTATAATAAAAATAAGGATTAAATTAAAAACGCATGTTTAAAATATTTATGCCAAAAAGTTATTTAGGCGTTGATTTGGGGACGACGAGTGTTAAGCTGGTTGAATTAAAGGAAGAAGAAAAACACGCGAAACTCGTCACTTATGGATATTCCGAGCAAACGGAAAAAACTTCTTCGGAAAAAAGTTTATTGGAGACTCCGGACAAAGCGATTGATTTGTTGAAAAAGATTTGCGTCAAGGCAAAAACGACGACAAGGCAAGCTGTTGCCGGACTTCCGGCTGCCTCGGTTTTCAGTTCAATAATAACCGTTCCCGGAACGGGCAAGGATGTCGCTCAGGCGGTTCATCTTGAAGCAAAAAAGATTCTTCCTCTTCCGGTCGAAGAGACTATTTTAGATTGGCGTGTTTTGGGAGACGAAGCGGATAAAACGAAAAAATCCAGCCAGATTCTTTTAACCGCCGCGCCCAAAGAATTGGTAAAAAAATATTTAGATATTTTCAAAGGCGCAGGATTGAATTTGATCAGCCTGGAAACAGAAACTTTTGCCTTAGTCAGATCACTGGTTGGAATTGATAAATCAGCGATTGTTATTATAAATATGGGAGCAATGAGCACGGCTATTTCCATAATTGAAAATGGGGTTCCTTTTTTAAGCCGTTCGTTAAATATCGGCGGACTCACGATAACCAATGAACTGTCGGCCAGTTTGGGAATGGATTTTAGCGAGGCTGAACAACTTAAATATGACGTGGGAATGTCTACAGAATCCGGTGGCAATATGTCTAAAATAGTGGAAAAAGCCTTTGCCATGCTTTTGAATGAAATTAAATATTGCGTAAACGTATATCAAACTCAAGGAAATGGAGGGGTAAAAAGGGTGGAAAAGATTATTTTAACCGGAGGAGGATCAACAATGCCTAATTTCGTTGATTATTTGGGGCAAGCCTTGAATATGAGAGCCCATATCGGCAATCCTTGGGCAAGAGTTATTTATCCGGAATCATTAAAACCCATTTTAGACCAGATTGGTCCGCGATTTGCCGTGGCGATTGGTTTGGCGACAAGAGAAATTGAATAAATTTTATAATTTTTAATTTTATAATTTTTAAATAAATCTTAATTTCTTAATTTTTAAACTTGAGTGGAGTCCGTCCCTTTAGGGCGAGACTTCTTTTCCCGGAGTTCACCCCTTAGGGTGTAATGTCCTACAGGCTAAAGCCTGAATTCCCGTCTTGTCTCTGCCTAAAGGCAGGACTCCGCAGTAGAGACCAATATTTGTCCAAGTTTCAAGCATTAAAACATTAGAAAATTATTTATAAAATTAAAAATTTTAAACGAAGGGAGGTGAAAAAATGTTAAAAAATAAAAAAGGATTTACCCTAATAGAAATTTTAGTCGTAGTCGCTATTGTCGGCTTACTAGCCGTTTTGGCGGTTGTTGCTTTAAATTCAGCGAGAAAAACAGCAAGAGACACGGAAAGAGTGGGGTCAATGAAGCAGGTGCAGGTAGAAATGGAGAGAGTTTTTAGCGAAAACAATTCTTACGAACTTTCGGGATGTACGACGAGCGGAGTTGCGGTCAGCTCTTGCGCCGCGCCTCTTTCCAACTATTTGCCCGGCATATCCAGTATAAAAGACCCGGTCGCTTCAAAGACATGCTTAGTTGAAAATGGGGTTTGCGTTGATAAAGCTCCTTGCGACTATACTGTAGCTGTTGATCCAAGTAATTCAGATTACAAGTTCTGTTTCTATACGGAAGGGGAGATCGGTAATTTAACACAAGGGATGCACTATATTTCACCTTTGGGAATACAATAATTTATATTAGGCTACTGGTTGCAAATAGAAAAAATTATCATGCAACAAGTCTAAAAATTATTCAAAACCCCAAAGGAGGGGTTTTGTTTTTTAATTACGAAAAATATGCTATAATATAAGCAATATGGCCATAGTTTTTATTATATTTTTTGGGCTTGTTATTGGGAGTTTTTTGAATGTTTTGATTCTGCGACTGCCCAATAAAGAATCTGTTATAAAGGGAAGATCTCATTGCCCAAGCTGTAAGCATACGCTTGGTTTTTTTGATCTTTTTCCGATTTTGAGTTTTCTTTTTTTAGGCGGAAAGTGTCGATATTGCCACAAGAAAATTTTAATCCAATATCCATTAGTTGAAGCGGCGACAGCGTTGCTCTTTTTAATAGCTTATTTTGTCTTTATCCCCGAGGGCGGGGCAACAAACTATTTTCCTTTTTTAAAATTGGCGAGAGCCTGGTTTTTTATTTCAGCAATGATTATTATTTTTGTTTATGATTTTAAAAAATATTTAATTTTAGATCGAGTGATTTATCCTTCAATTATTGTCGCTCTTTTGACAATCCCTCTTTTTCTGGACGGACGATTGGAGAAAAATATTTTTTGGGGAATATTTTTAGCGGCAGTTTTGGGTGGTGGATTTTTTTTACTTCAATATACTGTTTCTCGTGGCAAATGGGTCGGTGGCGGAGATGTTAAAATGGGCGTGTTGATGGGTTTGATTCTTGGATTAAACGGACTTCTCGTAGCTCTTTTTTTTGCCTACATTATCGGAGCGATTTTCAGTCTTTGGTTTATCGCTTCCAAAAAGAAAACAATGAAAGACGCTCTTCCCTTTGGTCCATTCTTGGCGGGCGGAACAATAATTTCTTTGTTCTGGGCCGAGCCGATTATAAAATTATTTTTTAGTTTATAAATATGGACGTAAAACAAGCGGAACAAAGGATAAATAAATTAAAAAAAGAGATTGAATATCATCGCTATCTTTATCATGTTTTGGATCGTCAAGAAATTTCCGATGGAGCGCTGGATTCCTTAAAGCATGAATTATTTAAACTAGAGCAGGAATTCCCGCAATTCATTACAGCCGATTCGCCAACGCAAAGAGTTGGTGGAGAGCCCTTGCCCGAATTTCAAAAGTGGACGCATCAAGTTCCCATGCTCTCCATTGAAGATGTTTTTAGCTCGGAAGAATTATTGGATTGGAAAAATAGAATTCAAAAACTTGTTCCCGGGGAAAAATTTGATTATTACGCGGAAATAAAAATGGATGGATTGGCGGTTACTTTAATCTACGAAAACAGAGAATTGAAAATCGGGGCTACTCGCGGAGACGGGCAAGTGGGCGAAAACGTCACCCATAATTTAAAGACGATTGAAGCTATTCCTCTTCGTTTCCCCGAAGAGAAAGAAGTCAGAGAAATGATAAAAAAGATTGATTTGGATTTTGATGAAAAAAAATTGAATATCTTATTTTCCAAAATAAAAGAAAGAGTGGAAATTCGCGGGGAAGTTTTTATGGGGAAAAAAGTTTTTGATGAATTGAATAAAAAACAAGAGAGCGCGGGTCTTCCGCCCTTTGCCAACCCTCGCAATGTGTCCGCCGGAAGCATCAGACAACTTGATCCAAAAATCACAGCTTCCCGAAAACTGGATTTTTTCGGTTATGCTTTAATTTCAAATTTGGGGCAGGAAAATCACGAAGAATCTCATGAGATTTTGAAATTATTAGGCATTAAAGTTAATCCGGAAAATAAATATTGCGCCAACTTGGATGAAGTTAAAAAATACCATGAATATGTTGGAAAAAAACGTTCAAAGTTTTCTTACTGGTCGGATGGAATAGTGATTAATATTAATGACAATAAAATTTTTGATAGGCTGGGAACGGTGGGAAAAACGAGGCGGGGGATGGTTGCCTTTAAATTTCCAGCTGAGGAGGCGACAACAATTGTTCGCGAAGTCATTTGGCAAGTGGGAAGAACCGGAGCCTTAACGCCAGTGGCAGTAATGGATCCTGTGCCCATTGCCGGGACGACAGTAACTCATTCAACCTTGCATAATCTGGATGAAATTGAGAGGCTTGGCGTTAAAATTGGCGATACCGTTGTTATAGAAAAAGCGGGAGATATTATTCCGAAAATAGTAAAAGTTTTGCCGAATTTGCGCACCGGAAAAGAAAAATCAATAGTGGCTCCCAAAAAATGTCCGATGTGCGATACGGAATTGGTTCGCAAATCCGGAGAAGTGGCGATCTATTGTTCAAATCAAAAATGTTTTGCCAGGTCTCTCAAAAAAATAAAACATTTTGTCTCCAAGAAGGCGATGAATATTGACGGGTTGGGAGATAAAATAATTGAAAAACTTTTGGAAGTTGGTTTGATTCGCGACGCGGCCGACCTCTATGAACTTGAGATCGGGGATATTTTGCCTCTTGAAAGATTCGCGGAAAAGTCATCAGTCAATCTTATTGAAGCGATAGATAAAAGCAGGAAAGCGCCTTTGGCTCGTTTTATTTTTGCTCTTGGTATTCGTCATGTCGGCGAGGAAACGGCGATAGATCTGGCTAATAATTTTGGGGATATTTTGAAAATAAAAAATTTAAAAAAAGAAGATTTGGAGACAGTGCAAGACGTGGGCGGAGTTATGGCGGAAAGTATTGTGGAGTGGTTTCAAGATAAAAATAACGTAGATTTTTTGGAGAGGCTCTTGAAAAATGTTGATCTTTCAAAACCCAAGGTTATCAATAAAGTTTGGCGAGGATTGAAATTTATTTTAACTGGGACGCTGGAAAAGATGACGCGAGATGAGGCCAAGGAAAAAATACGTTTATTTGGCGGAGATGTTGTGAGTTCTGTTTCCAAGGAAACCGACTATCTTATTTTGGGCGCCGATCCCGGATCAAAATATGAAAAAGCAAAAAAACTGGGGGTCAAGATATTGAATGAAGGGGATTTTTTAAAAATACTTGAAATAGCTGAAAAAAGTAAGTAGATTAAGGATTTAAAAATAATCGAAAAAAAGTTCAAATTCCAAAATCCAAATGTCAAATCAATGCCAAATGTCTAATGTCTGAATTTTGAGCTTTGGATTTGATTTGTCATTTGAGCTTTGACATTTGAAATTAAATAAATTATGTTCGATCCTGTCTGTGGAGCGCAAATAGAAAAAGAAAATTTAAAAGGAGAATACAAGGGAGAAAATTTTTATTTTTGCAGCCCCGAATGCCAGAAAGAATTTAAAAATAATCCGGAAAAATTTACAAGCGAACCGATTATTAAGATAGAGGACGTTTGGAAAATTTATACCTTGGGAAAAGTAGACGTGCCTGTTTTACGAGGGCTTAGTCTGCGTATTTTTAGAGGAGACTTTGTGGCTATTGTTGGGCCTTCAGGTTCGGGAAAAACAACGGCGATGAATATGGTCGGTTGTTTGGATTTGCCGACCAAAGGAAATATTTTTTTAGACAGCCACAATATCTCGGAATTAAAGGAAGACGAATTGGCGAGAATAAGGGGACAAAAAATAGGATTTATTTTTCAACAATTTAACCTGGTTCCGTCTTTAAGCGCCATAGAAAATGTTATTTTACCTTTATTTTTTCAAGACGTGGAAAGAAAAAAATCAGAGAGTCGCGCACTGGAATTAATTAAATCAGTCGGACTGGAAAAAAGATATAAACATAAACCGCGTGAACTTTCCGGCGGGGAACAACAAAGAGTGGCGATCGCGCGGGCGCTTGTCGCCGATCCGGAGATTATTTTAGCCGACGAACCGACAGGAAATCTTGATTCGGAAAATGGGAAAAAAATTATGGATCTCTTGGTTGATTTATGGAAGGAGCATAAAAAAACTTTAATTATAGTAACGCACGATCCGTTTGTCGCTTCTTTTGCCGAGAGAGTAATCAGTTTGCGTGATGGGAAAATGGTAGAAAATGAAGAGTATATAAAAAGATTTTTGGATAAAAGGATGGATAGGAAATAGAAAAGTTTTTTGAGGAGCTACAATCAACATTTAAAATATAGAATATGGAAACAACAAAAATCGCTTTATTCAAAGGCAAAAAAATCCGCAAAACACTTTTTCAAAATGAGTGGTGGTTTGTAGTGGAAGATGTTGTTTTGGCTTTAATAGATTCAAATGATCCCAAGCAGTATATTCAGCGCATGAAACAGCGCGACATTGAGCTTGCCAAAGGATGGGTACAATTTGTACATACCCTTCCGGTTCCAACCGACGGTGGCAACCAAAATATGAATTGTGCCGATACAGAAGGCGTTTTTCGCATTATTCAATCAATTCCATCGCCAAAGGCCGAGCCATTTAAGCGTTGGCTGGCAAAGGTTGGCTATGAGCGAGTGCAAGAAATAGAGAATCCGGAGTTAGCAACGAAGCGGACAAGAATACTATATAAACTTAAAGGATATCCGGAAGATTGGATAGAAAAAAGAATGCGCGGTATCGCTATCCGCGAAGAACTGACTGACGAATGGCAAAATAGAGGGGCAAGAGAGCAAAAAGATTATGAAATTTTGACCGCGGAAATTTCCAAAGCTACTTTTGGTATTACTCCAGGCGAATATAAAAAAGTAAAAGGTTTGAAGCGGGAAAATCTGCGCGACCACATGGATGATTTTGAACTTATTTTTACAATGCTTGGCGAACGCTCAACCACAGAAATTCATAAAACTGAAAATTCCAAAGGGGTTGCAAAGCTAGCGCAAGACGCCAAGCGTGGCGGGAGGATTGCCGGTGTCGCCAAAGAACAATTGGAAAAAGAAATCGGTAGACAGGTGGTATCAAAAGAAAACTTTTTACCAAAGAAAAAAGGTGTAAAAAAATTAAAATAAGAAATGTGTCAGCGCAATGGCAAGATATAAAAAATAAGATTTATGATAATTGAATTTTTTAAATTAAGTCTGAAAAATTTAAGACACAGAAAACTTCGGAGCTGGCTTACGGTCTTAGGCGTTGTGATCGGCGTTTCGTTAATCGTTTCTTTGTTATTTTTAGGAGAAGGATTAAAAAGCTCCATCATGAGCCAGCTTAAAATGTTTGGCACTGATTTGATTTTTATTTTTCCCGGAGAAGAATCTAATCCTTTTTTGGGAATGTTAAGCGGGCTTGAATTGGAGAATAAAGATGTTGAAATAATAAAGGATATCCCCGGAGTGGATTTGGTCTTGCCGATGAATACAAAAACAACAAAAGTTAAATTCGGCGGAGAAGAAAAATCGATTAATTTGAGTGGCAGTCCTTGGTATGAAACAAAGGCAATATATGGAGAGTCTCAAGGTTTCTCCATGGAAAACGGTAGTTGGCCGGTGAAAGATAACTCATCTGAAGTTGTTTTCGGATCAATTGTGAGCAAGGAAAGATTTAAAAAGATTATTGTTTCCGGAGATGAGGTCATAATAGGAAATCAAAAAATGAGAGTGACGGGAGTCCTGAAGGCGACCGGCGACCAGGGGGCGGACACAATGATTTATGCGTCAGCGGATAATTTTAGAAAGATAACCGGAAAAAGAGGTGGGGCGGAACAAGTTATTGTAAAGACAAAACCGGACTACGATGTTGACTTGATCGCCGAAGATATAAAATATGAATTAAAAAAACAAAGAGGAGGGGATGAGTTTGCCGTTTTGACTCTTCTTAAAACAGCCGCAATTGTGGGAGATGTCTTGGGGATAGTAGAGATAATTTTAGCCAGCATTGCCATTGTAGCTCTTTTGGTTGGTGGTGTGGGTATTATGAACACAATGTTTACGGCAATTATGGAACGGACTCGCGAGATCGGCGTGATGAAAGCGATCGGCGGGAGCTACGGAAAGATTATGAAATTATTTTTGATAGAATCTGGCGTGGTTGGATTGATCGGCGGAGGGATTGGTCTATTCTTGGGGATATTCTTTGCTAAAACGGCTGAATTTATCGCCGCGAGTAAAGGATTCCAGTATCTGGATGTTTCTATAAATATAATTACCATTATTTTGATTCTGCTTTTCACTTTCACTTTCGGAATGTTAGCCGGATTTTTGCCGGCCCATCAAGCGGCAAAATTAAATCCCTCGGAAGCGTTAAGAAAGAGATAGACGATACTTATTCTTATGCTCAAAAATTTATTTTTTCTAAGTTATAAAAATTTGCAATATCGCCCGACGAGGAGTTGGCTCACGGTAACCGGTATTGTAATTGGGATTTCGGTAGTCATCGCTATCTTTTTTTTGGGGGCGGGGTTGGACAAGGCTGTTTCCGGTTTATTAAATCAATTTGGCGCTGATTTGATTTTTGTTATTCCCGGAGAGTTGGCTGATCCGACTTCAAGATTGATCGGCAAGGAAAGGATTAGAGCTAAAGATGTGGAGGTAATAAAAGAGGTAAGCGGAGTTGACCTTGCTTTGCCGACAGTTGAATCAAAATTATTGACAGGGGAATTTAAAGGCGAAAAAAAGTTGGTGGCCATACAGGCCCAGCCGTGGCCGGAAATGAGGATAATTTTTGAAGAATCGCGAGGATATAAATTGGAAAGCGGAAGCTGGCCTAGTGTTAATTCGGAAAGAGAAATTCTTTTGGGGAAAAAATTCGCGGATAAAAGTTTTAAAAATCCGATTGGAATAGGAGACAATATTGTTGTAAAAGGAAAAAGATTGAAGGTTGCCGGAATTTTCGCCGAGATAGGTGAGCAATCGCACGATTCTTCACTTTATATCTCCGTAAGGGGGCTTGAAGCGGTGAGCGGAGAAAAATTTGACTACATGACTGTTCTAGTGAGAGCTACCAAGGGAACAAATCTTGACGAGTTGGCGGAAAATATAAAATATACTTTGTCAAAACAAAAAGGGATTGGAGACTTTTCCGTTTTAACGAGCGCTAAGGCTGGCGACATAGCTGGAGACATTATCGGACTGATAGAATTTATTTTAGCGGCAATAGCCAGTGTTGCTTTGGTCGTCGGAGGAGTGGGAATAATGAACTCCATGTACACTTCCGTTTTAGAGCGGACGCCGGAAATAGGAACAATGAAAGCTCTCGGCGCGAAAAATAAATATATCCTATTGGTTTTTGTTTTTGAATCGGGATTAATGGGCGCTTTTGGCGGAGCAGTGGGTGTGGTGTTGGGGGCGATAATCGCCAAAAGTGTTGAATTTTATGCCACGGGAAAAGGATTCTCTTTTTTGGCCGTATCTTTCTCCCCGAAAACTATTATTTTGGTTATGCTTTTTTCCTTTTTTGTCGGCATCATCTCCGGTTTTTTGCCGGCGAGAGCGGCCGCCAAATTAAAACCGGTTGACGCGCTAAAATATGAATAATTTTTTTGGTTTAAATATTATTTATTTTTGTGCTATACTTTTATAATAACATTTCATTAGATAATTTATATGATCACAATTGATCTAAGTTATTTTGATAATTTTATAAACGTATCCCCGCCGGCCGCGATTTGGCGTCTTTTTGTTGATGGCGGATGGATTGTCGTTTTGTGGGCGTTACTTTGGGGTTTTTGGGAATCATGGAAATTTTGGCGCCAGAATCTTTATGGCGCTACGCGTCGTTTTGTTTTTTTAGCAGTTGATATTCCCAAAACTTCAATAGATAGCCCCAGTCAATCTCCTCGCGCGGTAGAGAATTTTTTCGCTCATTTGGACGGAGCGCACGCCTCTGATACTCTTTGGGAAAAATATTGGGAAGGGAAAACGCAAGATTTTTTCAGTTTTGAAATAGTGAGCGTTGAGGGGTATATCCAATATGTAATACGGACAAGAGATAAGTTTAGGGATTTGGTGGAAGCGGCAATTTATGCTCAATATCCTGAAGCGGAAATTACTGAAATTTCCGACTACGCGGCAAGCGCTCCTTCAAAATATCCCGATCCGGAATATAAAATGTTTGGTACGGAATGGATACCGGTTAAAGATGAGGTTTATCCTTTAAGAACTTATCTTGATTTTGAAGATGCCCTGACTAAAGAATTCAAAGATCCGATGGCCGCCATTTTGGAAAATATGGCAAAAATGGGAACAGGAGAACAGCTTTGGTATCAAATAACAGTTACTCCTATTAGTCAAAAGGGCTGGGTGGCAAAAGGGGAAAAAGTAGTTAAAAAATTAATAGGGGCGAAGATAAAGGAAAAAAAGAGCTTATTCGCTAAAATTTTTGATTTACCTATCAAAATAATTGATGCGGTGATGGGTCAAGTGGTTAGTTCGGGGGCGGCATCAGCACCTAAAAAAGATGATGTTCCGTCGCAAATGCTTTATCTCTCTCCGGGAGAAAAAACCAAAGTTGAAGCAATTGAGAAAAAAATATCCAAAATCGGTTTTAAAACTAAAATGCGCGTCGTTTATTTGGCCAAAAAAGAAGTTTATCAAAAAACGCGGGCCATTCATACTATGGTTGGCGCCGTAAAGCAATACAACACTATGGATTGCCAGAGTATTAAACCGGAATACGACAAGGTTGGCACAACCGCTCATTATTTTTTTACAAGACTTAGGGTTAAATGGAAACAACAGAAATTAATGTCTGCTTACAAAGGCAGAAGCAATTGGCGCGGAATGGGAACCGGATTTGTTTGCAACATTGAAGAATTAGCTAGCCTATGGCATTTCCCTGCCGCATGGATTAAGTCTCCGGCAGTTAAAACAGTGGAAAGTAAAAGGGGTGTGGCTCCGGTTAATTTGCCGATTGAAGGTTCGGAAATTGGTATAGGATATTTTAAGAAAAAAGAGAATAGACCTACTGCGTAATAACTTTCGTTGCGAAATTTTCAGATTTTGAGAAAATTTTGTCATAAATTTTTGAGGCAATATGGTTATATTGGTAAGAAAATTTAGGGCAAAATTTACCAAAATATGAGAATTGCAGTAGAAAGGTTATTACGCAGTAGGTCTAATAATCCAGTAGTATAATAATTTCGAGATAAATAATATGCCAGTATATACTCACGAAGAAATAGCCGTTTTTGCTGAAACAAATTTTCGCGGCGCGAGAAGGCGTTTTGGCATTAAAACAGACGATAGACGCAAACACATGTACATGATCGGTAAAACCGGCATGGGAAAATCAACAACATTGGAAAATTTGATTATTTCCGATATTAGAAACGGGCATGGAGTTGGCATTATTGATCCTCACGGAGATTTGGCGGAAAAGATTTTGGATTATATTCCGCCTTCAAGAATAAATGACGTAATTTATTTTAATCCGGCTGATTTGGATTTTCCCATAGCTTTTAATATTTTGGAAACGATTGATCCGAAGTATAAACATTTGGTTGCCTCGGGAATGATGGGCGTTTTTAAGAAAATTTGGCCGGACGTTTGGTCGGCTAGGATGGAATATATTTTGAATAATACAATACTGGCTCTTTTGGATAATCCCGGTTCAACAATGCTTGGAATAAATAGGATGTTGGCGGAAAGAGATTATAGAAAAAAAGTTTTAGTAAAAGTGAAAGATCCGGTTGTCAAAGCTTTTTGGATAGAGGAATTTGAAAAATGGGAAGACCGCTTTAGAAAAGAAGCGGTGGCGGCTATTCAAAATAAGGTCGGACAATTTTTATCCGCATCCATAATCAGAAATATCGTTGGTCAAGTCAAATCAACGATTGATATGCGCGAGATAATGGATGGTCAAAAAATATTTATTATGAATTTGGCAAAAGGAAGAATTGGCGAAGATGCCAGCGCTCTTTTGGGAGGCATGTTGATAACTCGCATCCAGCTTGCCGCGATGGGTCGGGTTGATATTCCGGAAAAAGAAAGAAAAGATTTTTATCTTTACGTTGATGAATTTCAAAATTTTGCCACTTTAAGCTTTGCCAATATTTTATCCGAGGCGAGAAAATACAGATTAGCTTTGATTCTTGCTCATCAATATATTGAGCAATTAGAAGAAGAAGTCGCCGCGGCTGTTTTTGGAAACGTTGGCACGATGATGGCTTTTAGAGTTGGCGCGGCCGATGCGGAAATTTTAGAAAAAGAATTTGCCCCGGTCTTTACCGGAGAAGATCTTGTTAACTTGAGCAAGTTTGACATGTATCTTAAATTGATGATAGATGGAGTGGCTTCCAGTCCATTTTCCGCTTCCGGTCTACCGCCGGTTTCCGGGGAAACGGACAGCACAGAGAAGGTGATAAAAGTTTCTCGAGAGCGTTATGCCAAGCCGGTGGAAATTGTTGAAGAGAAAATTATAAGATGGAGCGGGATGCAGATAGAAAAAAGCGATGAGGAGCTTGAGGAAGAAATAAAAAAAGATATCGCGGACAAGAAAAACGAAAAAGAAGAAAAAGCGGCGATTACAGCAAGAGAAAATGAAAAAGATGATCTTCTAGAAGAAGAAAATAAGTCAAAAGAACTGGAAGAGTTGGCAATAAAGGCGAGAGAGGCTATGTTTTTAGAGCCCAAAGTAAAGGCCGTTAATTTCTTAGAGAAAATGGAAGAAGAGGATAGTCGATTGTCTGATTTGAAATTAAACCAAGAAGACGAGGAGAAAAAACTTGCCAAACCTCTTGAACTTAAAATTGAGATTAAAGAGGAGAAAAAAGTAATATCTCCGCCAAAGGCAAAGGCGCAAAACGTTTCTCCGGAAAAGAGTAAGGGAAAAAAGGAAAAAGATAAAAAAGACGAAGGGAAAACCCACGAAGAAAAGTTCCCTTTCAAAATTATTTGTTCTCTGTGCGGAAAAGAATCAAGAGTTTCTTTTGATCCGGATCCCAGTCGCCCGGTGTATTGCAAGGACTGTTTGAAAATAGGAAAGGAAAAGGAGCGTCAGGAAAAAAAGGATAAAAAATCAAAAACCTAGGTTATAAAATAAAAAATTTTGCCAAATAAAACAAAAAAGATAAAATGAGCTCAAAATAGGCTCATTTTATGTCTTAGGGACTCCAAGTAAGAATTTCTAATTACGTTCGTCCATATATATGCATGTGCTTAGACAATTTAAAGAAGCGATTTGGCTTCAAAAATTAAACAAGGGAGATAAGGAAGTTTTTAGTCAGTGTTATGATTTTTACGCTCCGAAACTTTATCGGCATGTTTTTTATCGGCTGGGATCAAAAGAATTGGCTGAAGATATGGTTTCGGAAGTCTTTAAAAAAACTTGGGAATTTCTGGTTGATTCTGACAAAAAGATAGATAATCTGCGAGCGTTTCTTTACCGCGTGGCCAATAATTTAATTATTGATTATTATCGCAGTAAAGCAAGACAGCCAATTTTAATTGATGAAACACTGGAAGCGCAACTTGGTGATGAAGGCAGTGAGGCGGAAAAAATAGGATCTAGGTTTGAAATCGGGCAGGTCTTGAAAAGTTTGGAAGAATTATCAAAAGAAACGCGTGATATTTTAATCTGGAGATATGTTGACGAATTGAGTATTAGTGAAATCAGTAATTTGTCAGGAAAAAAGAAGAACGCGGTTTATGTCAGTATTCATCGTGCTCTCCGGGAGGCGCAAAAAATTATAAAAAAGTATGAAGATTCATAAAATTAAAAAAAAATTAGAAAATCTCAGCCGAATAAAGATAAGCGGAGAAAATAAACTTGCCGAAAATAGAGCGGTTCTTTTGGAATTTGCCGAACAGCATCCGGTAAGAAAAAATGAAATCAATCGTCAAATAATAACAAGAGGAAAATTTTTACAATTAACTATAAAACCTATGCCTATCTTAGTTGGAATAGTCATTGCCGCGCTCTTAACCGGTGGCGGGACTGCCTATGCTTCGCAATCAAGTTTGCCGGGAGACGCGCTCTATCCGGTTAAATTAGCGGTAGAAGAAGTAGAAACGGCCGTATCTTTGGGCCAGGATAAAAAGGCCGATTTGGATGTAAGATTTGCCAATCGGCGCATGGAAGAGATTCAAAAGCTTCAAGAGAAATTGAAAAATAAGAATGGAGAAATGAAGCTAGAAGTTATTGAAAAAGCCATGGAGAGAGCTGAAAATAAATTAGAAAAAGCCGAGGCTCGAATTGCCGAGATGGAAGCAGGTGAATTAAAAGAAAAGGCGCTTGCGACTGCAGCCCGTCTTGAAGAAGCTCTTCAAAAGCATGAACAGCTATTATCCGATTTGGCCGGCGAGCTCCCGGATAAAGCCGAGCAAGTCTTACTTCGTGCCGAAACAAAAACAGCTTTGCGTTCCGAGAAAGCGTTGGGGACAATCTTGCGACTGGAAAAAAGAGAAGAACTAAAAGATAAAGCCAAGGAGCAAGTCGGTAAAATAATGGGCGCGGAAGAACGAGCGGAAGGAAAAATTAAAGCCCTGGAAAATAAAATAGAAGCTTCTCAAAAATATTTAGAAAATATGAAAGAGCAAGGACGTGACGTTGTAAAGTATGAAGCAAAATTAGCAGAAGCTCGAGCAAAATTAGTAGAATCGAAAGAAATGTTAGAAGAGAAAAAATATCTTGAATCATTTCAAGCGGCTAATCAAGCCATGAAAATGTTGATTGAAGCAAAAATAATGTCGCGCCCCGTGTTGCCTCCCAAAGTAAAAAATTTCGATGAAGAAAAAGGGGACAAGTCAAGCAAAGGTAAGGATCCCAAGGTTTCCTTGCTTATAAACTTATCCGCCACTAACTAGACAATCATTTCGAAAGCGAGCTCTTGCGCGGGCTCGCTTTTTAAGTTAAATTAACTTTTGCTATGACTAAAAATAAAGAAAAATTATTATTACATGTTTGTTGCGGTGTCTGTGGCGCCTGGATTCCTAAAATGCTTTCGGAGAAATTTGAAGTTTCTTTGTATTTTTTTAATCCCAACATTTGGCCAAAAGAAGAGTATGAAAGAAGGCTTGATGCCACCAAAAAAGCAGTGGAGAATTTAGGGATAGAAGTGATGGAAGGAGAATATTCCGAAGCGGATTGGCTTTCTGCGGTCGCTGATTTTAAAGATGAACCGGAGGGAGGAAAGAGATGCGAGGCTTGTTTTGATTTTAGGCTTGCAGAGACAGCGAGGTTTGCCAAAGAAAATGATTTTGATTGGTTTGCTTCAACTTTGACTGTCGGTCGAAACAAAAAAGCGGAAATTATTAATCCTATCGGTGAGAAATGGGCTGAAAAATTCGGTATCAGTTTTTTCATCGCTGATTTTAAAAAAGGTGGTGGACAAGCAAAAACCGACGAAGAGTCCAAACGCTTAGGTTTGTATCGCCAGAATTATTGCGGATGTATTTATTCTTTAAGGAGAGATTAATTGTTTTTTTGCTAAATTTATTGTAAAATAAGCTAATTATGGTAAAAAAGCAGAAGAAAAAGGTGGTAGTTGCCATGTCCGGCGGAGTTGATTCTTCGGTCGCAGCCGCTATTCTGAAAAACCAAGGATATGACGTCGTTGGTGTTTTTATGCGTTTTTGGCAGGATACACCGAACACCAGGGAACATAACACGGAATTGCACGGAATTGAAAATAAATGTTGTTCTTTTGATGCATATAGCGATGCAAAAAGGGTGGCGGAAATGCTGGACATTCCATTTTATGCTTTGGATATGAAAGCACCTTTCAAAAAAACAGTTGTTGATTATTTTTTGGATGAATATAAAAAGGGACGAACGCCGAATCCTTGTGTGGAATGCAATCGTTTTATAAAATTTGGAGAATTTTTAAAGAAAGCAAAAGCCATGGGCGCAGATTATATTGCGACCGGACACTATACAAGAATTAAGAATAAAGAATTAAGAATTAAGCTTTTAAAAGGAAAAGACGCAGACAAGGATCAGTCATATTTTCTTTATACCTTAACCAAAGATCAATTGAAGCATTGTTTGTTTCCGATCGGCGAATACGCCAAACCAAAAGTCCGAACTATGGCCAAAAAACTGGGCTTGTCGATTCATAATAAAAAAGACAGTCAAGAAGTTTGCTTTATTGGGGATAATTTAGAAAATTTTTTAAAAAAATGGCTAAAGCTAAAAAGCGGGAAGATTATTGAATTGGAAACGAAAAAAATATTAGGAGAACATCGCGGTCTATCTTTATATACCATAGGTCAAAGAAAGGGTTTGGGTTTTAGTGGCGGTCCTTATTATGTTGCAAAGATTGATATAAAAAGCAATACTTTAATTGTAAGCAAAAACGAAAAAGAAATTTTCGGCAAGGAATTGAAATTGAAAAAAGTTAATTTTATATCCGACGCGCCGGAATTTCCATTAAAAGTAAAAACGAAAATAAGGTATGGGCATAAGGGCGCAGATTCCGTTCTTACCAAAGAAAATAATATTTATAAAATAATTTTTGATAAACCACAAAGAGCCATCACTTCCGGCCAATCGGCTGTATTTTATAAAGGCGAAGAAGTTATCGGCGGCGGTATTATCATTTAAAATATCTAACAACCAAAATCTAACAACTAATTTATGACTGCCAAAGAATTAAGAGAAAAGTATTTACAATTTTTTTCCACCAAAGGCGGATCCGCTTCGGGAGAAAAAGGGCACGCTATTTTGCCGTCCGCGCCCTTGATTCCGGAAAACGACCCCACGGTTTTGTTTACCACTGCCGGAATGCATCCGCTTGTGCCATTTTTACTGGGTGAAGAGCATCCTAGCGGTAAAAGACTCACTAGCGTTCAGAAATGCATCAGGACGGGCGATATAGACGAGGTCGGGGATAATTGGCACCTTACCTTTTTTGAGATGCTAGGCAATTGGTCGCTTGGAGATTATTTTAAAGAAGACGCGATCAAATGGAGCTGGGAATTTTTAACAGACGAAAAATGGCTAGGATTAGATAAGGAGAGATTGGCAGTTTCAGTTTTTGCTGGTGATAATGATGCGTCGTTTGATAAGGAAGCCTATGATTTATGGGTTAATTTAGGCATTGCTCCAGAGAAAATTGCTAAGTTGGAAAAGAAAGATAATTGGTGGGACCCGGCGGGAAAGACTGGTCCATGTGGTCCGGATACGGAAATATTTTATTGGGCAAGTGATGAACCAACCCCCGATATTTTTGATTCAGAAAATAAAAATTGGGTGGAGATCTGGAATAATGTTTTTATGCAATACAATAAAACTACCGATGGAAAGTATGAACCACTTGCGCAGAAAAATATTGATACGGGTATGGGACTTGAAAGAATTGTTGCAGTTTTAAACGGAAAGAATAATATTTATGAAACGGAATTATTTGCGCCATTGATTGATAAAATTAAAGAAACTTCAGAAGGTAAGGAAGACGAAA
>MFGA01000008.1:26430-66944 GCA_001778095.1 Candidatus Falkowbacteria bacterium RIFOXYA2_FULL_38_12
AACAGCAGTCTTTATCTTAGCCGATCCTTCGGGGATAGTTCCCTTAAATATCGGACAAGGCTATGTTTTGCGCCGTTTGATTCGTCGAGCTATTCGCTATGCAAAAAAAATAAATATGGCGAACAATCTCGCGTCACTCGCTGAAATAATTATTAATATTTACAAAGAACAATATCCTGAATTAGCCGAAAAACAGAATATAATCCTGGGTGAATTAAAAAAGGAAGAAGAAAAGTTTGCGAAAACTTTAGAGAGGGGGCTAAAGGAGTTT
This sequence comes from Candidatus Falkowbacteria bacterium RIFOXYA2_FULL_38_12, assembly GCA_001778095.1. Taxonomy (GTDB): domain Bacteria; phylum Patescibacteriota; class Patescibacteriia; order XYB2-FULL-38-15; family XYB2-FULL-38-15; genus XYB2-FULL-38-15. The sequence continues at coordinate 26,702 of MFGA01000008.1, forward strand.
GAAAAGTTGGAAGAGGTTACCGGCAAGGAAGCCTTTAATCTTTTTTCTACTTATGGTTTTCCTTTGGAGCTGACAAAAGAATTAGCAAAAGAAAAAAATATTTTTATAAACGAGGAAGAATTTGAAAAGGAATTTAAAAAGCATCAAGAACTTTCTCGCACCGCTTCGGCCGGCGCTTTTAAGGGTGGGCTGGCTGATGCTTCAGACGAAGTAAAAAAACTGCACACGGCTACGCATCTTTTGCATGCCGCTTTAAGAAAAGTTTTAGGAAATCATGTGGAGCAAAGGGGAAGCAATATTACAACGGAAAGATTAAGGTTTGATTTTTTTCATCACGAAAAAATGTCGCCGGAGCAAATTAAAGAAGTGGAAGATTTGGTTAACGAAGTGATCAAAAAGAATTCTCCTGTTGTATACGAAATAATGTCGGTGGAAGAAGCAAGGGAAAGCGGAGCAATCGGTCTTTTTGGAGATAAATACGGCGATAAAGTAAAAGTTTATTCCGTGGAAGGTTTTAGTAAAGAAATCTGTGGTGGTCCGCACGTTTCCAATACCAGCGAGCTCGGCCATTTTAAGATTATAAAAGAAGAGGCCTCCAGCGCGGGGGTGAGGAGGATTAAGGCGGTGTTGGAGTAAAAAAGTGAGTATAATATAGGGAGCACACATTATACACAAACACTTCGTATATTAACTAGTTGTGACGAAATTGTTTTTCGCTCTCTTTCTAAAAATATTTTTTAATAAATCACCTTAGCTTGAAAATATGAAAATTGTAATCTGCGGAAGTATGTCGTCAGCCTGTCAAATGGTGGACGCCAAAAAAGAATTGCTTCAAAATAATCACGAAGTTATATTGCCGAAAAACACTGAACAATATGCGGAGAAAGTTTTGGCAGAAGAAACCGCTCATGAGTCAACCAAAAATAAGATCGAACATGATTTGATTCGTGATTATTTTGAAAAGATAAAAAACGCTGATGCGGTATTGGTGGTCAATGTAGATAAAAAAGGTATTTCTAATTATATCGGTGGCAATTCTTTTTTGGAAATTGGTTTTGCACACATTCTCAATAAACCAATTTTCATATTAAATGATATTCCCGAGATGATTTATACTGATGAAATTTTAGCAATGCAACCCGTCGTGCTAAACGGTGATTTATTAAAAATACAATAAGGAAGAGAGAGTGAAAAACAACATCGCACAACAGCGTGTATGAGGTTCAAGAAAAAGTGCGTTAATAATTTTCAAAGGTTGCACTTTTTCTTTCACTCAAATTTCGCCTCCTCTATTGAGAAAAATAAGGAGGTCGGCGAAACTTATCATACACGCAAACGTTAGCTGAAATATTTTCAATTTTCTAAAATATACATATGGATTTAGTCACAACAGGAGCGGCGCTCGCCGTAGGTAAAAAAATATTTGGTAAAACTTTAGATGTTATATCTGCTGATATTGCCAACCTATATCAAAAGGGACGTGATAAAATCATTGAAAAAGTAACTAGCAAAATTGCCAATATTGATGACGGAAAAACTGCTAATCTAAGGGTTACGCGTGATGTCTTTTGGAATGGATCGTTTACCGATGAGGCAATTTGCGCTGAATATTTTGGTGGAATTTTGGCTTCTTCGAGGAGTATAGATGGAAAAGATAACAGTGGTGTTTACTACGTCGATATCATTAAATCATTGTCGTCAAAACAGTTGCTTCTGCATTACGCGATATATTCATCGCTGAATAAAATTCTTACATCCAATCCTGATAAAATTAAGCTTAATCCGGGTCAAGAAAATGAACTTCAAAAAGAGCAATTGTTTCTTTCTACCAATGAGCTTTTGAAAATTATTGACGACAATGATTTCGGTCGTGACCTTCATGCACTTCACGCAAAAGGATTAATCGGCGATTTTCAAACTGACTCTCACAAGCTTAAGAATGAGCAGGTAGTCCCCAACCTAAAAGTTTCACCGAAATCATTAGGCATTCAACTATATGCTGTAGCCTACAACAAACTTACAGAGTGGCGTAATTTTACTACTGTTAATTTCGGCGAATTTGATGATATCGAATCGCCAAATTTTTATGGCCAAAATATTATGGAGTTGCTTGATAGTGCTGGAATTAAAGATGAAGAAGTTCAAAATAAGGAAGAAAATTGAAAATACATCAGCTAATACGGCATATCTGGTTCAGAAATTTTATACTATAATAAAGCCAAAATTTATAAAAAATTATTTTAGGCTATGATTTATTTAATCGGGGGTCCGCCAAAGTGCGGAAAAACAACATTAGCAAAAAGATTATCAAAATCAAAAGGCATTCCCTGGGTGTCTACCGACACTCTTCAATGTGTCATAAAGCCGTACATGAATAAAAAGTATTTTTCAAAAAAGTTTCCTACCAATAATCAAAGAGGAAAAAACAATGACGAAAAATACTCCAAATATTCAACAAACGAAATCGTTGAAGCATATCAGCAACAAGCAAAAACCTCGTATCAAGCGATTGATATGTTTACAGTTTGCGAAATTACAGATGGTAATGATTTTGTCGTTGAGGGTTATCACGTTGAACCTGAATTAGTCGCTGATCTAAACTCAAAATATCCCAATAAAATAAAGAGTATTTTTCTTATCAAGACGGATGAATTAAAATTTATAAACGACATTAAGAAAAGCACAACTCCGAATGATTGGATTATTGCCAGAACAAACAAGGAAGAAACATATGGCAAGATCGCAAAAATGATCTGTGAATACGGAAAATTTTTTAAAAAGGAATCCGAAAAGCACGGCTTTAAAGTTCTGAATATGGACGATGATTTTGATAATCAAATAAATGAAGCTATTAAATACCTGACGATCGCCTAAAATAATTTTTAAATAAGGAGGAGATTTTTTACATCATTTTTTCTTTCTTTTATGAAAAAAATAATTTTAATAATAATTGTCGTTCTACTTCTCGGATTTTTTGTCCCAAAAATTTTTATTAAAGATTCGTATAGTTTAAGTCAAGATGATAGAGATAGTATTACTATGCTCGCATACGATCAATTTAATAATTTTATGGAGAAACTTTTAATAATAGAAATTACAATAGATGACAAAAAAGACGAGACCGTTTACGCAAGCGCTTACACTTTTGGAGGTTTAAAATACGCGACGTTGGAATTAAATTTTAGACACGAAGGGAAAATAACTTGGCGAAGATGGTCGGGAAAATAATATTATGAAGTTAGACCTATTGGCTAAAAAAATTTTGATCGTTGGGGACTATGGGCGAGGCAAAACGACATTGGCACAAAAACTTTCCCGGAAATTAGGGATTCCATATTATTCAACAGATGATTTTTATTGGAAAAGAAAATTTTTAGAAAAGCAAGACAAGGAGAGCAGTATTAAGGAAATTAATCAGAAAGTTTATTCTCAAGATAACTGGATTGTTGAGGGGGCAACTTATTATCTCGTGGGTGGAGGGTTCAAGACCGCCAATCTTATAATTTATCTTTCTTTTCCAAATATTTTTTCTCAATGGTGGGCAATAATCAGAAGACATCAAAAAAGAGAAAATGAAACTTTTTTGAATTTAATTAAGCTCCTACGCCACGCGTTATATAAAAAATACAACTGGGGATATTTAAAAAATGAGCCAAAAATGTTAGAATTACTTGAGCCATACGAAGACAAAGTAGTGATTTTAAGATCTTTTAAAGAAATTGATAATTTTATTAACACATAGAATATGATAAAAATAACATATTTTCCTCACGGGACAACGAAGGATAACGAAAACAAAATTTCTTCCGGTTGGTCTGACGCCGAACTTTCTGAATTAGGAATTCAACAAGCTGCTGAGCTAAAAGACAGGATTAGGGATAAGCACTTTGATGTTGTTTTTTGCTCTGATCTAAAACGAGCGGTAAATTCCGCAAAATTGATTTTTGGGGACGAGATTAAAATAATCTCGGACGCAAGATTGAGAGAATGCAACTACGGAAAATATAATTCCGGTCCTTCGGAAGTCGTTGAGCCTATGCAAGAAGAAAATATAATAAAAAAATTTCCCGAGGGAGAAAGTTATGAAGATGTAAAGTTAAGGATTGGTGATTTTTGAATTTTTTAAAAGAAAATTATGACGGAAAGCAAGTTGCTATCGTCGCTCATAAGGGTCCGCAGTTAGCGCTTGATGTGCTTTTAAAAAACAAAAATTGGGAGCAGGCATTTGCTGAAGATTGGAGAAAGACGAAAACATGGCAACCCGGGTGGGAATATATTATAAAATAATTTTATCTTATGCCAAAAGAAAGATTTAAAATTACGCCAGCCGTTTATCTTTATTTAGAAAAAGATGGAATGGTTTTACTACAAAGACGTTTTAATACGGGATACGAAGACGGCAATTATAGTTTGGTCGCCGGACATCTCGACGGAGGGGAAACTTTTAGTCAGGCGATGATACGCGAATCCAAGGAGGAGGCTGGGATAATTTTGAAATTAGAAGATCTTCAAGTGGTTCATGTTATTCATCGTCAGGTTATTTCCAAGGATGTCGGAGCAAGAGAAAGAATTAATATATTTTTGAAAGCCAAAGGCTGGAGTGGTGAGCTAAAAAATATGGAACCGGATAAATGCGACGATTTAAATTGGTTTCCGCTCGATAATCTTCCTCAAAATACTATACCTTATGTTAAGCAGGCGATAGAATCTATTCAAAAGGGGATATTTTATGGTGAATTTGGATTTTAATTTTTGCTGACAACTCTACTTTTACAAGCTATTGACACATTTTAAGCAAAACAATATAATAAAACTAGTAAAAATAAACAATCTAGACATAAGAACTGGAAACTAAAAGAGGTTCAGTTTCTTGGTTCGCATAGACATCACGTTCTAAAATCGTACTCAATAACTTGTTAAAATCGTCTCTGGCTTGTTTTTCACTAGAAAATTTCTCACCGTAGCTACTGCTACGACTCAAGATTTTCTACGCTCCAAAACTGCGCTAGAGCCAATTTTCCCTACGTTCTAAATACGATTCCGGAACGTGATGTCTATATATTTTAGTTGTTTAATTCCGCCTTGGCGGAAGAGCGTTTCTTATGCAGAATGAAAAAAATAAGGAGTTTATTGAAGTCCTTGGCCAGGTAGAAGAACTTTTACCGGCTGCGACCTTCAAAATCAAGCTTGAAGACGGTCATTCTATTTTAGGCCATCTCTCGGGCAAGATGAGGATGAACAAGATCAGATTATTGCCGGGCGACAGGGTAAAAATTGAAATGACTCCTTACGATTTGACAAAAGGGAGAATAGTGTATAGATTTTAGTAGAGCGAACTTAGTAATCTCACGGAGATTTTTCTTTTTATTTACTTTCTAAAGATTAAATAATTTTATCCGGTTTATGAAGGTTAGAGCATCAGTCAAGAAAATATGCGCATCGTGCAAAGTTGTAAAACGCGGAAAGCGTATTTTTGTAATTTGCAAAACCAAAAAACATAAACAAAGACAAGGCTAATTATGATAGTAAGAATTGCCGGGGTGGTTTTACCTCAAAATAAAAGAATAGAAGTAGCTTTAACTTATATTTATGGTATTGGCCGAACACAAGCCAATAAAATTTTGGTTTTGGCAAAAATAAGCCCGGACGCGCGAACTAACGCCCTGACGGACGATGAAGCCAATAAATTGAGAGAATTGATTGAAAAAGAATATAGAGTGGAAGGGGATTTAAAACGCGATGTTTTCAGTAATGTTAAAAGATTGAAAGAAATCGGATCATATAGAGGAACAAGGCATGCCAAAAAACTTCCGGCAAGAGGTCAGAGAACCAAAACAAACTCTCGCACGGTTCGCGGAAATATGAGAAGAACAATGGGTAGTGGGCGAAAAGATGCCAACCAAAAGACTTAAACTTATTAATTTAGATTATGACTGACGAACAACAAACAATCGCTTCCGATCTTCCCGACACAGGAGAAACCGCAGTTGAAGAAACCGACAAAGAAGAAAAAAAGACAGAAGATGCGAAAGCAAAAAGCGGAAAGAAACCAATGAAGGGAAAGAAAAAGAAAGTCGTAAGACATGTTCCTGTCGGATGCGCCTATATTCAGGCTACATACAACAATACAATCATTACTTTAACTGATCTAAACGGAAATACTTTGGGCTGGTCAAGTTCCGGTTTGTGCGGATTCAAAGGACCGAAAAAGTCAACTCCTTACGCCGCCGGTCTTGTTGTGAAAAATGTCGCGGAGAAAGTGCTGGATTATGGGTTGCAAGAGGTGAATGTTTTTGTTTGTGGAGTAGGTTCAGGACGAGAAGCGGCTGTGCGCGCCCTAAATGCTAATGGTCTTAATGTTTTATCAATAAAAGACACCACTCCTATTCCTCACAATGGATGCAGAGCGAAAAAGCCAAGAAGAATTTAGTAAAATAAAAATCAATATTGTAAAATATGGCAAAAGAGAAAAAATCAAAATGCGCGCGTTGCCGCAGAGAAGGAGAAAAGCTTTTTTTGAAAGGTGATCGTTGTGGTACCGCGAAATGCGCTTTTACAAGAAGAAGTTATCCGCCGGGCGTTCATGGTCCAAAAGGAAAAGTTCGCTTAACCGGTTATGGCACTCAGCTTAGAGAAAAACAAAAAGCGAGAAGAATTTACAGCATTTTGGAAAAACAATTTAAAAATTACTTTATAAAAGCCAGTAAAAAGAAAGGCGATACCAGTGATTTTTTACTGCAACTGTTGGAAATGCAACTTGATAATGTTGTTTATAGATTGGGTTTTGCCCGTTCAAGACAACAAGCAAGACAAGTTGTCGGACATGGACTTATTTTCGTAAATAATAAAAAAGTTAACATTCCTTCTTTCCAAGTAAAAGCCGGTCAGACAATCAGTATCAAACCAAGCATGCTCGAGAAACCGTTATTTCAAAATTTGCCACAGATTTTAAAAAAACATGAAACCCCAAATTGGCTTGCTATGGATATCGTTAAATTGGAAGGGAAAGTTTTGGGCACTCCGAAAAAAGAAGAGGTTAAAACACAGTTTGATCCTAAACTGATTGTTGAGTTTTATTCAAGATAAAAATTATTAAAATTTATATCTTTATGGAGTCAATCATTCTACCGTCAAAAATCGAAATTAAAAAAGGCAAGCTTCCAAACCAAGCTACGATTACGGTTGAACCATGTTACTATGGTTATGGCACGACTTTGGGTAATGCCTTAAGACGGACGATTTTATCAAGTTTACCGGGAGCGGCGGTGACTGCCGTAAAGATAAAGGGAGTTCAACATGAATTTTCCGCGATTCCTCACGTCAAAGAAGATGTGATTGAGGTTATTTTGAATTTAAAACAGTTGAGAATGAAAATTTATCAAGAGGAACCGGTCAAATTAATTTTGAGAGCAAAGGGAGACGGCAAGGTGACCGCGGTCAATATAGAAAAAAATTCAGAAGTTGAGATAGCAAATCCGGATTTATTTATCGCCACCCTTACAAATAAAAATGCCGAGCTGGAGATGGAAATTACCGTCAGCCAAGGAAGAGGTTATGTTCCGGTTGAAGCCAGATCAAAAGAAAAACTTGAAGTTGGCGCGATAGCCATAGATTCTATTTTTACTCCGGTAAAAAGTATCGGCTACAAAGTTGACAATGTCCGCGTTGGCGACATAACAAACTATGATAAATTGATTTTAGAACTTGAAACGGACGGAACAATTACTCCGGAAGACGCCTTAAAACAAAGCGCACAAATTTTGATAAATCATTTTAACTTGTTTTTAAACGAAGGTCAGGAAGAATTTAAGACGGAAGAAGTTGAAGAAACTAGCGTTAGCGAGGATGTGGAAGAAGAAACAGAAGAAGAAGTTGTTGAAGAAACCGACGAGAGCCCTAAGAAAAAAAGAGGAAAAGCGAAAAAAGTTTAAAGTTAAATAAAAGTTATATTCTAATTCAAAATACCGGGTATGAGGCATAGAAAAAAAGGAAAAATTTTAGATAGAAAAGTCGGTCCGCGCAAAGCTTTATTCAGAAACTTGGCGGTAAGTTTGGTATTGTACGAAAAAATAAAAACAACCAAAGCAAAGGCCAAAGCGATAAAACCGATCGTTGAAAGATTAATTACCAAAGGAAAAGATAATGGCATCGCTTCAAGAAGAAATCTATTAAAATATTTATATAAAGAAAGCGCTGTTAAGAAAATATTGGAAGAGTTGGGACCAAGATATAAAGAAAGAAAAGGCGGCTATACGAGAATTTTAAATTTAAAAAGAAGACAAGGCGATGGCGCCGAGATTGTCCAAATTGAATTAGTTTAATTTTTATGCCAAAAACAATACTTAAAAGGGAAACCCACACTCTAGACGCAAACGGAGTACCGCTTGGAAGATTGGCTGTTAAGGCAGCTGTTCTTTTACGTGGGAAAAATAAAACAAATTACACTGCCAATATTGATCAAGGGGATTTTGTTAATATCACCAACACTTCAAAGGTTAAATTCACCGGTAAAAAATTTACCGATAAAAGATATTTTTGGCATACATTTCATCCCGGCGGAAAAAGACAACCGACAATCCAGGATTTATTCATTAAAGATCCGGGAAGAGTAATCAAGAGAGCTATTTACGGAATGTTGCCCAAGAATAAGTTAAGAGCGCAAATAATAAAAAGACTAAGAGTCTCCTTATGATAGCAGAAACAAAAAAAGAAACAAAAACTTCAACCGTTAAGCCGAAAGTTGTAAGAAAAAAGGCCGTTAAAAAAACAGAAAAAACGGAAGAGATTGTTTTAGAAAAAAAAGAATTGGAAGAAGAGATGCCGTTAGTGGAGGCGCCAGTTGAAAAAAAAGAAATAGTTGAGGGAGTAAAAAGAGTTTATCTATACGCTATTGGCAGACGCAAGGAAGCTATTGCTACGGTTAAGTTATTCAAAAACGGGAAAGGAGAAATCACTGTAAATAAGAAAAAATATACTGACTATTTTCGCACTTTTGAACTTGAGCAAATTATCTCCGCCCCGTTAAAATCAGTCGGCCAAGCGGATAAGGTTGATGTTGAAGCAAGAGTTTCCGGTGGCGGATTGGTTGGCCAGGCGGAAGCGGTTCGTCTCGGAATTTCAAGAGCTCTGGTGCAGTTAAACATAAATTTTAAAAAGAATTTAAGAAAAGCGGGATTTTTAACCCGCGATCCTAGAGTTAAGGAAAGAAAGAAGTACGGTTTGAGACGCGCGAGACGTGCACCACAATGGCAGAAACGTTAGTTTGTATACATGACTCGTTCTTCCCTCAGAAATTATATGATTTTTCTAGCGGAAAAACTCGCCTTAACGGCTCAAACAGTTTCCGCCATAAAAATCATATAATTTCTTCGGTTAATCAGTTAAAGGATGTTATATGTAATAATCATAAAATGTTATAATAAGAAGGACGTTAACTCGTCCTTCTTTCAATATGTTGAAGCTTCAAGATTTTGATTTTAATCTTCCACAAAATTTAATAGCTCAAGAGCAAGCAAGTCCGCGCGATGCTTGTCGGTTGATGGTTGTTGATAGAAATAAAAAAGTAATCAAGCACGATAAATTTTATAATATTTATAAATATCTTGAACCCGGAGATGTTTTGGTTCTTAATAATTCAAAAGTGATTCCGGCTCGTCTTTGGGGTAAGAAAATAAGTGGAGGAAAGGTAGAAATACTTTTATTAAGACAAGTCGGCAAAGATTGTTGGGAATGTCTTGTCGGGTCGGTGCCTCTTACAAAACAAACAGATTTGGAAATATTTTTTTCCAAAAAATTGAGAGGCACGATCATTGAGCGAAAGACGGATACGGCTGTAATAAAATTTAATTTATTAGGTGAAAAATTGACAAAGGAAATTTTTAGGATAGGGGAGGCGCCGACTCCTCCGTATATAAAAAGTAAAAGTGAAAAGTTAAAAGTGAAAAGTTGGTACCAAACCGTTTACGCCAAATATTTTGGGTCAGTTGCGGCGCCTACGGCCGGGATGCATTTTACAAAAAGGCTTCTTCAAAAAATTGAAAAAAGGGGAGTGAAAATAGAATATATTACTCTTCATGTGGGGCTGGGGACATTTCAACCGGTTAAGGAAGAAGATATTGCAAAGCATAAAATGCACAGCGAATTTTTTGAGTTGAATGAAAAAACAGCGGACGCTTTAAACAAGGCTAAAAAATCAGGCAAGAAAATTGTAGCTTGCGGGACAACCTCCACAAGAGTGCTTGAGTGTTTAACGGATAAAAACGGTGTTATTAAGCCTAAAAATGGAAGCACTGATATATTCATTTATCCCGGATATAAATTTAAATTTGTCGATCATTTGATAACTAATTTCCACACCCCGAAATCGACTCTTTTGATGCTTGTTTCCGCGTTTGCCGACAAAAAAACTATTGACAATACTTATAAATTGGCGATTAAGAAAAAATATCATTTTTATTCTTTTGGCGACGCCATGCTTATTTTATAACTTATGACTTTAGAACCAAGCCGAATTGCCAAGAATACTATTTATTTGACGGTTGCCACTGTGGGGCAAAAATTTTTAGCTTTTTTCTATTTTGCTTTGATTGCCAGAATGATTGGAGTGGAAAACACCGGAAAATATTTTTTTGTCGTTTCCTTTACTATCATTTTTTCCATTTTTATCGATCTCGGGTTGTCTTCGGTTTTAACGCGCGAGATAGCCAAAAACAAGGAAAAAGCCGGTGAATATTTGGGGAATATTTTAACGGCAAAAATATTCTTTTTTATTTTGACTTATTTTGCCGTAGCTTTGACTGTTAATTTTTTGGGATATTCAGCAGAGACGAAAAATATGGTTTATCTCGCGGGACTTGTTATGTTTTTCGATTCTTTTCATTTGACCTTCTACGCCGTTTTTCGCGGTTTGCATAATTTGAAATATGAAGCAATGGGCGTGATGGTTGGGCAATTGGTTACTATTACTTTTGGCGGTTTGAGTCTTTTTTGGGGAGCTCCTCTTTATTTTTTAATTATTGCTTTAATTTTGGGAAGCGCGGCGGTTTTTGTTTATTCGGGACTGCTTTTGAGAATAAAAACGGAAATCAGACCACGGTTAACTCTCAATCGAAAGATACTTCAATTTTTATTTAAAATAGCTTATCCTTTTGCCCTTGCCGGAATTTTTGTAAAGGTTTACTCGTATTTAGATTCCATTCTACTTTCAAAATTAGTGGGCGATCTGGCTGTCGGCTGGTGGAGCGTTGCCTATAAGATAACTTTTGCTTTTCAATTTATCCCCATGGCTTTCGCGGCGGCAATGTTTCCGGCCATGAGCGCTTATTTCGTTTCGGATAAAGAAATGCTTAGAAAAACTTTTGAGCGAGTATTGTTTTATCTGGCAATAATAGCGGTTCCTCTTGCCACGGGAATTTTTTCTTTAGCCGGGCCAATTATTTTAAAAATTTATGGCTCGGATTACGCGCCATCGATTATCCCGCTCCAAATCTTGATTTTTGCCATAGTCTTTATTTTTTTAAATTTTCCGGTTGGTTCGTTCCTCAATGCCACCGACAGACAAATGACCAATACGATGACAATGGGCGCGGCCATGCTTGTTAATATAATTTTGAATATAATTCTAATACCGTTATACAGCTTCAACGGAGCGGCAATTTCCGCGCTTGCTTCTTATGCCATTTTGTTTTTTCTGGGGTTATATTTCGCCAATAAGGTAATTAAATACAACAAAATGTTTTTGTTAAAATCCTTGGGAAAAATATTTTTTTCCGCATTGGTTATGAGCGTAGTAGTGATTTTTTTAAGACAAGATGTCAATTTTCTCGTTTTGATTCCTTTGGGCGCTTTTATTTATTTTGCCATGATGTTTTTAACGAAAGGAATAGAGAAGCGAGACGTTATTAATATCATAAAAATTTTCAAAAAGGAGAAAGTAATTGAAAATAAAGAAGAGATTCTATGAAGAAAGTTTTAATCGCGACAATTGACTTTCCTCCGATTTGCGGAGGAGTGGCGAATTATTTGGCTGGTCTTGCGGAAAATTTGCCAAAAGATAAAGTGGTTGTCTTGGCGCCGTCGGCGGAGAACACGGAAGAAAAACAATATAAAATTTATCGGAAGAAATTAATAACAGACGTTTTTTTCTTATGGCCAAAATGGTTGCCTCTCGTTTATCATCTTTTTAAAATAATAAAAAAAGAAAAGATAGAGGCCATTTTAGTCGGGCAAGTTTTACCGGTCGGCACCGCCGTATTTTTTTTAAATAAAATTTTAGGTATTCCTTATTATGTTTCCTGTCACGGAATGGATATTTTAATGGCCAAAGAGACTTTTCGCAAAAGAAAATTGCTGAACAAAATTTTAGAACAGGCCAAGGGCGTGATTGCCAACAGTGAATTTACAAAAAATGAGTTGATTAAGCTGGGTGTTTTGTCAGAAAAAATAACAATAATTTATCCTTGTGTTAAAAGCGTGGAGCCGGCGAGCGAAGAGTCGTTGAAAAATATTTCAGAAAATTATAGTTTGGAAAATAAAAAAATCGTCCTGACGGTTGGACGACTTGTGGAAAGAAAGGGGCATAACAAAGTTATAGAGGCCTTGCCAATAGTTTTAGAAAAGATTCCGGAGGCTAGGTATGTAATCGTCGGAGACGGTCCGGAGAGAAAAAGACTGGAAGAAAAAGTTAGAGATTTAAATTTGGAAAACAAAGTAATTTTTGCGGGTAGGGTGGGGAACAGTGAATTGCCGGCATTTTATCAATTGTCAGATATTTTCGTTACCGTCTCGCGTCAAATCGGAGGAGACGTGGAGGGCTTTGGCACTGTTTATCTTGAGGCTAATCAATATGGCAAGCCGGTTGTGGCCGGAAGGAGCGGTGGGGCATCTGAAGCGGTTATAGAGGGTTTTAACGGCCTTCTCGTCGATCCTGGAAGCCCGGAAGATATTGCTGGGGCAATGATTAAACTCTTAACCGACAATGAACTCGCTCTAAAGCTGGGAAAGCAAGGGAAAGAAAGAGTGGAGAGGGAATTTTTGTGGGAAACGGACGCGAAAAAGTTGGAAGAATTATTAAGTTGATGAGTTTTAGCTGTTAACTATTTCTTTAATTTTATTAAGTCTCTCTTCTAGATTTCCCGTTACAGTATAGTATCTTAATTTATTTTTTTTCAATTCGCCAAGAAGAGCAGAGTCAACCTTTTTTCTAAAGCTTTCTTCGGCGCTTTTATCTTTATGTGGAATTTCCGGTGGCAGATAAATTAAATGAGTGTAATGTCTAGTAAATTCTAGACATATTTTTTTAAAAGCTTTTAGCGCTGGATTTTTTTCATTTAGATTGTGCACGATTTGCAGGTATAACGGATCCAGAATAAAACCGCCATCAGAAATAAAACTTTTTCCCGAGATGAATCCCTGAAGTTGGGAGCTGAAAAAAAGAATTTCCATCTCCCAAAATTCTTCCAAGGTTAAATCTAGAGGTGATTTTTTATGAAATCTGTTAAGACACAACTCTTCTGCGATATCTTTGATTTTTTTCGGAATTTTTAGTTTAGCTGAAAGCGCATTCGTAAGCGTGGTTTTACCGCTAGAGTGAGTACCCAATAAGGCTATCCTAAATGGTTTTTTCATATTTTAACATAGATCCGAGCTTGCGCGGATTGCTCTAAATAATAATTCAATTTTTTTATCTTAGGCGAAGGATGGGGGGGGTAAAAGGGATGAACGACCGAGCACAAAACATCCCTATGTTCTAATCAACTTGCGAAATTTAATAAGGGTGTGTATACTAGAGTTAGCACTTAAGTAAGACTTATTCAATTATTTTATGAAAAATCAATCACAAAATCTTTTCAATTTTCCAAATAAAAAAACTGGTTATTCTATTTATAATGTTGAAGCTAAGAATAGAAGAAAGCAAAACACATTAGATGATTTATATCCCAGATTACCAGCTAAAAAGTTCGACATAATTTATGCAGATCCGCCATGGGATTATAATGGAAAACTACAATTCGATAAAAGCAGTAAAGATGCAGACAATATTGATTGGTCAAGAAAAATATTCATTAGTTCGGCATCATTTAAATATCCTACACTAAAAACAAACGAGTTAATGAAACTTCCTATTCAAGAAATCGCAAAGAACGATTGTCTTTTATTCATGTGGACAACCAATCCCCATTTAACTCAAGCGTTGGAACTGGGACAAGCGTGGGGTTTTGAATATAGAACAGTTGCATTTATCTGGGATAAGATGAACCACAATCCTGGACAATATACTCTTTCTAATTGCGAATTATGTTTGGTGTTCAAGCATGGCAAGATACCAAGACCGAGAGGCGCAAGAAATGTTCAACAACTAATAAAAGCTCCTAGGAAAAAACACAGTGAAAAGCCAATAGAGGTAATGCAAGCAATAGAAAAAATGTTTCCAAGTCAAGAACGAATTGAGTTATTTGCAAGAAGAAAAACAAAGGGCTGGTCAGTGTGGGGACTAGATGTTTTTAAGGAAAGTAACGAAGACCCTTTATGCTAACAGATGTTTGAGTTTTTTATTAAAATGACTGATTAGAGATTTATCGTCTACTGAATCATGCCATAAAAAGAAATGGGCAGAGTACTCGCCATACCAGCAAGTAATTTCTCTCACACGTTTTGGATCGCGTGCAATATCACCTTGGAATACAACCCAAAATGGTAAAACATCGTCACCAAGTTTTCCGCTCTCTCTCAATATTTTTAGAAGTCCTGGTGTGAAGAATTTATTTGATCTCTCGTGTGCATTTCCTCTGCCAGCCTTACGAGGTTTTCTTTCTACCCACCCATCCTGTCTTTTGACTTCTACGTATAGTGTTTTTTTGGTTTTAATATTATCTATGGCAAAATCTGGGATTACTCCATGTGTCCATGTTTCATCGGGACTATAAATATCTGCTAACACTTTTTTATTTAGTTTTATTTTTGAGTAGATGTCTTTAAATTCTCTTGGCTTTGATCTTATTCTAAAGTCGGAACCTTCAAATTCTTGTAACATTATTTCGTAAAATTTCTTTTCTGCAATGCCAGCATTTCCCCCGCTGGTATCTTGCCAAATCTTTCTTTTTCTTAATTCATTTGTTCCCATATATTTATTTTTCTAAAGTCATTATTTTTTCAAGTGAAATTCCAAGAGCTTTGGCAATTTTTTCAATATTTTCTAGCGTTATATTTTTTTCAGCTCTTTCAATCATGCCAATATAAGTGCGATGAACGCCGGCTTGTGATGCGAGTTTTTCT
The DNA here is from genome assembly GCA_001778095.1 of Candidatus Falkowbacteria bacterium RIFOXYA2_FULL_38_12. Classification (GTDB taxonomy): domain Bacteria; phylum Patescibacteriota; class Patescibacteriia; order XYB2-FULL-38-15; family XYB2-FULL-38-15; genus XYB2-FULL-38-15. Next base: position 41,975 of record MFGA01000008.1, read on the forward strand.
TGTGAGAGTCCCTGTTTGTGTCTTTCCTCTCGCACCTTTTCACCAAATTTTTCTAATATTGTTTTGCTCATAAGCTTGAAACGATAGCTAACTATAGTATATGGCCTTGCTAATTTTAGTACTACATACTATAGTTAGCATAGATAAAACTCGCCTTTAGCGAGTTAATATAATTTTAAATCTGTTCTCAGGGCGATAGCGGAGAATTCCCTCTAAAATAAATAAAAAGAAATTTGAAAATTTTTTAAAACAGCCGAGTGATAGTCCGAAAAAAAGCATACTTTATATATTTTTTTATGTATTTCTGTTTTTATACATCACGTAAAAAGGGTATAATATATAAACTTAAATTTGTTAAACCTTGTGGGGATTATAGTATAATAAATGGGGTTTCACAATCGCATTTTTGGGTATTATTATGGAAAATCTCTTAGAAAAACTGAATAAAGACCAAAAAGAAGCGGTAGTCCACGAAAATGGTCCGCTTTTGATTGTGGCGGGCGCGGGAACGGGTAAAACAACGGTTATCACCCAGAGAATAGCCTGGCTCATTTTGGAGAAAAAAATAAAACCGGATGAGATTTTAGCCCTCACTTTTACCGAAAAAGCGGCCGGGGAGATGGAAGAAAGGGTTGACCAGATTTTGCCTTATGGCTACGTGGATCTTTGGATTTCCACTTTCCACGCCTTTTGCGAGAGAGTGTTGCAAGATCACGCCATTGAAATCGGCCTGCCCGGAGATTTTAAGCTTTTGAATCAAACTGCCCAATGGCTTCTTGTTCGGCAAAACTTAGAGAGATTTGACCTGGACTATTATCGGCCGCTCGGTAATCCGACGAAGTTTATTCACACACTTTTGAAACATTTTAGTCGGGCGAAAGACGAAGAAATTTGGCCGGAAGATTATATTAATTATGTTGAAAATTTAGAATTAAATAAAGACAGTGTTTTTGCCGAAGAGCGCGACAGATTGAAAGAGGTCGCGAAGGCTTATGGCGTATATCAGCAGTTGCTTTTGGAAAATAATTTTTTAGATTTTGGCGATTTGATAAATTATACCTTAAAACTTTTCAGAACCCGCCTTCAAGTTTTGGAAGAATACAGAAAAAAATTCAAATATATTTTAGTGGATGAATTTCAAGATACGAATTGGGCGCAATACGCCTTAATTAAAATGCTTTCCGCGCCTAATAATAATTTGACAGTCGTTGGCGATGATGACCAAAGTATCTATAAATTTCGCGGAGCGTCGGTCAGTAATATTTTGCAATTCAAAAATGATTTTCCCGAGGCGGATAGGATAGTTATCAGCGACAATTATCGCAGTAAACAAAAAATTCTTGATTACGCTTATAAATTTATCAAACAGAATGATCCAAATCGCCTCGAAGCAAAATTAAATATTTCAAAAAAATTAGAGGCGAAAAGAGAGGGAGAGGGGATAATAGAACATTTTCATAGTGAAACTGCCGACCTCGAAGCGCAGACAGTTTCTCGTAAAATTTTAGAGCTAAAAAAAGACGATGAAACCTTGAAATGGAATGATTTTGCTATTTTAGTGAGAGCAAACAGCCAGGCTGAGCTTTTTATGCAAGCCTTTGACAGAGGCGGAATACCTTATCAATTTTTAGCTTCAGCCGGGCTTTATTCCAAACCGATTATTTTAGATGTTATTGCTCATTTAAAAATTTTAGACGATTACCACGAATCTTCCGCCGTTTACAGAATTTTAAATATGCCCCTAGTCCAATTGGATTACGAGGATATCGTAAAGTTGAATTATTTTTCAAGACGGAAGAATTGGTCATTGTACGAAACTTTGAAAAACGCGCCGGTAGCGGGAGTTTCCCAAGAAAGTTTGAGAAAGATAAATAAAATTTTAGGATTTATTGAAAAGCATGCCGGCATTGCGAGAGAAAAAGGAGTTGGCAAAGCGGTCTATAGCTTTTTGGAAGATTTTAATATTTTGAGAGATCTTAGTCATAAATCGGAAGCGGGGGATTTAAGGGCTGTTGAAAATATCGGATACATAAATCAATTTTTAAAAAAGATCGAAGATTTTGAAAGAACAAATCCGGACAAATCAGCAAAAAAATTTCTTGCGGAGCTGGATATGGCCGTGGAATCCGGAGAAGAGGGAGCGCTCTCTCCCGGCTTTGAAGAAGGACCGGAAACAGTTAAAATTTTGACAGTGCACGGAGCCAAGGGACTGGAATTCAAATACGTTTTTATTGTTAATTTGGTTGATTTGCGTTTTCCTTCAACCAACAGAAAAGACCCGATCGAACTTCCCAGAGAATTGATCAAAGAGACTGTCCCCGAAGGAGACATTCATCTTGAAGAAGAAAGACGTTTATTTTACGTTGCCTTGACGCGTGGTCGTGATGGAGTATTTTTAACTTCCGCTTCGGATTACGGCGGGCAAAGAAAGAAAAAAATATCCAGATTTTTGATAGAATTGGGTTTTGTCGCACCGACAGAGTCTCCCAAAAAAAGAGAAGATTATATTGAGAAAAAAGAAAGCGAAAAAACCGGGAAATTTAATTTTAAACTACCAAGTAAATTTAGTTTCACTCAACTCAAAGCTTTTAAAACTTGTCCTTTGCAATATAAATTTGCTCACATTTTGGCAATACCGGTGAGGGGAAAGTTTGTTTTTAGTTTTGGAAAAACAATGCACGGCACGCTTCAGAAATTTTTTGAGCAAATGTCCAAAAGAGAAACGCATTGCCAAAAAAAATTATTCGGCGAAGATCTTGCCCCTTCTTCGGCGTCCTTATCAGCAGATGACCTCCTTAAAATTTATGAAGAAACATGGATTAATGATTGGTACGACAATAAAGCGCACGAAGAAGAATATAAAAAACAAGGAAGGCAAAGTTTGCGGGAATTTTATAAAGTTAATCAAGACAATTGGCCAAAGGTTAAATATTTGGAACTAGGTTTTAATTTAAAAATAGGGGACTATACTGTAAGAGGGGCGATTGATAGAATTGATGAAAATGCGGACGGAAGCGTTGAATTGGTGGACTATAAAACAGGCAGTTTTCCGCAGGATGAAAAATGTTTAGATAGGGATCAGCTTTTAATTTATCAATTGGCCGCGAGCGAAATTTTTAATGAAAAAGTTACTAAGCTAAGTTATTATTATCTAAGCGAAAATAAAACTTTATCTTTTTTGGGTACGCCGGAAGATTTGTTAAAAACAAAAGAAAAAATCATAGCAACAATAGAAGAAATAAAGCAAAGCAGTTTTTTGCCGAAGCCGAGCTTGTTCACCTGTAAAAATTGCGACTTCAAAGATATTTGCGAACATAGAATTTTATAATTATGTTTACACCGATTAAAAATATTTTAATTTCCAATGTAAAAAGCTCTGGTTTCAGTCGTCAGGTTGATGCCGCTCAAGCTATAGAATTTTTTGATAAAGTAATTGTGGAAATTTTTGGCAGTAATGTAAGGGAAAAGGCAAAAGCCTTGTATTTCAAGAATCAATCTCTGACCATTGCTTGTCTAAGCTCTGTATTTATCCAAGAAATGTACTTAAGAAGAAGCAAAATTATCAGAGAAATAAATAAAAAATTGGGCGGAGAAGTTGTAAAATCGTTAAAATTCAGAATCTAGCTAAGTTTGCCAAATTGGCGTGGTTTGTTATACTTTCAGAGTAAAAACAGGAGGATATGACTTTAAAACAATATCTATTTTTAATGAGTTTCGGAGCGATCTTGTGCTGGGTTCTTTGGTTTTTGGTTCTCTTTTTTGTTGATCCGGGCGAGGCGGGCATTTTTGATTTTATTTTTTTCTATCTAAGTCTGTTCTTAGCCTCTGTGGGGTCTCTTTCCGTTTTAGGTTTAGCTCTTAGAATGAAGTTTAGCAAAGATGAAGTTGTTTTTAGGGCAGTAACGATTTCTTTTCGCCAGGCGGCAATGCTCAGTTTTTTAGTCATAGGCAGTTTGCTTTTACAGAGTAAAAATCTTCTAAATTGGTGGAACATAATCTTTCTAGTTTTAGCGGTTGTTATTTTTGAGTTTTTCTTTATAACTTACGGGAGGGGGAGATAATTGAGAATCAAAAATCATAAGCTTTTACATTTGGCATTTTGATTTTGTAATTTAGAATTTCAACATTTTTATGTTTAATAAAATATTCGGTAAATTTTCAAAAGATATCGGGATTGATTTGGGAACAGCCAATACCAAGGTTTTTGTAAAGGATAAAGGGATTGTCATTAATGAACCTTCGGTAGTCTCGCTAAACACAAAAACCGGGCAGATAATAGCCATAGGCGAAGACGCGAAAAAAATGCTGGGCAAGCTTCCGCCCCATATTCTCGCTTCCAAACCGATTGTTAATGGGATTATCTCCGACTTTGAGGTTGCCGAGAAAATGTTGAAATATTTTATTGATAAAATCCATCAAGACAGCTTTACCCTTCTCCCTCGTCCGCGCATAATTATTGGAATACCGCTTGATATTACTGAAGTTGAAAGAAAGGCAGTTGAAGACGCGAGTCTTTCCGCGGGAGCCAGAGAAGTCTTTTTGATTGAAAAAATAATGGCTTCGGCAATCGGAGCGCGACTTCCCATTGCTGATCCGGTGGGTAATATTATCGTAGATATCGGTGAGGGAACGACGGAAATAGCGGTGATCGCTCTCTCGGGAGTTGTGACCTGGAGAACGCTTCGTGTTGCCGGCGAGGAAATGAGTAAAAATATTATTCAATATGCCAGAGAAGTATTTAATCTTTTGGTTGGCGATAAAATGGCTGAAGAGGTGAAAATAAGAGTAGGATCGGCTGTTGAACAAAAAGAGCCGTTGTCCATAGATATGAGGGGTCGCGACTTGATAACCGGCTTGCCCAGATCCGTGACCATAAACGACGTTCAAATTCGTGAAGCTTTGAGTCGTTCAGTTAAGCAAATCATTGACGGGATTAAATCCACACTGGAGGTTACCCCGCCGGAACTTTTAGCGGATATTTTTGAAAGGGGAATGATTTTAACCGGTGGCGGGGCAATGTTGCGAGGGATTGATCAAATAATTTCCAGGGCTACCGAGATTCCGGTCAGAATCGCTGACGATCCCATGACTTGCGTGGTCAGAGGAACCGGATTGCTTTTAGAAGACATGCAGTTGCTTAAAGAAATTGCCATTCCTTCCACTCAAGAAGAAAAATAATAAAAATTGTAAAAGCAAACCAATTGCTTTTACTTTGGTATAATATGCAGTCTCGTATTTTTAATAAGCTCGGTCTTGTTTTAATTTTTCTTTTGTTAATACTCGTAATTTTGCGATATAGCGGAGTGTTGTCCCCCATAGAGGGTTTATTTTTGAAAGCGTTAAATCCAATAGGCACTTCCATTTATGGTTTGGAGCAAAAAATAAAAGGAATTTGGGCAAAAGAAATTTCAAGAGAAGACTATGAAAAAATAAAAGAAGAAAATAACAGATTGATTGTTGAAAATATAAAATTAAATATTTTGAAAGAAGAAAATGAGGAATTAAGGGGGATATTAAATTTTACCAAGCCCGATCAATACAAATTTTTAACGGCGGAAATACTTGGGCGAGACCCGATTTTTTTAAATTATTTTATTCTCAATAAAGGGTCGGATGACGGTATAAAAGACGGCTTTCCAATCGTTTCTCCCAATGGTGTATTGGTCGGAAAGATAATCAAAACGGAGAAGAAAATTTCCACAATGATTGTCCCTACTGATACGAATTTTGAAACAGCCGTTTCGGTCTTTGGTCAATCTGATAACCATACGTCGGGTTTAGTCAGAGGGGAAAGAGGGCTCGGTATAAAAATGGAATTTATCAGACAGGGGGAAAATATCAATAAAGACGATCTTGTGGCAACTTCCGGGCTTGAATTCAATATGCCGAAAGGATTGGTTGTGGGCAGAATTGTTGAGGTGGAAAAAGAAGATAAGGTTATTTTTGGGACGGCAACCGTAAGTCCTCTTGTGTCCTACGAAAACTTAAGCATGGTTATGGTGATATTACCTCAATTCTAATAAATTATGTTTTCTTGGAAAAAATTTTTAAAGATTTTAGGAACTATTTTTTTGATTGCTTTTTTAGCATTTTTTGAAATCAGTTTTATTTCGCTCTTGCCCGCGCCCTTTAACCATTTCAGTTTATTTTTACCGGTCATTTTTTTTATATCTATTGTTGTTAGCTATCGCCAGGCTCTTTGGCTTGGTTTTCTGGAAGGAATAATTTTAAATATTTTTTCCGTTTTTCCTTTTGGTTCAATCTCTTTGTCAATAATCATTTCCCTTGTAGTGGTAAATTTTCTTTTAAATAATTTTTTTACCAATAAATCGCTGTATTCCCTCATTATTTTGGGAATTCTGGGAAATTTGATTTATTTATTTAATTTAATTCTCATCAAGTTCATATTTTTCCTTTTTGGAATTGGCGGAAATGATGTCAGCGAAGCCCTCTCGCCGTTTGTTCTATCCGAAAGTCTTTGGCAAAATGCCTTTAATATTTTGATGTTGATTTTATTTTTTTATATTTTTAATTTTTGGGGGAAGAAAATAAAAGCATTATTTCTTTAAAAATGAGTTTCTTCAAAAGAAAATTTAATAGAAAAAATGACGATCCCTTTATCATTAAAGAATCGTTAACTTCGGGTTTTTTACTGGGCGACGAGAGGACAAAGGGCTGGGTGGAGGAAAATATAAAAATTGACGGATCTGAAGATAACGGAGAGATTTCTTTTGATCGCGACGAATTTATCGGAGTAGCCTTGAGTTCTAAAAAATTAAATTTATTTTTAGGGATTGCTTTTTTAATAATTACAGTCCTTTTAGCTAAAACGTTCTATCTGCAAGTGGTGAACGGCGAGCATTATCGAGAGATTGCCGAGGGAAACCGTATTCGCGTAGAAACAATAAACGCGAAAAGAGGTATAATCTATGATAGAAATTTGATCCCCCTTGTAAGAAATGTTCCATCTTTTTCTTTGTATTTGATATCAGGCGATTTTAAGAATAATGAAAAACGAGAAGAAGCAATCAGTTATCTTGTAAAAAATAATATTATTTCAGAACTTGAGTTGAGAGAAAAATTAGCCGTGGCAATTGATTCGCCTTACGCGCCGATTTTATTGAAAGAGAATCTTAGTTACGAAGAAGCGTTGCGGTTGAAAATTGAAAGCAGTTATATCGCCGGGCTTAATTTGAGACTGGAAAGCCGGCGTGAGTATTTAAATGGCGGTTTGGGAGAGGAAGCAACCTTATCCTTGTCTCATATTCTCGGATATGTGGGAAAAATCAATCAAGATGAGCTGGAACAAAATAAAAATTATACCCAAGTTGATTTTATCGGTAAAACGGGGATTGAGTCTGTCTACGAAAAAATTTTACGGGGAGAAAATGGAAAAAAACAAATTGAAGTTGATGCTCTGGGTAAGGAAAAAAGCGTTATTGCCGAAGAAGATCCAAAAGACGGACAAAACATTATCTTGACTTTGGATATTGATTTACAGAATAAATTGGAGGAAATATTGAAATATTATCTCAAACAAAGAGGCAAAAAAAGAGCGGCGGCCGTGGTTTTGAATCCGCAAAATGGGAAAATTTTAGCTTTGGTGAGTTTGCCGTCTTTTGATAACAATCTTTTTGCCGAAGGCATTTCTCAAGAAGAGTACCAAAAATTGATAACTAATCCCGACAACCCTTTGTTCAACCGAGCGGTAATGGGTGAATATCCATCGGGCTCAACAATAAAGCCGACCATTGCCGCGGCCGCTCTTGAAGAAAAAATTGTTAATAAAAATACATCCCTTTTGAGTGTTGGCGGCCTAAGAATCAGCAGTTGGTTTTTTCCGGACTGGAAAGCCGGTGGACACGGACTTACTAACGTCACGAAAGCAATAGCTGAATCGGTTAATACCTTCTTCTATATAGTCGGTGGAGGTTATGAGAACACCGAAGGACTCGGAGTGGAAAGAATTGTAAAATATTTAGATCTGTTTGGTTTTGGAAATAAATTGGGAATAGACTTGCCAAACGAAGGAGATGGCTTTTGTCCAACAAAAGAATGGAAAGAAAAAACGAAAGGAGAGCCATGGTATATTGGAGATACCTACCACTTATCCATCGGCCAAGGCGATCTTTCCGTAACCCCCCTCCAGATAGCCACAGCCAATTCCGTTTTTGCCAATGGCGGAACGCTTTTTCGACCGCACTTGTTGGAAGCCGTTGAATCCCCAAAACCGATTGATAATGCCGAATATATTATAAGAAAAGATCTTGTAAGTCAAGAGAATATAAATATTGTTCGCGAGGGTATGCGTCGAACAGTCACTTCGGGAAGCGCGCAAAAACTTCAAGTTTTGCCGGTAACTTCGGCCGGAAAAACGGGGACTGCCCAATGGGACACAAGAAAGCCAAATCATGCTTGGTTTACGGCTTTTGCCCCCTACGAGAATGCCGAAATCGCTATTACGGTACTAGTGGAAGAAGGAGTGGAAGGAAGCGCGATTTCCCTTGATATTGCCCGGGATTTTTTGCTTTGGTACTTTACGAAAGAATAGACCCACCGAATAATAATCTTTCGTTACGAAACGCGGTAATTTTAGGCGAAAATTTAGAAAAGCGACGATGTTTATACATTAGTATAAGCAGAGGAGCTTTTATAAATTTGTAGCCAAAATTACTAGTTGCAGTAGAAAGGATTATTGTTCGGTGGGTCTAGCAAGGTTGCAAAAAATTTGATAATGGTTTATACTTTTTATTATTAAAATTAATAAAAAACATTTACCGTCAAACTAAATATTTTGGCGGTAAGATTTTTAAAAGACAAATCCCCAAGGGGAGGGAACAATTATGCAAGAGAAAAAAATTTATGTTTCAGAGGAAGGTTTAGAAAAATTTAAAAAAGAATTGGACGGACTGGTTAACTTTCGTAGAAAAGAAATTACCGAGAGAATTGAAGAGGCGATAAAAATGGGCGACCTTTCCGAAAATGCCGAATACGACGCCGCGAAAAACGAGCAAGCGTTTGTGGAAGGAAGAATTGCCGAACTTCAAGATTTGATCAGGAGGGCGGAAATTATCAACCAAGGAAAGAGCAGAAATAATGATCATATTACAGTCGGTTCATTAATTAAAGTAAAAAATAACGGAGATACTCTGGAATATACCATCGTCGGCGTTGCCGAAGCGGATCCCGTAAATGGAAAAATTTCCAATGAATCTCCCTTAGGAAAAGCCTTTTTGGGCAAAAGGGTGGGAGATAAAATTGATGTCACTGTGCCTAAGGGAATTTTGACTTATACTATTTTGGAGATTGGGTAATCCGTTAACCCCATAAACAAAAGATTATTAAAGGACCAATGAGTAATTTTTTCTCAAAAATAGGTCCTTTTATTTTTGACATTATTTATATTTAGCAGTAAAATTAAACAATTAAATAAGATTTTATCTAGAAAAATATGGAACAAATTACCGACGAAAGACAAGTTCGCCTTTTGAAGTTGGAAGAGATAAAAAAGCAAAAAATTAACGCCTATCCCTCCACCAGCAAAAAAAGTTTTAAAATAGCTACTGTCTTGGAAGATTTTGAAAAATTGTTTGCCAAGAAAAAAACCATAGCTTTGGTCGGACGATTAAAGAGCGTCCGGGTGCACGGCGGGTCGAGTTTTGCCAATCTTGAAGATGAGAGTGGCTTGATTCAATTATTTTTAAGAAAAGATCGTTTGGGCGACAAGCAATATTTATTTTTTAAAAATTTACTTGATTTGGGAGATTTTGTTCGCGTAAAGGGAGTGCCGTTTCTTACAAAAACCAACGAAAAAACTCTTGAGGTTGAGTCAATTAAAATTTTGACAAAAACGCTTGGGCCATTGCCGGAAAAATGGCATGGACTTTCAGATACGGAAATTCGTTATCGGCAAAGATATCTTGATCTCATCGCTAATCCGCAAGTGAGAGCGATTTTTAAAACAAGAAGTTTGATAGTTGATTGCATTAGAGAATTTTTAAAAAAGAACGGTTTTATGGAAGTGGAAACTCCGATTTTGCAACCCCTAGCCGGCGGAGCGACGGCCAGACCTTTTGTGACACATCACAATGCTCTTGATACTGATTTATTTTTGCGCATTGCTCCGGAATTATATTTAAAGAGATTAATCGTCGGCGGTTTTGAAAGAGTTTTTGAAATAGCCAGATGTTTTAGAAATGAAGGAATTGATTGGTCGCATAATCCGGAATTTACTCAAGTTGAGTTTTACCAAGCTTATGCCGATTATAATGATTTGATGGATACCACGGAAAAGTTTTTTCTCCTTTTAATGAAAAAAGTGAATGGTGGATCAATGAAAATCACTTATGAAAAAAAGGAGATAGATTTTACTCCGCCATATCAAAAAGTGACTTTCAGGGATATCTTAATAAAAGAAGCAAACTGCGACATTGAAGAATATCCGGACAGAGAAAGTATGGCAAAAAAAGCGAGAGAAATGGGTCTTGAGGTTTTGCCGTCTGATGATCGAGGAAAAATAATGGACGAGATTTTCAAAAAAGTGGTTCGTCCGAAAATTGTCAATCCGATTTTTGTAATCAATCATCCGATTGAACTTTCTCCGCTTGCCAAAAAAATCTATAAAGATCCGCGTTATGTTGAACGGTTCCAGCTTTTGGTTGCCGGGATTGAATTGACAAACGCTTTTTCCGAATTGAATGATCCGATTGACCAAAAAGAGAGGTTTATGTCTCAGCAAAAAATGCGCGAAGCGGGCGACGTTGAGGCAATGGAGATTGATAATGATTTTATTACCGCCCTGGAGCACGGTATGCCTCCTACGGCGGGTTTGGGAATGGGTATTGATAGATTAACCGCCATTATCACCAATTCGCATAATTTGAAAGAAGTTATTTTATTCCCAACTTTAAAACCGGAAAATAAAAACAATGAAGCGATATAGAAAAATAATGGTTTTTGGAACTTTTGATATTTTGCATCCCGGTCATATTAATTTTTTAGAACAAGCTAAAAAATACGGTAATTATTTAATTGTTGTGCTAGCGAGAGACGAGAATGTTAAAAAGGTAAAAGGATTCTTTCCGCGACTTGACGAGCGAGCGCGCAAAAAAATAGTTGAAGCGCTGGAAATGACAGACGAAGTGATTTATGGTGACAAAAAAGATTATTTTAAAAAAATAGAGAAAAATAAACCGGATGTTATTTGCCTCGGCTATGATCAAAAAATTCCAAATAATTTTAGAGAAGAGCTAGAAAAGAGGGGAGTCGTGACAAAAATCATTAGAATGAAAGCGTATAAGCCGAAACAATATAAGTCATCAATAATTATTAATCCATAAACAGCAATATTTTTTTATAAAATAAAATATGATGGATATAAAATTTATTAGGGAAAATGAGGAATTAATGAAGAAGGTTACTAAGAATAAAAAGAGTAAAGTTAACCTTACCAGATTATTGGATTTGGATGAGAAAAGAAGAGATCTAATTGCCAAAAGCGAAGGATTAAAAGCGAATCTCAACAAACGATCAAAAACAAAACCCAGCCCGGAAGAAATAAAAGAACTGAAAAAAATGGGAGATGAGATTAAAGCCATTGCCGAAGAGCTATCTCTTGTTGAAAAAGAATATAACGATTTGATGCTTTTGGTCCCCAATGTTTATTCTGACGACACTCCGGTGGGTAATGATGAGACTTCAAATAAAGAAATACTAAAATGGGGCAAGCTCCCGAAATTCAATTTTGAGCCAAAGGACCACGTTTCTCTGGGAAAAGACCTTAACATCTTGGATCTTGAAGCTGGAACAAAAACGGCCGGGTATCGCGGGTATTATTTAAAAAATGAAGCTGTTCTCCTGCATTTTGCTATCTTATGGCATGCTATCAATAAAATGAGAGCCAAGGGGTTTGAACTTTTTCTTCCCCCGACTCTTCTGCGCGAGTTTACTCTTTTGGGAAGCGGCCATTTTCCCGAAGGAAAGGATGAAATTTATCAAATCGGAAATCCCGGACGCTTGGCGGATGGAAGCGCGCAAGAACAAATTTTTTTGGGCGGGACTTCGGAGCCGGCTTTGCTTTCTTATTTTTCTGATAAAACTTTAAAAGAAGAAGAATTACCGATAAAAGTTTGCGGATTTTCACAATGCTATCGATCAGAAATAGGAAGTTACGGAAAAGATTCAAAAGGGATTTATCGTATTCATGAATTTATGAAAGTAGAACAAGTTGTTTTATGTAAGGATAACCTAGAGGAATCAAACAAATATTTGGAAGAGTTAAGAGCAATCGCCGAGGAAATGCTACAAGATTTAAAACTACCTTATCGGGTGATTCAGCTTTGTACCGGTGAAATGGGAACAGGAAAACACAAAATGTATGACATCGAAACATACATGCCGAGCCAAGTATCTCGAAATTTCTACGGAGAGACGCATTCCGATTCCAGTTTAACGGATTGGCAAGCTCGCCGTTTAAATATTAAATACAAAAATAAAGATGGCGAGACAAGATTTGCGTACACTTTAAACAATACAGTAATCGCTTCACCGAGAATTTTAATAGCTATTTTAGAAAATTATCAGCAGGAAGATGGGAGTGTGAAAATTCCCGAGATATTGCAACCTTACTGCGGAGTAAAAATAATTAAAAAGAAAGAATGAAGACTTGGATTGAAATAAATAAAAAAAACCTGAACAGTAATTTATCGCAGTTTAGAAAACTGGTTGGTGAAAAAGTAAAAATAATGGGTGTTGTGAAGGCTAACGCTTACGGGCATGGGCTTGTTTTAACTTCCAAAATTATAGAAAAAAATGTTGATTGGTTTGGGGTTGATTCTCTCACCGAAGGCCTGGAATTAAGGAAAAATAATATTAAAAAACCCATACTGGTGTTGGGTTATGTTGAGTTAAGCGATTTAAAAACAGCGGTTAAAAATAGGTTAAGCTTAACGGTTTACAATAAAGAGACGATAGACTGCTTGGGAAAAATTCCGATCAAAAATCCATATTTTAATCCGAAGATTCATCTTAAACTTGAAACCGGTACGGGAAGACAGGGGATACAAGAGAATAACCTATTTGATTTTCTAAAATCTCTTAAAAAATATCCCTCAATAAAGATAGAAGGCGCGTCAACTCACTATGCCAACATAGAAGATACGACAAACTCCAACTACGCAAAAAATCAGCTAGCCGTTTTTAGAAGAATGGTTGCAGCAATTGAAGCGGATGGTTTTGAAATTCCCTTCAAGCATACGGCTTGTTCGGCCGCGGCGATACTTTTTCCTGAAACTCGTTTTGATATGGTGCGATTGGGAATCAGTATGTATGGCTTATGGTCGTCAAAAGAAACGAAGGCAATCGCCAACAGTGGAAAAAATAAATTAAATCTTAAGCCCGCGATTTTTTGGAAAACCAAAATAGCCCAGCTGAAAAAAATAAAAAGTGGCGCGGCTATCGGCTATGGTTTGACCGAAATTCTCTCTCGCGATTCTCTCATTGCCATTTTACCAATCGGATATTTTGACGGTTATGATAGAAAATTATCAAGTATTGGAAATGTCTTAATCCGCGGGCAAAGATGCAAAGTTTTAGGCAGAGTTTGCATGAATATGATTATTGTGGACGCGACGGATTTAAAGAATGTTAAAATTGAAGACGAGGCGGTTCTTCTTGGTAGGCAAGGAAAAGAAGAAATCACCACTGAAGAAATCGCCCAGAAAGTAGGCACAATTAATTATGAGGTTATTTCGAGGATAAATCCTTTAATACCAAGAATTATTAAATAATTTTTATTATGGCTAAAAAAATAAATATTGGGGTTATTTTTGGCGGAAAATCCGGAGAGCATGAGGTTTCTCTTGTTTCCGCCACTTCAATTATAGAGGCGCTGGATAAGAAAAAATATAACGTTGTTCCTGTCGGTATCACTAAAACCGGCGATTGGCTGGCCACAGGTGATCCCATAAAAGCGCTAAAAAGTGGCAAGATTAAATACGCTAAAAAAGCTGAAGTTTTAATTCCCGCGCGACAAGGAAATTTTTTACAAGTCGGCAAAAAAAAGATAAAAATAGATATCGTCTTTCCGGTTTTGCATGGTACTTATGGCGAAGACGGATCAATTCAAGGTTTATTCGAAATGGCGGGAATTCCTTATGTCGGCGCCGAAGTTTTGGGTTCGGCAATCGGCATGGATAAAGTAGTTCAAAAAGAATTATATAAAAATATTGGCCTGAATGTCTCTAAATATATTTGGTTTTTTAAAAATGATTGGGAGAAGAAAGGGGAGAGTGAAAATATTTTACGACACATAGAAAAGGACATTGATTATCCTTGTTTTGTGAAGCCGACTAATCTCGGATCAAGCGTTGGAATCAGTAAGGCAAAAAATAAAAATGAGTTAATTAAGGCTATAAACTTAGCGGCTAAATACGATGAAAAAATTTTAGCGGAAGAAGCGGTTTTAAATGCCAGAGAAATTGAATGCGCGGTTTTGGGAAATGAAAATTTCAAAGCTTCAATTCCCGGAGAGGTAATTCCTTCGGGTGATTTTTATGATTATAATGCAAAATACGTTGATGGCGAATCGGAAATAGTTATTCCCGCAAAACTGTCGGCGGATGTCTCAAAAAAGGTTCAAGAATCCGCTATTAAAGCTTTTGAGGCGATAAATTGTAAGGGGATGGGAAGAGTTGATTTTCTAATAGATAACAAGAGTGAAAAAATATACATCAATGAGATAAATACTATTCCCGGATTTACTTCAATTTCCATGTATCCAAAGCTTTGGGAACAAGGCGGTTTAAGTTATCCCGCTCTGCTTGACGAACTGATTAATTTGGCAATATTAAGGTTTAAGGAAAAGCAAAACCGTTTGTCTTCCTACGAGCCGGACGAGTCTTGGTATAAATAGAATCTATGAGAAGGAGGCTAAAAGATTATAATAAAAAAAAGTATAGCAACCCCTTTTTTAAAAAAAAGGAAAATGCGTCTTTTGGCAGGGGACAGGCTTTTTATTATGGGGCAAAAAACAGGAAGGTGATTGGTTTTTGGAAAAAGATCATTCTGTTTTTTGTATTTTTGATTTTTGTTTGTCTGATCTTCGGCGCAGTTTATTTTATTTTTTGTTATCCGTATTTTTCCATTAAAAACATAGAAATAAACGGATTGGAAAAGATAAATAAGGCGGAAATAGAGAGTGCCCTAAAAAGCCAACTTTCTCAAAAGAAATTATTTATCTTTAATCAAGAAAATATTTTTGTTTTTGACGTAAAGAAGTTTGAAGAAGAAATAAATTCAAAATATAATCTAGTGTCGCTAAATGTTAATAAAGAGTTGCCGGATTTTTTAAAGATAGAGGTGGGGGAAAAGCACCCGGCCTTAGTTTGGAAAACCGGAGAAAAATTCTACGAGGTTGATGAATCCGGAATCATAATTCGCGAAATTTTAGCTGACGAAGCAAATCAAGGCGTGCCAATAGTTTATGATGAAAAAAACATTGAACTAGTAATCAAGGAGGCCGCCCTAAGCAATATAATGGCTGAATTCATCGTTAGTTTTAAAAAGAGGATAGATGATAGGTCTGATATTAAAATAACGCATTTTAAAGCGTTAGATGATCTGCTGAAAGCCCAAACAAGCGAGGGCTGGGAGATCTATCTATCAGGCCAGGATAGCTTAGACCAACAGGTGGAAAAATTACTTTTATTCTTGAAAAATAAGAAAATAACAGTAGGTAGTAATCTTAACTATATTGATTTGAGGTTTGAAGATAGGGTTTATTATAAGTAGATTGGAAATAAATTAGGATAAAAGATATTAATTCAAAGCTTTAAGTGTCGTATAAGGTACATTGTGCGACTCTATTATTATCCAAAAAGAAGGGTTCAGTCTATGCTCCCCTCTTTTATTTTAATCTAAATTTTTTAAGGCAAATAATTTAAAGGATTAACGGGAATACCATTTAATCTTGTTTCAAAGTGAAGATGGGGTCCGGTTGTCATTCCACCGGCGCCGGAAGTTCCGGGCATGCCTCCGGATAGGCCGATTATCTGTCCCCTGATAACATAAGTGTCTTCTTGAACATCAATCCTGGAAAGGTGTCCGTACACGGTAGAAATATTATTGCTATGGATAATCATAACATAGCTATAGCCTCTTGCTCCCCCGTTTTTTACTCGAGCTACATATCCGGGCGCGGCCGCAGCTACTTTTGATGATTGATAAGCGCGGATATCAATAGCCGGATGCTCAAAAACATAACGATAAGGATAGTCGGGATCATGGAAGGTTGCCGTTATGCCTCGCGCCGGACTGACCGGCCAAGAAAGAGCAATGGAGCCGGTGCTCGCTCCCCCGCCTCCGGAAAAATTTTTGTCGCTTTCCTCTAATTTTTTTCTAATATTTTTTTCGATAGAATAGATGTCGGAATTTACCTGTGCTTGTTCGTATTTAGCCTCAAGAAGCCAGTTTTGGAATTTTTTTTCCGTGGCAAAAGTTTCTCCAAGAAGCACTTCTTTGTGGGCGACTTGATCACCCATAGAAGCTTGCAATTTTGTCAAATTCTCTTTGTTTTTTTCCTCTTCCGTTTGCTTTGCCTTTTTCTCCCCTTCCTTTTTTTGGAGGTCTTCTTTTTCCGCTTTTATTTTATCAAGTGTCCCTTGCAGATTAATCTGTAATTCTTTCACATACTGCATTTGGTCAAAGACTTCGGAAAAAGATTTGTCAGAGGCAATGATTTGTAAATAGTTTACGCGATCACTCTGATTTATGAGTCGCAAAATATCAGCCATGCGCTCTTTATTCTCGGCTAAATTATTTTCCTTTTCCTTAATTTGCAACCCTAAATTTTTTATCTCCAGCTGGATTTCCTCAATATTTTTTTCAGTTGCCTCAATGTCTATTTTTATTTTTGCTATTTTATTGGAAAGAATAGCCAGCTCTGTTTCTAAGCTTATTGCCTTTCTTTTTGCGTCTTCTATATTTTTTTGATACGTAGCGGATTTCTTTTTCAGCGTTTCAATTTCTTTTTTTTTTGCCTCCATTTGCCTATCAAGTTCGGTGATTTCCTCCACAAGCGGATTGGCAGCTTGTTGAGCCAAGGACAGAGGTGCTTGAAATAAAAAGACCATGGCAAATATAAAAATTGCCAGGATCGAAAAAATGTTTTTTCTATTCCCCCTTAACATGAAATTTAAAAATAATTTTTGAAATTTTTTTGGCTTTAAGCGTACAATTTTTAATATAACCCCGCCCAAATTTTCATCCCTTTCTTTGATAATAATTTGGGCGGAGGAAAATTGGTGCATTTCCTCAGGATTTAATTAACGCCAATTTTCCGTAGCCAAATATGTGCATGTCGGGCGATATATAATCACTATTTTACGCCCATTTTATCTAGATTTTCTTTTGCTTCGTTAATCCTTACCTCTGCTTCGTTTTGTGTATCAAAAATCTCTTCTTTAAGAGTGCTTATAAGATTTTCGCCATCAATTTCAATGATCGCATCTGGCACCATGACAGAAAATTTTCCATCTGGCGTTTGTCCAATTTCAAATAGTTTTTTTTCTTTTTTTGTTTCTGGTGTGTAACCACACCTTTCTTGACTACCCATAATAATGTTAGTTAAATAATAAATTAGTTAAATTGCATCATAAGTTATGCCGACCACTAAAATAAATTGCCAAGAATACTAATAAATAAATTTTTGACTATTTCTTTACATAACTTATATTATAATACTGCTTTTTTCTATTTTAGTAAAATTTTTGCCTCATCTATTTTCTCCAAAACTCTATTTTTACCCAATATCTCCGCTATATCAAAAGGCGGAGGGGAATTTTTAAGCCCGGAAAGAGCGATTCTGAATGGCCAAAGCATATCCCCTACTCCCAGCCCTTTTTCTTCTATAAATTTTTTAATTTCCACTTCCAAGTTTTCCTTGGAAAAATCTTCTACGCCAGCCAAAAAGTTTTTTAACAACTCCAGATTTTTTGCAGTATCTTCCTTGCTTGATTTTTTCCAAACAAGAAGTTCGGGGTCATATTCTGATTTTTCAGTGAATAAAAATTTAACGATTTCCGAGATATCGTCTAGTTTAACCAATCTCTCCCTGGCTAATAAAACAACTTTTTTTATCCAATCATTGCTGACCGTTTCTCCGGTTTCTTTATTTTTATAATCTTCCCCATCTTTTTCTATCAAACCGGCATCAAGAAGATATGGCAGGCATTTCGCAGTCAAATCAGCCAAATCCATTTTCCTGATATAGTATTGATTAAACCAATTTAATTTTTCAATATTAAAGACGGCGCCACTTTTGTTTATTTTATCCAACGAAAATTGTTCAACTAGTTCCGCCAGGCTAAAAATTTCTTGTTCTGTCTTGGGATTCCAGCCTAAAAGGACAACAAAATTGATGATGGCTTCTTTTAGATATCCTTTTTTTAAATAATCCTCAACAGCCACATCTCCCTGCCTTTTACTTAGCTTTGATTTGTCGGCATTTAAAAGTAATGGCAGATGAGCAAATTGCGGAAGTTGCCAGCCAAAAGCCTCGTATAGTCTGATATGTTTTATTGTGCTTGAAATAAATTCTTCGCCACGCATAACATGCGTGACCCCCATCTCGTGATCGTCAATCATGTGGGCAAAGTTATAAGTTGGGAAACCGTCGCTCTTTATAATTACAAAATCTTCTTGAAATTTCATTTCAGTTTTGATTTCTCCGTGGATTAAATCATTCCAGACACCATTTTCTTCGGTCGTGTTGTCATCCGGAATCATTTTAAGCCTAATAACATATTTTTCTCCGTTTTTTACTTTTTCTTTTGCTTCATTTTTATTCAATTTATTGCAAGATCTGTGCGGACCCCAATATCCCGGAGGAAGTTTATTTGTAGTTTGTTCTTCTTTAATTTTTACTAGTTTTTCTTCAGAACAAAAACAATAATAAGCTTTGTCTTCACTGATTAATTGCTCTGCGTATTTTTTATAGACATCAAGTCTTTTTGACTGAAAAATAATCTCTTTATTATCAAATTTAAGACCAAAATAATTTACAATATCTATAATTTTATTGTCAGCTCCTTCTATGAATCTGGCTCGGTCAGTATCTTCAATCCGCAATAGAAATTGGCCATTATTTTTTCTGGCAAAAAGAAAACTATACAATGCTGTTCTAAAATTTCCGACATGCATATAGCCTGTTGGACTGGGGGCGAAACGAGTGATGATTTTATTAGTCATATTTTTATTATTCCCCTCCCTTCTCGGGAGTGGTTAGGGGAGGGTGATTAAAATAAAATCACAAGCTCCAAATATCTAATGCTCAAAATTCAAGACAAACTGACCCAAGCCGTCATCCTGAACGGAGTGAAGGATCTCTCGCGGATGCGAGCGACTCTGGGACAAGCCCAGAGATTCTTCGCTCCGCTCAGAATGACAACTAGCTTCTGTATGGTTTTAAGGTTTTGAGTCATAGTTTTGACATTTGAATTTTGGTCATTGTAATTTATTTGGGATTTGTTATTTTGGATTTAGTGCTTCTTGTTACTCTTTTTGCCGCTATGATTGTTTCCTATCCATCTTAATTACCTTATAAATAAATACTGCAGTCGCATTAAAAATCCTCTTTATTCTTCTCGGCTCCAAGAAAAGCCTAAACAACCATTCCAACCCCAGTTTTCGCATCAAGGGTGGCGCTCTTTTTATTTTTCCGGAAATAAAATCAAAGGCTCCGCCAATTCCCATTGCCAATTTTACCGAAGGAATATTTTTCAAATTAGCGTCAATCCACTTTTCTTGCTTCCCTCCGCCCAGCGCGACAAAGATGATGTCGGGATTTTTTTCGTTGATTTTTTTTAAAAAATTATCATCTTTCAACTTTTCTTTTTCTATTTTTCCTCCGCTTTCCGCACCGACTATTTTTAATTTAGGAAATTTATCAATCAATACTTTGGCTGTCTTTTCCGCAATCCCCTCTTCCCCGCCAAGCAGATAAACACTCTTTTTCTTCCCTTCTGCTATTTTACAGATTTCAAGCATTAAATCAACCCCAGTGATTCTATCTTCCAGAGGTGTTTTGAGGTAATAAGAAGCTAAAATTAGACCAAAACCGTCGGGAATGGCAATATCTGCCCTATTTAAGATAGCTTTAAATTCCTCGTCCTTTTGGGCGCTTAAAACTATTTCCGGATTTGGTGTAATCAAAAAATGCTTTTTACCGTCTTCCAAAAAAGAGCTTATTTCAAGGAGAAGTTCTTCTTTTTTTATGTTATCAATTAGGGTTCCAAGAATATTAACTTTCATTGAAGTTATTATTTTAAAGGAAATGATTTTAAAACCGTATAGGTTGAACCACCTGGATCCAAATGACTTTCCATTAATTCCACACTTTTTACTTCAAAAGATACAGAGGGCAGACTTCCTTCGCAAACTTTTTCGCATTTTATATAATTTTTTATTCTGGCAATACTCAAATGACCCTTCCACGGTTTTTTATCAATAGGAAAATGCAGATTTTCTAATGTTAGTTCTATTTTTTCAATTAAATGATGCAACATCTCCGTTTCAGCTATTTTGATAAAAATAATACGCGGATCTCTTGCGTTTGGCAGATATCCAATACTTCCTGTTTTAAGATTAAGACTGGGTGTATTCTCCATTACCTCGTCTAAACCTTTTTCTACTAATGAAATTTGTTTTTTATTAAGATTACCGAAAAAATGAAGAGTCAAATGATAATTTTCCGGATAAATCCAGCGAATATCATAGGTATTATTTTTCTTTTTAAATTTTTCTAATGATTCGGCAATTTGTTTTTTTATTTCGTCGGGTAGGTTGATGGCAAGGAAGACTCGTTTGGTCATAAAATGATATATGCTATTTTTTAGAAACACCCAAGTAGGTTGTTCTCGCTTTTTCTAAACAATCCAATGCAACACGTTGAATATCTTCAGCTTCGTTGATCAGTTTTAAAGTATCTTCCTTAAATCTTGTAATTTCTTCTTCCCTTTTTTGAATGATTGCTGAAGAACATAACACACCGTCTAGCTTCTTCCTTGTTTCTAAATATTCGATTGCTTTTTGACAAAGCTCATCGGGATACTGCGGATCAGTTAATACTGGACTTTGATAAACTGTTTTCATGAGGTCTTTCTTTAAAAAATACTCTCTTAATTCAACATACAAGTTGGTTTCTTCGCCGTGTAAAACTCTTTCGAAATTGCCCATATCCCAGTAGTATCGCCTAAATTCAGTCTGATTGATGTATCCTTTTATGGCATTTATTTTATAGTCTAAATTGTTAAGTTTTTCGTCTAAATCTTTCTTTTTTCGTTGCTTGTGAATTGTCCAACGTTCTTCTTTCAACTTCTGTTGTTTACTTTCAAGATCTAAAAACATTAAATTTGGTGATTCTTCGCAGTCTTTCATATTAGAATTTATTAAAATTTATCTTTAAAACTCATCCGCCCCAATGTCTATTCCGCTTCCTTTTGGCCGTGTTTCTTTATCAAAATCATTAGTCAACCCGGAAATGGTTCGCCCTTGGTCAACAACCGAGGAAATTGAACTTTTTAAGTGCAAGTTTCCCGACGCCGGCGCAACAAACCAACTGGCCATAGCATTTGTAACATTATTTGAAGCAGTACCAGATGCACCGTCTCGCGCACTTATAGCTTTATTGGTTAGATTATTATAAATCTGCAATCCCGTTGTACTTCCAAAACGATATTCAATGGCGTTTGGATAACTATTGGCCATATAAATAGTGTTGTTGTAGACTTGCGAATTCCTAGCGTCTTCCAATCCGATTTGAACATCGGCAAAACCTTCTGAACTATCGTGATAGATCATATTGTTGCGGATAATTCCTCCGACGTGTCCTCTATCTCCCAAACCAAATCCGATTCCCCTATCGCAGTTTATAATTGTGTTTCTTTCCACTAAAGTATTTTCCGATTCAGACCAAAAGTGTATCGCAAACTCGGCGATATTATCACTTGGACTTTTAATACTTTTAAAAGTGTTTCCTCGCACAATCCAATTTTTAGCATTGTGAGCATCAACTCCGCCAATATAATATTGCGGACCTCGTCCGGCGCTGTATTCAAATAAACTATTTTCCACAAGTCCATTGTCGGAACTGGCCGACATATTTCCGGCATCATAGGCAATTTTTAGCATTTGTTCGCCTGTGTCAAGAAAATGAATATTGTTTGCGGAGAATCCGTCAACATTTGCCTGCAACTGGATAGCATGATTTGCCACTCTTTTTAAGGTCATATCTTTTACGGAAAAATTATTTCCCGCGACATTAAAAATATGAGAAACACTGCCAGCCATACCGTCTCCTTGCAAAATAACCGCCTCGCGATTTCCCGAACGGCTTCGGACAGTTACGCCATTTCCGGAAACCCAAAGCATATTGTTTATGGTATAGGTTCCGTTTTCAACAAGAATGGTTTTTTTAATGCCATTATTTGCGTTTTCCAGAGCATCATTCAGGGCAGAAACATTACTTACAATAATTGAATTTGGATCCTCCGTGTTTGTATTGCCACCCGTATCCCCAGTATCGCCTGGAGTATCCCCCCCACTTGTTCCGCCAGTACTCCCCGTGCCACTTATTGTCCCCAATGCAATTTTTGAAAGATCGGTTGTCGTAATTCCTAAACCCAAACTCCTCATTATATTAAAAGCATCGCTAGGACGACCCAGAAAGTATCTTTTGCCGTTATTTGGGTAAACATACCAAGCCTCGCCATTTTGCTCTACCTGAAGCAAAATTTTGCCTTTAACACGGTTTATAAAGGTCGTCTCCCCTGTCCAACTGTCATTATTTTTAGGAATTTTGGCTAAATTAGCGTTAGTTATCCCTAATCCCAAAGATCGCATTATATCAAAAGCATTTTGCGGTCGGCCTAAAAAGTACCTTTTTAAGTTATCCGGGTAGATATAATAAGCCTCACCGTGGCTTTCCACCTGAAGAACGATTTTCCCCTTTACCCTTTCGGCTATTGTTGTTGCGGCAAAGCTGGGGTTAAAATTAAAAATTATTAAAGATAAAGACAGTAAAAAGGTTATGATTTTTTTCATATATTTTTGAAGTTAATTATTAAATTTTCTTTCTAGAGTATAGCAAATAAAACCCTTTTAGTAAAATAAAAAGTATGGTATATTTTAACTAGGCATATTAATTATTAACGTTTTTTTATGGTGCAAGAAAAAGCCCCGGACATCTTCGAGGGCTATAATAAAAGAAGAAAAGAAGAAAAGGGAGAGGCTCCCGAACCCCCAAGTTTAGTGGAAATTATGGAGAGGTTATTATTGGAACGATATGGAAGGGGAAATGAAAAAATGAAAGCACTTGACTATAATAGTTTAGGTCATTTTTTGCATGTTATGCAGATAGAAAATCCTGATCTAGCGAGCGGATTACAAAAGTATACTGAAAGACAAAAAAGCGATGCAATGCTAATAGCATGGGAGAACTTAACAAAAGAAAGAGAACAAAAATAAATTAACCTTCGTATAATAAATAATCCCCTACTTTCGGGGATTATTGTATTTGACAAAAAATCCAGAAAAGCTAAACTGTAATTAGCAGTCTTTGGTCGGGAGTGCTAATCAAGTAGAATGGTCCCTCCCCTTAAGATAAGGGGCTGCGTGTCGCTAAAGTTATAGCGACGGCGCAAGGATGGGAGGGGTTATGGATCATGAATAAACGTTCATAACTCCCCCCGCCTGCAACGCTATGCTTGCATTCGCGGGCAGGCTTAATCCCCTCTTACCTTAAGAGGGGAAATCGCTAACCAACTTTTAACTTTTCATTTTTCACTTTTAATTTACTATATGCTTCCACAAAACTTTACCACAAAATCTCAAGAAGCCATGCAACGCGCTCAAGGGCTGGTTTTTGAATATAATCATCAATATCTAGATCCTCTTCATCTTCTCTTGTCTCTTTTGGAACAAGAAGGTGGAATAGTCGCTTCCCTACTCCAAAAGCTGGGAGTGAACATGGAAGAATTAAAAATAAATATTGAAACCGAATTGTTGAAATTGCCGAAGGGAAATCCCAAAAAAAACGGAGGCGTAGCGCAAATGAATGTCGGCCAAGAGATGGTTGGGGTTTTTTATCAAGTTGACAAAGAAGCGAAAAAATTAAAAGACGAATATATCAGTACCGAACATTTGCTTTTGGGTTTAATCAGTGTAAAAAGTAAGGCCGGAGATATTTTGCTTCAATCTGGAGTGGACTATGAAAAAATATTAAAAGTTTTATCAGAAGTTCGTGGTACGCAAAAAGTTGATTGTCCCGACCCAGAGGGTAAATATCAAGTTTTGGAAAAATATACAATAAATTTAACTGAATTCGCTCGCCAAAAAAAGTTGGATCCGGTGATCGGTCGCGATGAGGAAATAAGAAGAGTGATGCAAGTCTTGTCTCGCCGAACAAAAAATAATCCGGTTTTAATCGGCGAAGCGGGAACCGGGAAAACAGCGATTGTTGAAGGATTGGCGCAAAGAATTGTTGCTGGAGATATTCCGGAAAGTTTGAAAGACAAAGAACTGATTTCTCTTGACCTTGGCTCCCTTCTTGCCGGGACAAAATTCCGCGGAGAATTTGAAGACAGGCTGAAAGCGGTTATCAAAGAAGTGAAACAAGCCAGTGGCAAGATTATTTTATTTATTGACGAACTTCACACTATCGTCGGCGCCGGAGCGATTGAAGGCGCGATGGACGCTTCCAATATGTTAAAACCGGCTTTAGCGCGCGGAGAATTGCATACGATCGGAGCGACAACTTTAAAAGAATATCACAAATATGTGGAAAAAGACGCGGCCCTGGAACGTCGTTTTCAGCCGGTTTATGTTGGCGAGCCGACAGTTGAAGATACGATTGCCATCTTGCGGGGCATCAAAGAAAAATACGAGGTGCATCATGGAGTAAAAATAACCGATTCGG
>MFGA01000009.1 GCA_001778095.1 Candidatus Falkowbacteria bacterium RIFOXYA2_FULL_38_12
TTCACTTCAAACAAAAAACTCGCCATTAGCGAGGTTACTTTGGTTTGGTTTGAAAAATGAGAGGGAGGGAGTTTCGTAATTCAAAGCTACCGTGGGTCAACTGATGCACAGTTCTTGTGTAATACAGTTGACCCGCTTTTTTTACTACAAAAGACTTGCCAAAAAATACTTTTTCCTCTATTCTTAGAATATAAAATATTTACTTTATAGCGGGGTGGAGAAGTAGCATCTCGCCTGGCTCATAACCAGGAGGTCGCCGGTGCAATTCCGGCCCCCGCAACCAAGCTGATTTTTAGTTCAACCCAACTCAGCTGGGCAACAAAAAAACGAGCCTGGGTAGCTCAGTTGGTTAGAGCGTGGGACTCATAAGCCCAAGGTCGTGGGTTCGATCCCCACCCCAGGCATAAAAGGAATAAAACTATCTAAATTAAAACCGCCCGATGGGGCGATTTTTTTGTTGTATCACGCCGTAGCTTTAGCGTAGGCCGATTGTATCACGCCGTAGCCCCCCCCTAACGGGGCGAAGACGGATTTCATCCAATATTTATATCAAACCGATCTATAAACCTCCAGTGTCTCTCTGGCGCATTTTTCCCAACTAAAATCTTTCGCCCGCAAGGCTCCTTTTTTACTTAAGTCATCTCTAAATTTTTTATTGGTCAAAATTTTCCTCATACCCTCGCTGATTTTTTCAATATTATTCGGATCAACCAAAACGGCGACATCTCGCGCGATCTCGGGCAGAGAAGAAATTTTAGAAGTTATCGTTGGCACGCCCAGCGAAAGCGCTTCAAGCACGGGCAATCCAAATCCTTCATAAAGGGAGGGGAAAACAAAACAAGACGCATTTTTTAGCAAAGCATGCTTATCTTCCGCCGGAACATAGCCTAAATACTTAATGCTTTTTTCTCCATCAAAATTTTTGGAACATTCTTCAATCGCTTTAAAAACTCCCTTGTGCTTCCATCCCTTTGCTCCGGCCAAAACAAGCTGATATTTTTCGCGGAGATCTTTGTCATCTTTGATTAAACCGCAAAATGCTTTTATTATTCCTTCTATATTTTTTCTCGGTTCAATTGTTCCCAGAAAAAATAAATAATTATCTTTAAGACCGTATTTCGCTTTTAAATCGTCAAAACAAATTTTACTCACAACCCCGCAAGTATCGCCATCTTTGGCCGGCAAATCGCGAAATTCCACTCCTTCGTAAATAACTTTTATTTTATCCCCTTTTGTTTTAAAGTTTTTTTGAATATCTCTTTTTGTGCATCGCGAAACGGCAATAATTTTTTTAGCCTTTTTCAAACTTTTTGGAACTATGGTTTTGGTGGAAAATTTCTGACCGACCAAAAAATTGGAAGGAAACCATTCCGGATGTTGATAAATTGCCAAATCGTGAACTGTCACAATTGATTTTCCTTTATAAGAAAGAGGCAGACTGCCGGTCGGAGAATGAAAAAGATCCAATTTTTCTTTTTCCAAAGCCGCCGAAATTAGAATATGAGAAAAAACAAAGGGCAAGTAATGTTTATATTTGTGAAAAGGAAAAAATCTTATTTCCACATTTTTTTTATCACCAATCATCTTTTCCACCGCGTCTTTTGACAACAAATTATCAAAAAATAAAACATACTGGTTTTCTTTATCCAGTTCCAATAATTTATTGACTAAATAATATGTATAATGACCGATTCCGGCATTCTCGCCAAAACCGGGATTTAAAATTGTCCGACAATCAATTCCTATTTTCATAATATACTTAATTAAAATCCTAAATCCTAAGCACCAAATCCTAAACAAATTCAAATATCTAATGTTCAAAATTATAAACGAATTACTTCAATTCGTCATCCCGAGCTTGTCGACCGCGTGTCGCTAAAGCTTCAGCGAGTGGCACAGGGATCTCACACTGTGGTTAAAGAAGTATTATGGGATTTCTCGACAAGCTCGAAATGACAAAAATAGTTTTGAATTTTGTATTTTGGATTTGTTTAGAGTTTAGGATTTCGGATTTAGAGTTTATTGTTTATCACCATTTATAATTTTCAAATGCCCAAACGGAGAGACCTTTTACTTCATTAAACCTATCAATAGTGGAAGCGCTCCCCAAAACTACGACAATAATCCTATGTCCGTCGCGCTCCAACTCCACGGCTAGATTATAACCAGCTTCTTCCGTATACCCTGTTTTTCCACCAATTATCGTATACGGCGCTTCGTTTAAAAATCCTGAAAGTAAATCATCTGTACTCTTCACGTAATATGTCTTTTTACTTTCGTCTAGAGTAAACACATATCTTTTTTGCTCGACTGCTTCTCTTATTTTTTCATTGCTCAATGCGTTGAAAACGAGCTTGGCAACATCTTTGGCCGTACCCATATTGTTTGGATCAAGACCTGATGGGTCGGCGAAAGATAAGCTGTCGAGTTCCAACTCTTTTGCTTTTTCATTCATCTTTTGAATAAATTCTTCTCTTTTAAAACCAACTGAACGCGAGATGGCCATAGCGGCGTTATTTGTGGAGCCCACGAGCATCATATTAAAAAGATCTTCCAGCCTTACTTCTTCGGGAGCGCGAGCATAAAAAACTCCACCCTCTTCGTCGTCTTCTTTTGTTAATTTAATTTTTTTATTCCAATCAAATTTAGTATCTAGAAAAACTAACGCAGTCATTAGTTTTGTAATACTGGCTAAAGATAATTTTTCTTCCGCATTTTTTTCGAATAAAATCGCTCCGGTCGCCACATCATAGACTAAAGCTGATTTTGCCGTTGTTTCTATCCCCAAACTTTTACTCTCGGAAATTTTCTCCGGAACGCGCAATCCGGCTCTTGGCAGGCTGGGCAAAGATAAACTGTCGCCACTATTTTGTTCGTTTAAAATTTCCTCCGCCTTATTTTCGGCCGAGGCGACATCTTCAGTTTCCGAATTGGGGGCTGTATAAATTTGGGGTACATCAATAATTTGCGGAGCAAAGATTAAAATTATTCCCAAAATTAAAGAAAACATCATAAAAAATCTAAACACTAATTTGTTGGTTATCAATTGGTTCCGCTGTTAAATTTAAAATCCTGTCTAAAATTTCGCTTTTGCTAAGTTTATCATAATCAGGAAGTTCTTCCACTTTAGTTATCCCGAGATGACGCAAAAGATCAAAAGTAACACTATACAAAGCCTCTCCGCCGACTCCCGCCGTTTTAGTTTCAGCTAAACCCTTAATCAATAAATTACGCAGAATTAAACTGCAATTGACCCCTCTTATCTGCTCCAATTCCGGCTTGGAAATGGGGCCTCGATAAGCAATAATTGTCAGTGTCTCGAGCGCCGGACGAGTAAGCTCTCCCGTCATTTCATCTTTTAAAAAGTCTTTTATCATTTTCGCCGATTCCGGATTAGTGGACATCTGGTATTCGTCGTCTATCTGCAAAATTTGGATGCCACGACCATCTTTTTTATACTCATCGGCCAATTCAGAAATTACTGCCAATACTCCCTCTTTTGATTCTCCGACTTGCTCGCTTATTTTTTTTAAACTAAGCGGCCGCGCGGCGATAAAAAGGAGACTTTCAATTTTAGATTTTAGGACGGACATAGTTAAAGTGTAGTAATAGGTCTGCTTTGAACAATATAAAATTTATTTTTCTCGAGAGCCCATTCAATATCCTGCGGTTTTTTATAATGTTTTTCTATTTTGGCGCAAATTTTTGCCAGCTCAATTATCTGCTTACTATTTAATTTTTGTTTATCGCAAATTTTTTGAGGAACTGATTTTTCGATCGTCGCCCCCTTCGCTCCGTTTCTAACAATAAATCTTTTCTGCTCGCTGATATTCACATCAATAATTTTCAAATTCTTTTTATCAATAATATAACTATCCGGAGTGATCAATCCCCCAACAATCGCCTCGCCCAATCCCCAGCCGGCTTCAATAATCATCTGATTTCTGTCTTTTGTGACCGGGTGCACAGTAAAACAAATTCCCGACACTTCACTTTGCGCCATTTTTTGAACAACTACTGCCACTAAAACTTCCTTTCCTCCCAGTCCCCGCTCCAAGCGATAAAAAATAGCCCTGGGAGTAAAAAGGGACGCCCAACATTTTTTAACATTTTCCAAAATAGTTTTTTCTGTGGTGTTTAAATAACTCTCTAATTCCCCGGCCCAAGAATCAATTTTACTATCTTCTGCCGTGGCCGACGAGCGAACGGCAACATACGGAGTTTTTAATTTTTTAAAATTATCAATTATGTCTTTAGCTAAAACTTTTTCTATCGGGACGGATAAAATGAGCTGTTTAATAATTTCAGATGCTTCCTCAACTGAAGCTGTATCTTTATGGTTTACCTTCCGAAGCACAGCGTCAATTTTCACATTAATATCATTATCTTCTAAAAACTTACGGAAAACCACTGCGGAAACTACAAAACCGGACGGGACGGAAATTCCGGCTCCAGT
Organism: Candidatus Falkowbacteria bacterium RIFOXYA2_FULL_38_12; assembly: GCA_001778095.1. Classification (GTDB taxonomy): domain Bacteria; phylum Patescibacteriota; class Patescibacteriia; order XYB2-FULL-38-15; family XYB2-FULL-38-15; genus XYB2-FULL-38-15. The sequence goes on from MFGA01000009.1 coordinate 4,457, forward strand.
TAATTCTCCCAGCGACGCTCCCTTTCCTCCGCAGGTGTTTATGTCTTTTTTGGAGATTTTACTAAACAGAAGAATACTTTTATGATCAACATCAATATTTTTTTCCCTCATATTTTATTTTTTATAATATTAACAAAAAAACAGTTTCTACGCTACTTTTTTACCTTATTTTTTGCATCCAACTTAATAACAAAACCTTCGTTGGCATTAACCTCAACATAATCTCCGTTTTTCAATACCCTGCTACCAATTTTCGTACCAATAACGCACGGTATTTTCAATTCTCTTGCGACAATGGCAGAGTGAGAAGTAATACCACCAAAGTCAGTGACAAAAGCTCCTGCCTTAGCCATAATAGGCACCATTGATGGTTGAGTTGCTGTTGTAACCAAAATATCCCCTCTATTAAAGAGAGTTTTACCCATCGTATCCGGATATACTTGTTTCACATAGCCTCTAACAATACCGGGGTATGCGACCGATCCTTCGATTTTGTCTACATCTTTTTTGAGCGATGTTCTTGGAATTTTTAATAGTTTTGAGGCTTTATGCCCAGATTCAAGACAATATCTTCCCTTTTTAACTAATATGGCAAAACAAATTTTTCTTTTATCCATTTCCAGCTTTGACATTTTTTCGCCTTTTTTAAGAGAGTTTCTTAATTCTGCTATTGTGTAATAATTTAATATGTTAAATAGCGAATCGTTGATTCGTCTTGCTATTTCTTCAAAAAATGGCATAAATAAAATCTCAGCGCCTGCCCATAGATTTTTAATTTCAAATCTGTACCACCCAAATTGTTGCAACATTTTACTGAAAATAATCAATTTAACATTATTACCGCATTTTTTATAAATAAATCTTTGCCTTGCCGGTAATTTTTTTAAGAAATCTTCTTTTTCTCTTACTTCCCTCAATAAATTTTTCAAATTTTTCTTATCTGCTTTTCCGCGCAATTTAAGAATATTCTTTATCTCATCAATATCCAACAAATTTATAAAAAAACTCGGATATCTGTAAATATGAGATTCTAGTTCTGATTCTAAAAATTTATTTTTTAAAACCAATTTCACCCAATCTCTTTTTTCTCTTTCTATAATACTTGCTTTTGGCGACTCGGAAACTAATGCGAATAGTTCGTCCACTTTATTTGAAACAAAACTAAATTTTATAATTTTTTTTATAATAATCGTCGGTTCTATTTCAGCTTCATGGCGGGTTGAACGATAATGAGCTAACATGAAAATAAAAAAATGAAAAAAGACATCATAAAATTTAAGTAAATTGCGATTTTCTGCCTCTCTTAGCTTTATTTTTTGACAACTCTTCAATAAATAATTATATTGTTTTATTATTCTATCGTAATTTTTAAGTAATCCGTTTATTCTTCTTTTGTTAGTAAAATAATGCCCATGGGTAATATCAATCGCTTCTTGAGCCTTTTTTGTATAATAGACTTCTACATAATTTGTGCGGTCAATAAAGGAATAATATTCTTCTACATTATTACCGATTATTTGCGGATACTTTATGGTTGCCCGAGCAATGGCGTCCACAAACAGGGTGTTGTATTTTTCTTGCCAACCAGAAACATATTCCACATTTTTCAAGAGTAAATTTTTTTTATTAATATTCATACTATTTATTTCTCTGTTTAGATGTTCTTTAAATTATTCAACAATTCAACCACCGCCAAAGCCGCCAAATAACCCCTATTATCGTTGTCGTCTCTTGAACGGGCTATGGCCTGCTCCAAATTTAAGACGGTAATAACTCCGAGCATCACCGGCAAATTATACTTTAGAGAAATTTGCGTCAAACCATTGGCACAAGCATTGGCAATATATTCATCATGCCTTGTCTCCCCTTTCACGATCGCGCCTAAACAAATTATTCCATCATATTTTCCTTTTTCCGCTAATTTTTGCGCGCCGATTGCTAATTCAAAAGAGCCCGGCACCTCCAAAACATAAATATTTTTTTCTTTAATCCCGCATTCGCCTAAGCCTTTCAAACAACCGGCAAGCAAACCATCCATAATTTCTTTATTATAGCTGGATTTTACTATGCCAATTTTATATCTGCTTCCATCTAATTCCTTTTTTTCTTGATTGATTTTCATATTTTGTGTTTTGTCATTCCCGCGAAGGCGGGAATCTACTTTTTTAGGAGAGTGGATCCCCGCCTTCGCGGGGATGACAGTAGGTCAAGAAATCAACTTCTCCAAATATCTTGCCAGCATATCTATTTCTAAATTAACCGCGTCTCCCTTTTTAATATTTTTAAAATTAGTCACCTCTTTAGTGTGCGTTATTAAGGATATCTTAAAGCTCTCCCCCAAATCTTCCGATATGGTTAGACTCACCCCATTTACAGCGACTGTCCCCTTTTTAGCCAAATACTTTCTTAAATTTTCCGGCGCGCTAATAACTATTTCTATAAATTCTCCGTCTTCTCTAATTTCCAAAACTCTTCCTACTCCATCCACATGCCCTAAAACAAAATGACCATCCAACCGCCCGTTCATTTTTAAAGATTTTTCCAAATTAACTTCGCCCCCTTCCCCGATTTCATTAAAATTTGTCACGCACAAAGTCTCGGGCATCAGCTCTATTGTAAATTCATCTTGATCTAGAGAAATTACCGTGGTGCAAACCCCATTAATAGCAATACTGTCGCCAATCTTAATGTCGTCTAAAAAATTCTGCACTTCTATAATTCTATTATAACCATCAATTTTTTTAATTTTTCCCGTTGTCTCAATTATTCCTGTGAACATATCTTTGTTGTCATTGCGAATCCTGCCCTTCACAAAGGGCGGACGTGGCAATCCCCATCAAATTTTATTCTTAAAATATTTCCTAGCTTCCATAATGTCCCCTTGTATTTGTTCTACAAGCTCGTCTACTTTATCAAATTTTATAATATCTCTCAACTTTTCTAAAACTTCAATCTCAATATCCTTACCATAAAGATCTCCGCTCCAATCAATAATATGAACTTCCATCCCTTGTTGGATAAAACCTTTAATCAGAAGACTGGGCAGTGAAACATTTTCTACTCGCACCAAAGCGTAAAAAACGCCATCAGACAAATCAAAATTGCAATCAATATTTGCCGTTGGATAACCTAACGTCCGCCCAACTCCTTTTCCTTTTTTGACTAGACCGCTTATCATCATATCTTTCTTTTTAAAATCTTAGCTATCCCCTTTTCCGCATTCACCTCCACTAAATCCCCATCCTTCAAAACTTTCGTCGCAATTTTTGTGCCGATAATACAGGGAATTTTAAGCTCCCGGGAAATGATAGCGGCGTGACAGGTAATACCTCCTTCGTCTGTCACAATCGCCGCGGCTTTTTTCATTAAAGGCACATATTCAGGTCTCGTCATCCCCGCCACTAGAATATCTCCTTTCTGGAATTTAGCTCCTTTCGGATTTAAAATAACTCTTACTCGTCCTTTTGCTCTCCCCATCGACGCCGCAATACCTCTTAAAATACTTTCTTTATTTTCAATATCCTGGGCAATAATTTTTTCGGCAAATGCCAAATATTTATTTCCTGATAAAATTACCCTTTCCCCCTTATCATCATTGATGGATATAAATAATTTTTGGCGTCGCACTATTTCTTCTTTATCATATTTACCATTGAATTTTAAAAATTGTATAAACTCCGGCGCAATCATAAAATGCAAATCAATAAAAGGAACTCTGAATTTTTTAGCGGCTACCTCCATTATCACACCTACTGCATAATTCATATATAAACCAGTCTTTTTTCTAGCGTCTTGCCACCAAATCATCATAGGAAATATCTTTAAAAAATCTGCGTCTTTTTTTGACATTGAATATTTTTTTATCAATTCTGCTTTTTTTATTTTTGTCATTAACTCATAATTTTCCAACCCATTTATCTCTTCTTTAATCTTTTTTTGATCTCTACCTTTAACGAGATTTTGAGCGTTTTTCCAAAATTCTCTCCCGGAAACTTTTTTATGTTCATAATAACCGTTTTCTATCCAAAAATATTTATCTCGATGAACTTTTATCAATTGTTTAATTTTATTATTAAGAGACTCATAAGTATTAGCCAGTTGATTTCCAACCGCAAAGGCAATACGCAACAGACCAAGATTATTTTCCGCTAAAAAACTTAAATGAGGCTCTTTCAGGAGTATAAATAAATCTTCGTCAGAAATTTTATATTTATCTTTTATTTTATTTATATCTCTCTCGCCGACCATTGACGGTGCTTCGGGAATTGTAGCTCTTCCAAATTCATAATGAAATTTTTCTACGATTAGTTGATATGACTCTACTAACGGTTCAAATTTATTCTCCGCTATTTTATCGATAAGATTAATAAATTCTTTTGCTTCTTCTTGCCAAAATAAAAAATGTTCGTATACTTTTTTGGTATTTTTTTTAAACCACAAATAATTTTTATTTAATTCTGCCTTGTCGATTATCCAATATGCCCTTTCTCCCCCATTAAATATTATATTGATAAGAAAAGTGTTTGTTGCAAAACCGAGAGTATCTTTACTTCCGGAACACCAAGCCTCAATCCCAATATCATTAAAATGAGGACGTAAAACCGGACCGTAAATAGACTTATCTTTTATAGTTAAAAGTATTTTTTCTAATATTTTCAAATTTTCTTGACTGTCCATATCTACTCCCCTTTTTTAATGCTAATATCCCCAAACATTTTATCCTGCTTCGCTGTAATAACTCGCTGTTTTAAAAGTTCAAGAAGAGCGAGAAAATTAACAATAACTTCAACTTTATTTTTTGCTTTATTAACTATTGACTGAAAAGAAAATTCAATATCCCGACGAACAATGTCTTTCAGTTCTCTTATTTTTTCTTGAATGGAAATTGCCCCTTTCACCATTCCCTTAGGCAAGCGGACAATTGGTTCAAGGTCGTCTAAAATTTCTTTCAAGACCATTTTTATCTTTTCTTTTGAAAGCCATGCCGGTGGATTAAAAAATGAATCTCCTGCCCCTAGGGGAAGCTTATCT
>MFGA01000010.1 GCA_001778095.1 Candidatus Falkowbacteria bacterium RIFOXYA2_FULL_38_12
AGTTTTCTTTTCCTTTTAGAAGAAAAAAATCGGCGCGCACAAATCAAAAATTGTGAAGAAAACTTTTTTGCGGGGTGGCGAGGTTTCCGAGCGACGGCGGGGCTGGCTTCCTTATTGGGGGTTTTGCTCAAAAAATGTTCGAACATCAATCAAAAAACACCGTCTTCGCCGCGCTGGAGCTCGGCTTCGACGTGACGAAGTCCGTCGAAAGATGAGCGAAAGCGGGACAATTATAATGAAGAAAAATAGATGTATTACATTTATAGTCTAAAATGTAATGATGGTTTCTATATTGGTTGTACAGAAGATCTCAGAGATAGAATCAAAAGGCATCAACGGGGAAATATTCCTGCTACAAAAAATAGATTACCAGTCAAGATAGATTTTTATTTTGTAATTAATAATAAATATAAAGCTTTTCAATTTGAAAAATATTTAAAATCCGGTTCTGGACGAGCTTTTATTAATAAACATTTAATCTAAATTTTATGTCGGAGGAAACAAATAAAGTAGATCATGGAAAGAAGCTAATTTCTTGGGAAATTCCCGAATATACCAAATATCAAAGATCAACCGGTTGGTATATCTGGCTGGCAGTAATATCGCTTGCTGTGTTGGGATATTCTATTTATACGGTAAATTTTTTGCTCGGAGTTCTTGTGGTAATTTTTGCCGTGATAATTATTTCCCACAATCTCGGTAATCCTGAAATGATCAGTTTTTCAATCTTCGAGGACGGGATAATGATAGGAAAAAAGGCAAAGCCGTGGGCGGATCTAAAAGATTTTTGGATAATTTATCAACCACCGGAGATAAAAACTTTATATTTTGACTTAAAAGGCTTGAGGCCGAGTCTTTCAGTTGACCTAATGGATCAAAATCCGGTTAAAGTAAGAGAAATTTTGTTGAAATTTTTAAAAGAAGATCTGACTCACGACAAGGAATTGACCGGAGATGAATTAAGCAGGTTGTTAAAAATATAATTGGAGCGACGAATGTTTTGCACCACGTCCAAGGCTTAGGTTAACCAACTCGTTCAGTAAACAAAAACTTGAAAGATTAATTGTTTACTGAGTCCCACAATAAACCTGTGTCTTGGACGTGGTGGACAGAGGCATTTTTTTGTTATAGATTTAAAGGGGAGAGTGGTTCGAGATAAAGAGCCTCCCGTCATAGATTGGGCCCTCGTAGTTCAACGGATAGAACGCGAGCTTGCGGAGCTTGCAATAGAGGTTCGATTCCTCTCGAGGGCAATTGTAAGACTAATTAAATTATAAGATTAATTCATAAACAAAAAAATATGAGTTCTACTATTATTTTTTGGATCGTCGGCGTAGTTTTATTTTTTTTGATAACCGGTCTTCGAGTTGTTGATCAATACGAAAGAGCGGTTGTCCTGACTCTTGGAAAATATACCGGCACAAGACAGCCGGGATTAACTTGGATATTACCGGTGATTCAAAGAATGATTAAAATTGATCTTCGTATCACGACAACGGAGATTCCTCAACAGGAAGTAATTACAAAAGATAATGTTCCGGTGGGGATTAACGCGGTTGTTTATTTTAAAGTTGAATCGGCGGAAAATGCTATTTTAAATATTAAGAACTTTACTCAAGCTGTTTCGCAATACGCTCAAGCGGCATTACGCGATGTTATCGGTGGCATTGAACTTGATTCTTTGTTGTCGGAAAGAGAAAAAACAGCAGAAGAGATTAAAAAAATCGTGGATGAGGCCACGACAGCATGGGGTATAAACGTGACAGATATAAAGATTCAAGATATAGAGTTGCCGGCAGATATGAAGCGCGTAATGGCCAAACAAGCAGAATCGGAGCGAGAGAGACGCGCGGTCATCATTAGAGCCGAGGGTGAGTTTCAAGCGGCCGAACGTTTAGCTCAAGCGGCCGGAGTTTTGAGTAATACGCAGGGCGGTATTTCCATGAGAACATTGCAAACTATTGAAAAAATAAATCCGGATCCATCCAAAACGGTTATTTTTGCCTTGCCGGTGGAAATTTTGGAAGGGTTTAGAAGTTTGATGAAGAAATAAAGCACCTCTATGTTTTCCCCTCCCTTGAGGGGAGGGGCTAGGGGAGGGTGAATTAATTGATTTTCACCCCCTCCTAACCTCCCCCATCAAGGGGGAGGAATAGCTAAAAGGTGTTTTTATTTTATATTTTTTAAAAATTCTTCAGCGAGACTTGCGGTTTCCGTACTCGGGCGATAAAAATTCTTCCAAACAACAACAATGTTAGCTTCGTTAAAAATTGCCCGTTGAACTTCCCGGATAGTATCTCCACCCGCCACGGAGATTAAAATATTATTGTAGCTTCCCTTGATTTGTTTTATTTGGTAATAGGGGATTTGTTTTTCTTTTTTAAATTCGCTTTCATCAACTCCGCGATGCAAAATAACAACATCCGGAATTTTTTTTAATTTTCTTAGAATCATGAGAGGATTTTCAATATTCATCATGTCAATCATGGAATCAATCTTAAATTTTTTACATTCATCAATAAAGCTATCAATTGTCTCAATCGGCGCGACGCCAAGGCAAGTCGCCGCATTTGCGCCTGCCGTCGCCATCATTTCAACTTCCCTTGCGCCAAGATCGGCGCATTTATTATCAGCGATAATATAGGTTGAATCTGACGTCATTGCCCTTATCTCTGAAATAGCCTCTGTGCCGTAAATTTTCAAAAGGGGAGTGCCCGCTTCAATTAAAATTCGCTCGGAAATTGGTAATTGAAAAATTATCTCCCTTGCTTCGCCAAGAGTGCTGTTTAAAGCTACTTGAAGATATTTTTTTCTTCTTTCTAAAATCATAAAATAGTATTGTTATCTTGCCGATTTTAAGAACTCTTCAGCTAGACGGGCGGTTTCTTTGGGATTTTCATAAAAAGAACGCCAGACAACGGCAATATCAGCGTTATTAAAAAATGTTCTCGTGACATCGCGAATAGTTTCTCCTCCGGCGATTGAAATTAATATATTTCCATAAGCCCCCTTAATTCTGTTTATTTGTTCGTGGGGTATTTTTTTTGATTTATTATTATTTTCATCGACTCCACGGTGTAGAACAACAATGTTCGGCAGTTTTTTTAGCTTCTGTAATATTTCAAACGGAAAGGTGATATTCATCATATCAATCATGGAATCTATATTGCTGGCCTCGCATTTTTTGATAAATTCATCAATAGTTTCTATGGGTGCGAGCCCAAGACAAGTTGTGGCGCTTGCTCCGGCCATTGCCGTTGCCCTCACTTCGCTTCCGCCCCTGTCCATTGTTTTTAAGTCAGCGACAATATATGAGCTAATGCCTACCTTTTGACTCCACCAGGCTTTCAGAGAGCTGATTCCATTTACGCCGTATTGTTTTATAAAAGGAGTTCCAGCTTCAATAATAATCTTTTCCGAGGGAGGAAGAAGGCTAATCATCGCTTGAACCTCTAAAAGAGAGCGGTTAAAGGCTATTTGTAGGTATTTTGTTCTGCTATTGAGCATATTTTGTTAGTCTTTATTATTTCTATTATAACCTATTTTTTTGAATTTGCTAGGTGGAGGCTAATCTTTGAAAAATATCCCAGAATAAGCTAAAATTAAAGAATAAAGTTAGCTTATTTTAATGATAAACCTTGATTCACCAATTGAAATCCTCTCCAAAGTTGGCAAAACAACCGCCCAGAGATTGCAAAAGTTAGGTCTTAAAACCGCGAAAGACCTTCTTTTTTATTTTCCTTTTCGCCATGAAGATTGGAGCAATGTTATTTCTGTCGCGAAATTGTCCTATGGAACGGTTGCCACTTGCCGAGCAAGAGTGGAACTGATCAAAAATACCCGGAGTTTTTTTAAGAGAAAAAATATTACCGAGGCTTTGGTTTCCGATAATTCCGGATCAATAAAAGTAGTTTGGTTTAACCAACCATATTTGGCAAAGACTTTAAAAATCGGCGATGAGATTTTTTTATCAGGGAAGGTTGACCTGGATCGTTTTGGACTCCACCTTACATCGCCATCCTATGAAAAAATAAATAGAGAAGGGGAAACGACGCATACGGCCAGAATTGTGCCAATATATTCGGTGACGGAAAATTTAACTGAAAAGCAGATACGTTTTTTGGTTAAACTGATTATTCCTTTGGCGGAGAAAATTGAAGACTGGTTGCCGAAAAATATTAAAGCAAAATTTAATTTAGTTGACTTGAAAGACGCGCTTGGCCAAATACATTTTCCGGATAATAAGTTTAAGTTGGAATCGGCAAAAAGAAGATTGAAGTTTGATGAATTATTTTTGGTCCAATTAAGAAATACTTTAGTAAAAATAAATTTGTTAAAAACAAAAGCGCCGGTAATAAATTTTTACGAGGAAGAAACTAAAAAATTCGTCAGTTCTTTGCCGTTTCAGCTAACAGACGCGCAGAGAAAAGCGGCTTGGGAAATTTTGCAAGATTTGGAAAATAATCATCCCATGAACCGGTTGCTCGAGGGCGATGTGGGCTCGGGAAAAACAATTGTCGCAGCAATTGCTGTTTTAAACGTTATTTTAAATGGCAAGAAGGCGATTGTAATGGTGCCGACGGAAATTTTGGCTGGCCAGCATTTTAAGAGTTTTTGTAAATTATTTGATAAATTGAATATTAAAATTGGTCTTTTGACGAGGAGTAATAAGATGATGAATTACGAGATAGGAATATTGGCGCACGACGGAGAAGAAAAAAAACTTGATTTAAAATTTATAATTAATAATTCTCAACTTATTATAGGCACGCACGCGCTTATCCAAGAGGGGATGGAATTTAATAATTTAGGCTTGGCTATTGTTGATGAGCAACACCGCTTCGGGGTAGGGCAGAGGATGGCGATTCATAATAAAAAAGAGGGTATAAGTCCGCATTTTTTATCAATGACAGCAACGCCAATACCGAGAACAATGTCTTTGATTTTTTATGGGGATTTGGATTTATCAATAATTGACGAAATGCCAGTGGGTAGGAAAAAAATATTTACAAAAATTGTTTCTCATGAGAAAAGGCATTTGGCTTATGATTTTGTAAAACAAGAAATAAAAAAAGGACGGCAGATTTTTATCATTTGTCCGCTAATTGATCCTTCGGATAAATTGGGAGTGAAGTCGGTCAAAGACGAATTTGAGGTTTTACAAAAAGAAATTTTTCCGGAATTATCAATCGGGATTTTGCACGGAAAAATGAAGAGTGCGGAAAAAGAAGAAGTGATGAAAAATTTTTTAGAGAATAAAATAAATATTTTAGTTTCCACTTCCGTGATAGAGGTCGGGATTGACGTACCTAATGCCACAATCATGATAATAGAAGGAGCGGAGAGATTTGGACTTGCTCAACTTCATCAATTTAGGGGGCGAGTCGGTAGGTCGGGTAATCAATCTTTTTGTTTGCTTTTCTCGGGCGGAGAGGGGAGCGAGACAATGGAAAGATTGGAGGCGCTGGTCAACTGTAACGATGGTTTTGCCTTAGCGGAAAAAGATTTGACTTTGCGGGGACCAGGGGAGGTTTGGGGGACACGGCAATCGGGAGTTTTGGAGTTAAAGATTGCGAGTTTAGCGGACTGTAAAATTGCCAAAGAGGCGAAAGAAGCGGCTGAAGAAATAATAAAAAAAGACCCGGAATTAGAAAATTTTCCAGATCTCAAAGAAAAGTTGAGCGAATTTGAGAGGGATGTACACTTGGAGTGAATTTTATATCTCCAAATACCTCAACACCTCTTCAATGTTTTTAGCAACAGTAACTTTTATTTTACTCTCCCCGTGTTTTTTAAAATTCGGAGTGATAATCTCGTTGAATCCCATTTTTTCCGCCTCGTTTATCCTTTTTTCAATTTGGGAAGTTGAACGAATTTCTCCGCCCAGGCCAATTTCGCCAAAGACAACAATATCTTTGGGAATAGGTTTATTTTTTAGGGCGCTCGCAATAGCTACGGCAACAGCTAGGTCGCAAGCAGGCTCTTGAATTTTATATCCGCCGGCAACATTTAAGTGGACATCATGCATGCCCAAATTTATCTTTGCTCTTTTATCCAGCACGGCGATTAAAAGTTGAAGACGATTCAAATCAAAACCGGCCGATCTTCTTTGCGGATAACCAAAATAAGTTTTGGCGACAAGCGATTGAATCTCAACGAGCAATGGGCGAGTGCCCTCCATGACGCAAGTTGTTGCCGAGCCGGCGAGATTTTCATTTTTTTCTTCCAAAAAAAGAGCGGAGGGATTTTTTACTTCAGTAAGGCCGAGGCTGGTCATCTCGAAAATTCCCACTTCGTCAGTTGAGCCAAAACGATTTTTGACAGTGCGGAGCAGGCGATAGGCGTGAAAACGATCACCTTCAAGATATAAAACAGTGTCAACCAAATGCTCCAAAGTTTTTGGTCCGGCAACTTGGCCATCTTTAGTCACGTGGCCGATTATAAAAATTGGGATATTGTTAGTCTTGGCAACCTCCAAAAGTTTTACAGTGCAAGCGCGGACTTGACTGACACTTCCGGCTTCGGAAGGAAGTTCGGCAGTCGCCATTGTTTGGATAGAGTCAACAATAGCGATCGAAGGATTTATTTTTCTAATCGTTGAAGAAACTATATCAATATTGGTTTCACCCAAAAATTGCAGAGAAGAAGTATTTAATTTTAAGCGGTCAAGCCGCATTTTTATTTGTTCGGCCGATTCTTCACCCGAGACATATAAAATATTATTTTTTGAAATCGCCGCCAGTTGCGCGACAAGAGTTGATTTGCCGATTCCCGGCTCGCCACCCAAAAGAATCAAAGACCCCGGGACAATCCCGCCACCTAAAACTTGGTCAAATTCGCCAATGCCGGTTTCTATTCTTAGAAAATCCTTGCCGGTAATTTCGGAAAAATTTATGACTTTTCCCACTGGAATTTTTTCTAAACTTTTCACTTTTGACTTTTCACTTTGAACTTCCTCCAGGCTTCCCCAGGCGCCACATTCTAAACAGCGCCCAGCCCATTTTGTGGATTGCGCGCCGCATTTGGAGCATTCGAAGATTGTGTTTAGTTTGTTTATCATATCTATTCTTCCCTAGCACAACGTTGAGCTATTCTTAGGTAATTCCGCGAATAGTCAACGCCACCAGCAACAGCAATGCATCTTTGATTATTTCTAGAGCCACCCTGACAAACGCCAATTCTTCCTTGTGGAGAATACGCCGGTTGTTCGCATGTGCCAGAATTTGATCGACAACATCTATTTGAGCCAGGGCAACTTCTCGTGGAATTCCGAGTGTCAGTCATTGGCCACGTAGGTAGTGGAATACATGATTGAGAAATGATAGTGTCTATGTTTGCTTCCGATTGCATTCTTTCGAGTAATTCTTCTTCCGAAAATCTTGTTGGTGTACATGGGGCACCTCTGACGTAAGAGTTGTATGCGGCTGGTCCCATTCCGTAAATAGCCGTAGCGGCGACTGGGTTAGCTGCTGATCTTAAGGCTTCTCTTTTTAATATCGCAGCGATTATTAAATTTCCTTCAGAATCGTTCATCAACCATTGACCAATATTTTCTTCCGTAGCGTTTCCTTGGGGACAAGTAGGACATCCTTGAGAATGTCTTTGAGTAATCTCTCCTCGATTACGAGATAAAATGTTTCTTGCGTTATTCCAATGGACTTGCCCTAAACCATAACAACAATCAGAATGAGCGCTTGGATCCCACCCGGATTCCATTCCTATTTGTGTGGCGAAAAGACAACCATTAATGCTATATTCTTCCGCAATTCTTCTGGCTATAACTTCATATTCACCTCTGTTTTCTGGATCTCTGGGATTTTCTGATCCAATGGAAAAATTTCCTTCGGGGATCGGCATATTCTCCACCACCTTAATCTTTATCGCCGCAAACCTCACCAAGTCAGGGTTAATAGTATAAAGAATCAAATACGATCCAAA
>MFGA01000011.1 GCA_001778095.1 Candidatus Falkowbacteria bacterium RIFOXYA2_FULL_38_12
ATTTTTTTAATTTTGTATTGCGAAATTTTCGCTTTACTTAGCCACATAACTCCATTGTATCATAGAGTTATCTGGTCTAGAGCCAAACTTTTTACGGAAAAGAAATAAAATCCCTCGCCTACATCATCGGCATTATGAATATGATTTTGCACGGCATTGAAGCGCCGAATATTCGCCATATGAATACGCTAGCGGAAAACATCAATGATATTCAAGAAAAAGATCGTTTTGATATTATTTTAGCGAATCCTCCTTTTGGCGCAAAAATTGGCACAGAATTACAGCAAAATTTTCCAATTAAATCTAGCTCGTCCGATAATTTATTTCTTCAACATTTTATAAAGATTCTTAAAGCCGGAGGCAAAGCCGGTATTGTTATCAAAAATACTTTTCTTTCCAATACGGATAATGCTTCAGTCTCGCTTCGCAAATTGCTTTTGGAAAATTGTAATCTTCACACGGTTTTGGATTTGCCGGGCAAGGCGCTGGTGTAAAAACAGTGGTTTTGTTTTTTGACAAGGGAGTGTCTACGGAAAAAGTTTGGTTTTATCAACTTAATCTCGCTCGCAATCTCGGCAAAGGTCAGCCCTTAAGTGAAACCGATTTGGCGGAATTTGTGGAGTTACAAAAAATGAAGACGGACAGCACAAATTCATGGTCAATAGATGTGAAAAATGTTGATCAAAATACTTTTGATTTATCCGTAAAAAATCCAAATAAGAATGACGAGATGGTTTTGAGAGAGCCAAAAGAGATTTTAGGGGAGATGAATAAACTGGATTCAGAAAGTAATAAAATTTTAAACAATATTAAGAAAATAATTTAAAATATATGAGCCAAAATCAATTTGAATTAATTAAACGAACAGATAATAATGGTCGAGAATATTGGTCGTCCAGGGACTTAGCAAAAGCCTTGGAATATACCGATTATAGAAATTTTTTAGGAGTAATTGAAAAAGCAAAAACAGCCTGTGAAAATAGTGGGGAAGTTATCCACAACCATTTCGTTGAAGCCGACGAAATGGTCAAAATAGGTTCAGGAGCAGAAAAACCAATAGAAACAATGTATCTTTCGCGCTATGCCTGTTACTTGATAGTTCAAAATTCTGATCCAACTAAAGTAGTCGTAGCCAAAGGCCAAACATACTTCGCTATTCAGACCAGAAGACAAGAAAAAGCAGACAATTTGATTGAGGATAATAAGCGTGTCTTCTTGCGGGAAGAAATGAAGAAACATAATAAAAGTTTATCGCAAGCTGCTTCAAAAGCCGGGGTTGCAAATTACGCAATTTTTCAGAATTATGGGTATAAGGGTCTTTATGGCGGGTTGACTATGCAGGACATTCATCAAAAGAAAGGTTTAAAAAAATCTCAACATATTTTAGATCATATGGGGAGCGAGGAGTTAGCGGCAAATTTATTTCGCGCGACGCAAACTGACGCCAAAATCAGGAGAGAAAATATTCAGGGTGAAACCAGCGCTAATTTAACGCATTATGAAGTCGGTCAAAAAGTCCGCAATACGATTTCAAATTTGGGTGGCACAATGCCAGAGAACTTACCTGCCTCCGATGGTGTTGGCAAAGCTAAAACACGAATTAAAAAAGCTGACAAGATTAAGAAGTTAAAATAATTAGTTTTAAAATCCGAACAAAAATAACTAGGCGGTTTTTAAGAGAACTGAAGGAAATTTTGCCGTGTCCATCCGTAGCTTTAGCGAAGACGGGGAGGAGATGAAGAAATTGGATGAGGAGAATAAAAATATTTTTAAAAATATTAACAAAATTTTATGAAAATAATTGGAGTAATGATGAAATATTATAAGTGTTACGAATCTACTGTGGTAATTCCATTATTTTTTGATCAAAAAAATTTTGTCGGCTTTATAGGTGAAAATGGCGTAGGCAAGAGCGCTGTGTTGGAAGCTCTTAATTCATTTTTTAAAAATCAGCACTGGGTAAGAAATAAAACTGGTAAAAAGGGTCAAAGTAGTTGTACAGTCGCACCTATTGTAAGTTTTGCTGAGAATGAATTGCCTAATTCAGATTTTGTTGCCATAGATATTAATAAGATTAAAGATTATTCTAAAACTCTCGTTGACTATATAAGTGATAAAATTAACATTAATGAATCAGAGGATATTTTATATGCATCTTGCGCTTTCTCTCAAGATGGCTCAATTAAAATTTTTGATGGTACTATTGTTGATGAGAATAGTCTTGCGGAAAAATTAAGGAAATTAATATTAAATTCTTTTAGATATGTCTACATTAAAGCAGAAGTAGATATCGATAATACCACGGATGTTAGCTCTGAAACATTGGAGTTTATAAAGGGATCTGACGTGGTAAGTGAGATAGCGGGAATTTTGGAGAATTTAAAAATTGATGAAAATGGAGTTGAAAAAAAACTCTCGGATATTATTAATAATAAGCTTGAAGAATATTTGAAAGAAAAAATTGTTAAAAAACTTCAAGATACTGATTCCAAGTATGATTATAAAAATTTAAAAACTGGGGCTATATCTAAAATTTCCGAAAAGCATATTAGCGAACTTGCTACACAGGCACTTTTTAATAATCGAGAATTATGCAAAAAAATAAAAGACAAAAACATTGGCATTTCTGATATGAGCTCGGGGCAGCGTAGGCGTGCTTTACTTGATTTTATTTTAGTGATGATAGGCAATTTAGATAAAATCGAAAAGAAGAAAATTATTTTAGCAATAGATGAGCCCGAGTTGTCGGTCGATGCAAGTACTCGAATTCAGCAATTCGATAATTTGTACAAAATATCTAAAAATGGTTCGAGTATATTATTTACTACTCACTGGTATGGTTGGATTACCCAATTATTAGATGGCAATGCAACCCTATTCAAAGAAACTGGTAGCGGTAAGGAAATAACATCAAGTAATATTGAAAAATTTTTAGAAAATAGCGCTCGCTTAAAAGTTCCTTATGAAATGAGAATGATGTTTGATTTTCTTTCTTCTCTTGGATCGTGGGCCGAATTAGAACCAGGCAAAAAGTTTATTGTATGCGAGGGGATAAGTGATTGCAATTTTATTACAAAACATTTTTCGGAATATAAAATTATTCCAGTGAGGGGTATAGATGAGGTTGTTCGATTGTATAAGATTTTTACCGATTATTATTTCAGAGTAGACAGAAAACCTGAAAATGTTATCTTTTTAATTGATACCGATCCTGAAAAGGCAGCTAATCTCAAAGATGTGAAGGGAGATAATTTAAAAAGGATAAGTCGTGACAGTGACGGAAATATAAAAATAATAAATAATCTTGAAAATTATTCCGAGAAATGCGCAATCGAGGATGCCCTTCTTCCTAAACCATTCTTGACCGCGTTAAAACAATCACTTAGCGATTTGGCTATTAATGAATTAGATTGTGACTTTATAAATTCCTTGGAGATTGTGTATCAAAATGAAATGGGTATCAGGGCGTTTAGTTTAGATGATGTTAAAAAAACGCGATTTAAAAATATTTATAATGGTGAATATAAAAAGAAAGTTTCTGAACTGTATTCACCATCGAATGAGGAAATTGAAGCTTTTAAAAATATTTTTAATTCTATATAAAACATGACTAACTGGCAAACAAAAAAACTCGGCGAGGTTTGTGATATTGGCGCTGGCAATTCCGCTCCACAAAAAAGGGAGTATTTTATTGATGGAATTTATCCATTTTTTAGAACTTCCGATATTGGTCAAGTTCATATTGGAAGAATTACAAAATCCTCTGATTACCTTAATGACAAAGGGATTAAGGGTTTAAAATTATTCAATAAAGGAACAATTCTTTTGCCAAAGAGTGGCGCTTCGACCTTTCTCAATCATCGAGTTGTTTTGGGCATAGATGGCTATGTTTCCAGTCACTTGGCGACAATAAAAACTGATGAAAAAGTTTTAAACAATAATTATTTATTTTATTTTTTACAAGAAGTTAAAGCTCAAGACTTAATTCAGGATCATAAGTATCCATCTCTAAATTTGCCAGTGATAGGAAATATCGAGATTTCTTATCCAGAATCCATCCCCGAACAACACCGCATTGTGAAAATTTTGGATGAAGTTTTCGAGAAGACAACTAAAGCAAAGGAAAACGCTGAAAAGAATCTAAATAATTCAAAAGAGCTTTTTGAATCGTATTTGCAGAGCGTATTTACAGATGATGCTGAGCAGAAAAAACTCGGAGATAAGAGCTTGTTTCAGATTATAGATGGTGATCGAGGCAAGAATTACCCAAAAAAATCAGATTTTCATAATGAAGGATATTGTCTATTTCTAAATACAAAGAATGTACGACCGAACGGATTTGATTTTAAAACCACAATGTTTATTACCGAAAAGAAGGATAATGTGCTTGGTAACGGGAAATTAAAAAGAAATGATGTATTACTTACGACACGCGGGACAATTGGAAATATTGCCGTATATAATGGAAATGTTCTTTTTGAGAATATAAGAATAAATTCTGGAATGTTGATTTTTCGTCCAAATACTAAATTAATTATCCCCGAATATCTTTTTGCAATTTTCCAGTCAGGAATAATGAAAACTCAAATTAAGAAATATGTATCAGGTGCCGCACAGCCCCAGTTACCAATAAAAACATTAGTTAATTTTTCTATTCCTGTACCGAAATCAATTTCCGAACAAAAATCCATAGTTGCCAAACTTGATAAACTTTCTGCTGAAACCAAAAAACTGGAAGCGATTTATAAACAAAAACTAGTGGATTTGGAAGAGTTGAAAAAGTCGGTTTTGAAGAAAGCTTTTGCGGGGGAATTATAGAAAAATTGACAAATCTCATATAATCTAATATAATCTAATATAGTTATAATATACGATAATAAAATGGCTAATTTGACTAAAAGAATAGAAAATATTACGCCGGATATTTTATCAAAAATTGCTAAAATTGATGAAATAAAAGGTCATTGGTCACAAGGGGTGAATCTCTCGCCTCAGCTTTTAGGGCGTTTAAAAAAATCCGTTTTAATTACTTCTTCAGGCGCATCCACGCGAATTGAGAATTCGAGAATGTCTGATGAGGATGTGGAGAAGTTTATCAAAGGTTTGAATATCAATAAGTTTCGCGATCGGGATAAACAAGAAGTGCAAGGTTATTATGAACTTTTGGAAAATGTATTTGAGTCTTGGAAAACGATTCCTTTTAGCGAAAGCTCGATTAAGCATTTGCATAAAGAGCTTTTGAAATATGCGGAAAAAGATGCAAGACATAGGGGGGATTATAAAAAAATAGAAAATGATGTTTCGGTTTTTGACGCAGACGGAAAACCGATTGGCGTGGTTTTTGAAACGACTCGGGCATACCTCGCCCCGAAACAAATGCAGGAATTGGTGATTTGGACGCAAGAAACATTGGCAGAAAAAAAATATCATTCGCTGTTAATCATCGGAAATTTTGTGGTAGAATTTTTGAAAATTCATCCGTTTCAAGATGGCAATGGGCGGCTTTCGCGGATCCTAACAAATTTATTGCTCTTGAAATTGGGTTATGGATTTGTGCCCTACGTTTCACACGAAAAGATAATTGAGGATAGTAAATCTGAATACTATCTGGCTTTGCGAAAAAGTCAGAAAACTTTTGAGGGGAAAAAAGAGAATGTCGCAAATTGGCTGGAATATTTTCTTGGAGTTTTGGAGAAACAAGCGCAGATGGCGATCAAAATGCTTTCCGCTGAGAGAATGGAAACAATCCTTTCCCCCAATCAACTTTTAGTTTGGAATTGTCTTTTGGGAGTTTCGGAAATAACTGCCGGAGAAATTGTTAAGAAAACGGGCGTTTTGCGACCGACCGTTAATCAAGCATTAAATCGATTAATTGAAATGAAAAAAATAGAAAAAATTGGTATGGGTAGGACTACGCGGTATAGAAAATAAAAAATTAATATGAACGAATCAGAAACAAGAGCCGAATATATTGATCCGAAACTCAAAGCGAGCGGCTGGGGCGAAGTTGAAGGATCAAAAGTCTTGCGCGAATTTCGCATTACTGACGGCAAAATTCAAACAGGTGGAACGCGTTGCAAGCCGGAAATTGCCGACTATGTTTTGGTATATAAAAATCAAAAGATTGGAGTAATTGAGGCCAAGGCGGAAAATTTGGAAGTGGGCGAGGGAGTGGCGCAGGCTAAAGCGTATGCTGAAAAACTACAAATTAATTATACTTATGCTACCAACGGCAAAGAGATTTATGAAATGTCGTTAGCGACCGGAGAGGAAAAAAGTGCGCTTGATTTTCCTACGCCAGACGAGCTTTGGAATAAAACTTTCCATTCGACAAGTTCAGGACAGGTTTCTGATTGGAATGAATGGAAAGAGAAATTTGCCAGCGTGCCAAACGAAGGCGAATACGGCAAGCGTTATTATCAAGAAATTGCTATCAATAATGTTGTAAATGCGGTAGCGGAAGAAAAAGACCGGATACTTTTGACCATGGCAACCGGCACTGGCAAAACTTTTATTGCTTTCCAAATTGCTTGGAAACTTTTTCAAACTCGCTGGAATCTGAAGCGAGATGGCGCGCGACGGCCGCGAATTTTGTTTTTAGCCGATCGTAATATTTTAGCCGATCAA
This sequence comes from Candidatus Falkowbacteria bacterium RIFOXYA2_FULL_38_12, assembly GCA_001778095.1. Classification (GTDB taxonomy): domain Bacteria; phylum Patescibacteriota; class Patescibacteriia; order XYB2-FULL-38-15; family XYB2-FULL-38-15; genus XYB2-FULL-38-15. The sequence goes on from MFGA01000011.1 coordinate 6,628, forward strand.
GCATTTAATGCTTTTTCCGCTTTTGATAAAGACGCGCTAGTGAGAATCAATCCTTTAGATATTCGTAAAAAAGGCGGAGTGCCGACAGGAGGCAGTGTCTTTTTCACGATTTTTCAAACTTTTATGAGTGGTCCGGACGGAACACCATATTTTGGTGATTATCCAACCGACTTCTTTGATTTTATCATTATTGACGAGTGCCACCGAGGCGGAGCAAATGACGAAGGTAACTGGCGTGGTATTTTGGATTATTTTTCACCGGCTGTTCAGCTAGGGCTTACCGCTACACCAAGACGACAAGACAACGTTGATACTTACCGCTATTTTGGCGAGCCGGTTTATACTTATTCGCTCAAAGAAGGCGTAAACGATGGGTTTTTAACACCTTTTAAAATCAAAAGGATAAAAACTACTTTGGACGATTATGTTTATACTTCGGACGACCAGATTATTGAGGGCGAAGTGGAAGAGGGTAAAGTCTACGAGGAGCCGGATTTTAATAAAATTATTGTTATCAAAGAACGCGAAGCTAAAAGAGTTCGGGTGGTTTTGGATGAAATTAATCAGAATGAGAAAAC
>MFGA01000012.1 GCA_001778095.1 Candidatus Falkowbacteria bacterium RIFOXYA2_FULL_38_12
ACTGCCGCTGTTGATGCCACTGCCGCTATCACTTTTGGCGCGAACTCAGTAGTTGGCACAGCCGGTGTTACAACGATAACTTTAACGACTCCCTTTGCCCTTGATGTGGGCGACCAGGTACTTGTTACCTTCCCGGCTTATGTGGATATAACCGGAGATGCGGAAATTGCCACTGGAACAATAGACGGCGGAACAGCCACGGTTGTCACCTGCGACGATACAGCCCAAGTCTTAATTTGTACAGTATCAGATACCGATTCACTTGTGACAACGGGAACAATTATTCTGCAAAACATTACTACAAGTTATTTGGGAACTACCGATATTACTGTTTTTGAAGTAGAAGATGAGGGTACAGATGGTAATGAGATAGTTATAGAATCAACCGTAGCCTTGACTGATGTTACTGCCGCCGCCTTGCAGGCAACAGTTACCTTAGGTGAAAATGCCGCCGGTAATTTGGCAGGCGTGACAACAATTACAATTGTCTCTGGTTTGCCTTTTGTGATGGATCCGGGCGATACGATTGATATTACCTTCCCAAGCTTTATAGATATATCTGGACCAGCAGAAGTGGCTACCGGAACTTTTGACAATGGAGATGTGGCAACAATAACTTGTGATGATTCTGCTCAAGTTTTAACCTGTACGGTGTCTGCTGCAAATACGGCTACAACCGGAACAATCATTCTTCAAAATATTACCTCTGGCGAAGAAGGAACAACAGATATAACTGTCTTTGAAGTAGAAGATGAAGGTGCTGATGCTAATAATATTGCCGTAGATACGTCAGTCGCTCTCACCGACACAACCGGCTACACTGCTCTCACTGGTGGTTCAAGTGGTTCTACTATTACCGCCGCCAATGTCAATTCCCCAAATGGAAGCGAGACATGGGTGGGAAATTCCAGCCACAACATTACTTGGGTGGCGACAGGTTCCGGAATCAGTAAAATAAAATTATCATATTCTTTGAATGGCGGTAGCAGTTATCCCTACGTCATCGCCGAAAATGAAGCCAATGACGGAGCTTATGCCTGGACAGTGCCAAATGTTACTTCCGGCACAGTAAAAGTTCAAGTTGAAGCATTAAGTTCAACCGGCAGTGTCATCACTTCAGATGTTTCCAATGCTAACTTTAGCATCACTGGCGTAGCCGCGACTTTCTCGCCGACTCTTTCCACCCTTGTTGCTACTCCGACTTCAGTTGTCGCCAATGGCACCGCAACAACAACGGTTACTGTTACTGCCAAAGATGACGCCGGAGCTCTTCTTTCTGGAAAAACAGTTGTCTTGACTTCCAGCCGTGGAACATCAGATACTATCACCCCGGCCACTGCGACCACCAGTTCTACGGGAGTGGCCACCTTTACAGTAAAATCAAGCACTGCGGGAATGTCTACTTATACTGCCACTGTTAATGGCACCGGTCTTTCCGGCACGGCCACGGTTTCCTTCACTGCTGTCACTGCCCCCGGAGAAGAAGCAGCCCCGGTTGAAACCCCGGTTTCTCTGTCGGTTGGAGATTTGATCAAGAGCTCTCTTTCAACTTCTGTATATTACTATGGATCTGACAATAAGAGACACCTCTTCCCCAACGAAAAAACATACAAGACTTGGTACACTGATTGGTCAGGAATCAAATTAGTTCCAGCTTCTCAACTTCAAGGAATTTCTCTTGGCGCCAATGTTACTGTTCGCCCCGGCACAGTTCTCTTGAAGATTGAAACCGATCCTAAAGTTTACGCCGTTGAGCCAAGTGGTCTTCTAAGATGGGTACCTTCCGAAGCCAGAGCGCTCGCTCTCTACGGAACAAATTGGAACAAACAAATTATTGATGTTCCTCTAACTTCTTGGACAGACTACACCTTTGGCACTGATCTCACTGCCGACAAACATCCGACCGGAGCCTTGATAAAATATGATGGCTCGGCTAACGTCTACTATGTTTCCGGAGCAGAAAAGAGATTATTCGCCGGCGCCGCTTTTGAATCCAACCGCTTCCAGACAACTTACATAGAAACCATTTCCGCCTCCATTACTTATACCAACGGAACTGATATTACCGGAGCGGAAGCAGGTTTGACGAATATTTACTAGAACATTGTTATTGAAAGAAACCCCGCCTCTTACGAGAGGCGGGGTTTTTGTTTTTTTCTTTTTTTCTTTTCGGAAAATATGTTATAATAATTTTAGCTTTATCCTCTAATAATTTTTCGTTACGAAACGCAGTAATTTTGAGATAAAAATTTAGAAAAGCAACGATGTTTATATGATTAAATATAAGCGGAGGAGCTTTTATAAATTTTTAGCCAAAATTACAAGTTGCAGTAGAAGGGATTATTAGGGGATAAAGCTATAACATACTCTAAAAAAGTTTGTAATTTTTATATATTTAAGGTTGAAGAGAGCTGTAGTACGAGTATATAAATTAATATTAATTTATATTTTTTAAAATAATATATCTATGAGTTTAATTAAAAGGCGCTTTCCGATTTTATTTGTCGCGGTCTATTTTATTGTTGGAATTTCAGTCATAATTTTTTCTTCTTATCCGATTTTATTTTCCAGAGCGTCTCAAGTTGCTGATTGGACTAACACCGGCGCGGCAACGGCCACTTGGGGTCCGTCCAATGCCAATGGAGTGATTTTAGATTTAACAACACCGGCTCCAAAAGACGATGGGGCACTAGCTCATGATGGTGGAGGCTATGTTGTAGCAGCAGGAAATACCCTAACTGCCTTTGGGGCCAATGATAAATTCGCCGACGATGATCATGATGATGCAGTTGATTATGCTGACGGAGCATTAATTGTGAGTTCGGCAGACACGACAATTACTTCCGGAGAAGTTGTAACTTCCGGAACAGCTGGTTTGACTGCTTTTGATAGCGCCGAAGACCCGGGCGGACTTGAAATTTATCTTGATCATGGAGGTACTGACGATAGCTATGCCGACGGAGAAGATATTTTTGTAGAAGTGCATGTGGGCACTGACGGCTATTTAACTGGCAATGCGATGCAAGCATTTTCGGCTAACGAATTATCTTATTATGATGATAATTCTGGAACAGGTGGAAATTATGATGACGGAGAAGCCATTATACAGGATAATGATAGTGATGGCCGACCATCAAACGGTGATACAGTGGTGACTGCAGGGAAAGCAAAAGTTAGAGTATTTACTGCTACTGATAACGTCTGTTTTGATGGATCAACAATAAATGATGCTGAATATGATTCAGGCGAGAGAATTTGGTGGGATGTGGCCGGGGATTGTGGGTCTTTTACAAGTGGCGTGGATGTAATTTTGGTTGGTTTTGCTGCTCCCACAAATGGTCAAACAGAATTTGGCGCAGAAAAAGAAGTGGCTTTTCTGGATGAAAATAATGATGGCGCATATACTTGCAGTCGTTCTGGAACATGCGAGCCTCTTGTTTACACTAGTAATACAGATTATGCAAATGGAGGGAACCTTGTTGCTGGAGGGACTACTTTTTTCTTTGATTCTTCAACTGAAGCGACTGACGGAATTGCAACAACAGGGAATGGTTGGGATGAATCGGGTGGCGTGGAAGATTTAAATGATTTTGCTTCCGCTTCTTCAGTTTTTGGTTATATTGCTGCTGCAGCCTCAACTCCATATTCAGACGGAGATGATATTTTTAAATTGATTCATAATGGATCAGCAGTAACTCCCTTTGTGGACGACACAGAGTCAAGACTCTTTGACGCCAATGATAAATATTCTGACGCCGACAATAGCGGTACCTATACAGACGGAGAATTAATCGCCAGCTCTGCTGATGTTGACTTGGCTGGCGTAGAAATCACAACTTCCGGAACAATTGATATCACTGCTTTTGCCTCCCCGTTTAAATATTATGACGGATCAAGTAATGCCAGCTATACTGACGGAGAAGATATTGTTAATGACGCAGATGGAAGCGGGTATCTTGATGCTGATAAATTAAACTCAATTACTATTAGTAATACCGGCACTGCAGCAGACGCAGATATTACAACATTAACGGTTTGGGAAGAAAGTGGAGCGACTCTAGGATTTCAATCAGGAGAAGATTCAAATATCGGGTCAGATAGTACAGGTCTTATTTTTGGGCAAGCGCTTACTGTAACAGGTTCAGTTTTTACGGCAGGAAAAAGGATTTATGTTACAGTTACTCTTGCCGCTTCGCCAACGCACGGGCGTACTTTTATTGCTCAATTAAACCAAAATGGAGCGCAATTTGCTTCGGAAACCGGAGCTACGGCTACGGAATTAGACGGACCAAGCGATGCGGCTATCACTAACCTCAATACTCAAACGATAGATGCCGCAGTAACAATTACTGATGGTAATATTTCCGTTTCCGGTGGGGGCGGAACGGGTGGCGCGTATATTGTTGGTAATACACTTGTTGCCCAATGGGATAATAGCGTGGCAGGGGATAATAATACTGATTTTGCTTCGGCTACAGTAAATTTTTCCGCTTTCGGGGGCGGTGCGGCGGTAGCTATGGAAGATGATGGCGCCGGCGGGACATGCGATGACGGTGGCGCGGCTGATGACGTCCTTTGCGCTGCTTATACTATCGTTGAAGGGGCCATTGATGGAACTAATTTAAATGTTTCAGTCACGGCGACTGACACCTATTCTAATACCGATACCGTTTCAGATACTTCTAATCTAACTTGCGACAGTATTACTCCAACTTTTTCTTCGGCTTCAATCGGAGATGCTAATAGTAATGGGATTATTGATTCAACCGCCTTAGTCTTTAGCGAGAATATTGCCAATGCCGCTGCTGCCGCTAATGGTTTTAATGTAACCTCTGCGGCGAATCACGGAGTTTGTGATACAGAGTCTATTGATCCCGATGGAACAAGTAGCTTGACTCTGACTTTTTCTTGCGCCAATGCTTATACGGCAATAGGGGACATGAATGTTGTTTTTACAGCCAATGCGAATATAGTGGACGATGCCGGAAACCAAGTTGCTACTGTGACTTTAACTTCCGTTTCCGCGCCTTTGGCTTTGGCCGACGGCGCCGCGCCTGTCCTCGTCTCAGTCGCCCTTAAAGATATTACTTCCGTTAATGGCACGATAGATCGCGTTGATGCCACCTTCTCTGAAAATGTCACTTTGGATGAATATGATGATGCCGATTGGACTTTTGCCAATAATGCCAATTTAAATCTCGCTGACACTACTGCCGTAGCCAGTGGCACAGATATTAGAATAACAGTTACTGCTGACGCCAACGAAACAAGCGTCGCGGATACACCAACGCTTGCCTACACTGCTGCTACAGGTACTGCCAATAGTGTTCACGATTCCTCAAACAACAACGCTGCTAATTCTGTTGCTACTAATATTTCCGACGGCGCCGCGCCATATCTGGTCTCGGCCACCTACGCAGATTCCACTGCCGACGGAGAAGTTGATCGCGTTACTTTTGTTTTTACAGAATCAACAACATGGACTACGATCACTGCTGCTGATTGGGCATTTTCAGTTGCCGGAGATATTAATCTCGTCGGAGATTTTGCTGTTGCCGAATGTACTGCTTCTCCTTCCGTAACCTATGTCTGCACCGACGCTGGAACGGGAACGGTTGATGCTGACGCCGGCGAGACAGGCAAGCAAACAACCGGTGGCGCAGAACCTTCCTTTACCTACACCAACAATACCAATGACATTAATGATACTGTAAATAATACAGCAACGTTTACTAAAGCTCTCACCGATGGCGCTGCTGCTCTTATTACTACTCGTGTTACCAAAGATACTGATTCGGTTGAAGGTGCAGTAGGAACGGCCAACGGAACAATGAATGGTATTCTCGCTACCTTTACTGAAGTTATGGACGCTTCTTCGGTTTCCGCAGTTACCGACTTTGCTATTACTCTAAATAATGGCACAGCTTTAGCTGAAACATACGGAGATACAACAGATGACACGACTCTTTTCTTCGGAGTCACCGACAGCACTGCCAGTGATACTTCAAATTTATTAAAATTAGCCACGACTACGGGAATTCTTGATTACTCCGGATTTCCCGCTGCGGAGACGGTAACTACAGCGGCGAGTGACGGCGCGGCGCCGGCCGTTCTTACTGCTCAAACTCTTGACGTTGGCACAGATGGAACTACTTACAACGGTAAGGTTGATCACTTAAAGCTAACCTTCTCGGAGAATATTGATGATAGCGCAATTAATAATTATGCGGCCGGTGTTGATTACGCTCCAACCTCTTTAGTAGTTGCTAATGTTGTTGGCGAAGCAGTCGACGCAGTAGAAATTCTAGGTGACGCCGAAGATGATTCTACTCTTTATATTATCTTTACCGAAGATGCAGGTACTTGTAGCGCGTCAGACCAAACCGGTTGCGACACTGACGCGGTTGACCAAGATATTACCTGGACAGGGACAAGCGTTACAATCCAAGACGCTGCTGCTAACGCAATAGGCGACTTAGCCTCTGGTGGAGTAGTTGAAGCAGATGCAGCACTTCCTTATTTAGTTTCTGCTCAAACTCTTGACGTTGGCACAGATGGAACTACTTACAACGGTAAGGTTGATCACTTAAAATTAATCTTCTCGGAAAGTATCGATGACAGCGATATTAATGGTTACGCTGCTGCTGTTGATTATACTCCAACCTCTTTAGCGGTTGCTAATGTTACCGATGAAGCAGTTGACGCAATAGAAATTCTAGGTGACGCCGAGGACGATGATGTTCTTTACATTGTCTTTACTGAAGATGCAGGTGCTTGTACGGTTTCTACTCTAACTGGTTGTGATACAAGCACGGTTGATCAGGACGTAACTTGGACAGGAGCAAGTGCCACTATTGAAGATGTCGCAGAAAATCAAGCGCGTAACTTAGCTTCCGGTGGAGTGGTTGAAGCTGACGCAGCTGCTCCGTATATTTTAGGAGTTAATTATTACGACAATGATAATAATGGGACAATAGAATATGCAGTTCTTGTTTTTTCTGAAAATGTTGCGGATGCTGATTATGTGGATAGATCTTCAACAATTAGTGCGGGTGGAACTCTCACTACTGCAGTGATTGTGGCGGCGGGAACTGTTGCTTTAGACGCAGCTGTAGATGATACATGGATTACTCTTGCAATAGCCGGAGGAACAGCGAATACAACAAATATTACAGCCACTTTTGATACAGTAGCCACAGATTTAATAGAAGATGTGGCTGGCGTTTCAAGCTTAGACCAATCTGCCGTGACAATGTATGACAAGGCTCGCCCAGTCATCCTCTCCGGCGTCTATTCAAGCGCTGGTCTGGACGGAGAAGTTGATCGTGTTATCTTTACCACTTCTGCCGACGTTGGCATTACTTGCACTGCTTTTGCCGGCGCTACTGACTTCACTGTTGGCACAGCCGGCACAGTTAATCTTGCCGCTGCCGCCGGCGATACTTGCGCCTCGAATGGAACTTCAACAGTTACAATATCTCTAGCTACTGACGGCGCAGCCAACACTACCGGTGGCGCAGTCGCTCCAATTGTTGCCTACACTCAACCGGGCAATGGTGTTGAAGATGCTGCTGGCAATGATCTTGTCACCAACGCAGCAGTTACTCTGACTGATGGGGTTTCTCCGATAATTTTAGGTACTGCTTATGCTGATAATGATGGTGATGGCGAGATTGATCGTTTAATTTTTACTATGTCGGCTGATGTTGGACTAGAATGTACCGGTTACACTGGAGGCACTGATATAACAGTTGGTACGGCCGGCACCATTACCTTAGCAAGTACTTTTGGTGATACTTGCGCCACTAATGGAACTTCAACTTATACAATTACTTTAACTACGGTCGGAGCCGCAGACACCACAGGTGGCGCGACTGCTCCGATAATAACTTATACCCAACCGGGAGGAAATAATGGTTTTGAAGATGCTGCTAGTAATGATATTGCAACCACTGCTGCTATTACTGTGACTGATCTAGCCTCCCCGATTATTGTCAATACTTACTCTGCAGACTCTGACAATGATGGCGATGTTAATGCTATAGATATAGCTTTCTCGGAATCAATACTTGACTCAACAATAGATGCCTCGGGAGAATGGGATAACTTTGAATTTGATAATGATGTGACAAACGATGCTACTGGCGAAGAAACCGTTTCCGGGGTTTCCACTACAGTTGTTTTTCCCGTAGCGGACAGCGACGCAAACGATCAATACTATCGTTTGACCGTTACAACTGGTATTACCGGTACAGAACTGGTATATCTACATATGAATACAGCCAGCATTACAGATTCTTCAGGCAATCTTATTGTTACCGGCGATGCTCTTGGTACGGAAAATGACGAAGCTGATCCGGTTATTATGACAACTTCTCCGGCGAATAGCGCAACGGATGTAGCTGTTGGGGCAACTATAGTTTTTACTTACTCTGAAGCTATGACTACTGCATCAGTGGAAGCAGCGGATAGTTTTTCTCCCGCTGCAGGTTTAGGGGCAGCTGTCTGGTCTGTGGGTAATACGGTCGTAACTTACGATTCACATGATTCTTTGGGCAGTTTCACTGATTATACATTGACAGTCGCCGGTACGGCCGCCTCGGCTGCTTCCGGTGATGGTGATTTGCATGCCGGTCCGGTCGCCAATCCTTTTACCTTTAAAACACAATTAGTTATTCTTCCCGGTCCAGGTGGGGGTGGAGGTGGCGGAGGTGGCGGTGGAGGAGATGATTCCATCGTCGCTTCAGAATTGAAATCTCCCAACGGTGGTCAATCTTTAGCCGGCAATTCAGGTTATGATATTATTTGGACAACACGAGGGGCTGGGATTTCAAGAATTAAACTATATTATTCTCTTGACAGTGGAGTGACGTTTCCTTATGTTATTGCTGACTACGAAACCAACGATGGAAAATATACATGGGTAGTTCCCAATATTTCTTCTCGGACATCAAAGGTAAAGATAGAAGCCTTGAGTTCTTTTGGCGGAGTAATTACTTCCGATATTTCCAATGCTGATTTTTTAATCCAAGCAACTCCTCCATCTATTTCAATTGATCTCTCAACCATTACTGCCTTTCCCTCTTCGGTTATCGCCAACGGGATTTCCAAAACCAAAATTACGGTTTTTGGGTTAAATGACAATAAGGATGGGGTTAGTGGTAAAACAGTTTATCTAACCTCAAGCAGAGGAACGGCTGATAAAATTATTCCCGTTGTTGTGCTTAGCGACGCAGAAGGAAAAGCTGTTTTTGAAATATCATCATTATCGCCGGGAACTTCTACTTTTGCCGCAACAATTGATGGGAATATTTTGAACAATACTATTTCGGTTTACTTTAGTCCGTTATCACCACCGGATAAAACGACAAAACCAACAACCCCGGCGACCCCTTTAGTTGTTCTTCAGGTAGGTGATCGCGTTAAAAGTTCTCTCTCTTCATCTGTCTATTATTATGGATCAGATAACAAAAGACATCTTTTTCCCAATGAAAAAACATACAAATCATGGTTTCTCGACTGGAAAGGCATTAAGACTATTTCCGCTTCTCAATTGCAGGGAATATCGCTTGGCAAAAATGTTACTATTAGACCCGGCACATATCTCTTAAAGATAGAAACAGATCCTAAAGTTTATGCCGTGGAGCCGGGGGGAACCTTGCGTTGGATTCCGACAAGTGCGAGAGCTAAATTTCTCTATGGATTGAATTGGACCAAGAAAGTTATTGATATCCCCCTTGTCGCCTGGGGAGATTATAAAATAGGAGCCGATATCACGACTGATCATCATCCAACCGGATCATTAGTTCAATATGCTGGAACCTCGCCGGTATATTATATCCAAGGCAAGGAAAGGAGACACATTGAAGCCCTTCAGGTTTTTAAGGCTTATAGATTTAACAAAATAAATATATTGCAAATACCAATGGGTGGCATAGAATACCTTGCCGGAGATGATATCTCAGTAATTGAGACGAGCTTATTGAATATTTATTGAAGATTCGGAGAAATACAAGGGGGACGCAAAAAGTCCCTTTTGTATTTGTTATTTTTATAGGAAAATGGTAATATAGATAGGATAAAAGAGCCTGATAGAAAAGGTTTTTAATTTAATTTTAATTAAGAAATAAAAGTTTATGTTTAGAAAAATAGGCTTATTATTGGTTATTTCGAGTTTAATATTTTTAAATTCAGGGATTATTTTTTCTCCGTCTAGGTTTATTTATGCTTCAGGAGCAGAGAACGAAATAAAATTTATAGATAATGAAATTTTAGTTAAATTTAAAAATAAAGAGGGGATAAAAAAAATTATTTTGGAAAACGGAGATAATGTTCAAGCGGCGATAAAAAAATATAACAATCGTTCGGACGTTGAATTTGCCGAACCAAATTATATTTTAGAAAGTCAGACAATTTCCAAAGACGATCCTTATTTCTCTAAACAATGGTATTTGGATAAAGTAAATGTAAAGGGCGGATGGGAAAGAAGTTCGGGATCAAAAGATATAGTCGTTGCTGTTTTAGATACGGGAGTGGATATAGATCATCCGGATTTAGCTGACAATATTTGGGTAAATATGGGCGAGATTCCCGATGACGGAATTGATAATGACAGAAATATCTACGTTGACGACGTTAATGGTTGGGACTTTGTGGCCGGAGACAATAATCCTCGACCCGATTTTAAAGAATGGTATTTTACCAAAGAAGGAATCAACCATGGAACAATTATTGCCGGAGTGATTTCAGCTATCGGTAATAACTCAAGAGGAATCGCCGGGGTTGCCTTTGAAAGCAAAATTATGCCGGTGAGAGTTTTGGATTCAGCCGGTTCGGGTGATGTTTTGACTGTCATAGAAGGTATTGATTATGCGGTAGAAAAAGGAGCTGATGTTATTAATTTAAGCTTTATAGGTTCCGGCTTTAGCAAAAGTTTATTTTTGTCCTTAGAGCGGGCATACAAAGCCGGAGTGGTAGTTGTGGCCGCAATCGGCAATCTGGGAATTTCCGGAAAAAATTTAGACGAAGAGCCTCTTTATCCGGTTTGCTATTACGGGGCAGATGGTGAAAATATTGTGATGGGAGTAGCCGCGGTTGATGAAAATGATCAAAAAGCATCTTTTTCAAATTATGGAACAAAGTGCGTTGATGTTTCCGCTCCGGGAACTGATTTTTGGAGTACGGTTGCTTACAATCCCGGAGAAGTTGGATTTGAAGAATATTACAGTGGGGGTTGGTCCGGTTCATCCGTTGCCGCGCCGTTAGTTTCCGGTACGGCAGCCTTAATAAAGGCGATTAACCCAAGTCTAGGCGTGCAAGAAATTAGAAACTTGATCACAGTAAATTCGGATAATATTGATAATTTAAATTCTGAATATAGAGGCAAGCTCGGCAAGGGCAGATTAAATATAGGAAGGACAATGGAGGCAGCCTATTTGACAGTTGAAAGTTCGCCTTTTCCTCTCCAAAAAGGAAATATTTTAGTAAGCCCAATGTCTTCGTTTAAACCGGAAATAAAAATCTTCAAAGAAGACGCTAATTTTGTAAAAAGTTTTTTTGCCTATAATGAAAAATTTTTAGGCGGAGTAAGTATTACTTCAGCTGATATTAATGGCAACGGAGATGGAGAAATTATCACTGGCGCCGGACCGGGTGGCGGTCCTCATGTCAGGGTTTTTCGTCAAGACGGCACGCCTATCGGTGGATTTATGGCTTATCCTGCAAAATTTAAAGGTGGAGTAAATGTTGCCGCCGGCGATGTTGACGGCGACGGGAAAAGCGAAATTCTTGTGGCGCCGATGTCTGTTGATCCCTCCGATAAAGAACCGATAGCAAAAATTTTTAACCAAAAGGGAGATTTGAAAAATCAATTTATTCCCTTTGAAGCAGGTTATATTGGAGGAATTAATATTGCGGTGGGAAATTTAGATGGAGATAAATTTGCGGAAATGGCTTTTAGCAAGACAACCGGAGGGGAGATACTGGTCTATGGACAATATCTCAATTTAAAATTAAAGTTTTCTCCGTTCGACGATCCTAAGACAGGAATTAATTTTTCATTAGGCGATCTTGATGGCGACAAAGTTTCCGAAATTATTGTCGGAGCGGGAAAAGGCGCCGGACCGAAAGTAAAAATTTATAACTATAAAGGGATTTTAAGAAATCAATTTTTTGCATTCGGAGAAGAATTTAAGGGCGGAATCAGGGTGGGAGTTTTAAGATAATTTAATTTTAAAAGTTAAAAATAATTTTATGCCTTCTTTTGATAAAAAGAACATTTTAGTAACAGGCGGCGCCGGATTTATCGGCTCTCATCTTTGCGAGAGATTAATAAAAGATAGTCGGATTATTTGTTTGGACGATTTTTCTACCGGTGGAGTAATGAACATTGATTTGCTTCTAAAACACCCTGATTTTGAACTAGTGCGACAGAATGTTTCTGATCCGATCGACTTAGAGTCTTTGCCGGAATTGAAGAGTTTTAAAATAAACATTCAAGGAATACAAGAAATTTATCATTTGGCATGCCCCACTTCGCCGAAAAGATTTGAAGAATTCAAAATGAGAACATTGGAAGTTAATTCTACAGGCATGAAGAATATCTTGGATTTGGCGGCAAAATATAAATCAAAGCTGGTTCACGCTTCAAGCTCGGTTGTCTATGGTCCGCGTCTAAAAGATAAACAGGTTTTTGGAGAAGACGATTATGGAGTTGTAAATCATATGACGCCCAGAGGTTGTTATGATGAGGGAAAAAGATTTGCCGAAACTATGGTTAATACTTACAGAGAGGTTTATGGATTGGATGCCAAAATCGCCAGAATTTTTAGAACATACGGCCCGCGTGAAAAATTATTTGACGGAGAAATGATCCCCGATTTTATCATCAACGCTTTGGATAATCAAAATTTGGTCGTCTATGGAGATGAACATTTTACCACTTCTCTCTGTTATGTTGACGATGTTGTCTCCGGTTTGATTAAATTAATGTCCGCGTCTTCCGATATCGGTCCGGTTAATCTTGGTAGTAGTGAGGATTTGAAGATTGTTGAGGTTGCCAAGAGAATTATTGAGATGACAGAATCTTCTTCACAAATTGTTTTTGACAATCCTTTGATTTTTATGACGCCTCTCTGTCTGCCGAGTATCAGTAAGGCAAAAGAATTGCTTGGTTGGGTGCCCTTGGTCCGTCTTGAGGATGGTTTGCGAAAAACTATTGATTACATGCAAGCGCACAAATCTCTCTTGCAGGCAGGATTAAGATAGAAGCCATAAAAATATGAAAGTAGTCGCAGTTATACCGGCTTTTAATGAAGAAAAAACAATTTTTGACGTTATCTCGGATGTAAAAAAATACGTTGATGAAGTTATCGTTGTTGATGATGGATCAAGCGATGATACTTTGGCGTGCGCGGAAAAAGGGGGAGCTATAGTATGCTCCCATTTTATAAATAGGGGACAGGGAGCGGCTCTCGAAACGGGAAAACAGGTGGCTCTTTTGAGAAATGCGGATATAATTATTCATTATGACGCTGACGGACAATTTTTACCGGAAGAAATAAAATCAATGATTGAGCCGATCGTTGCCGGCAGAGTTGAAGTTGTTTTAGGAAATCGTTTTTTGAAATCAGCGATTCCTCCGTTTAAGAAATTTCTTCTTGGAGGGGGAATATTATTGACTCGCCTTACAAGCGGGCTGAAACTTGGGGACACCCACAACGGCTTTCGCGCGCTTTCTTCATCTGCCGCTCAAAAAATAATAATAGAACATAACCGCATGGCCCACGCTTCCGAAATTCTAGATAAAATAGGAAAATTTAATTTGCGTTGCGTTGAGGTTCCTGTAACATTGAAATATTTTCCAAGCGCCGTAAGAAGAGGACAACGTTTTCCGGATTATCTTAAAATATTATTTGATTTATTTTTAGGGAGAATGCTTAGGTAAATATGTTAATACAATATTTTTTAATTTTTTTGGTTCTCGCGATTGTTTACAGAACTTTTTCTCGATGGAAGCAGGGAAGTTTGGCTTTGAAAAAATTTATTTTTTGGCTTTGCTTTTGGGCGATTGCTTGCGTTGTCGTTTTAAAACCGGAGTCAACAGATTTTGTTGCGAATATTCTGGGAGTGGGGCGAGGCGCCGACATGGTGGTTTATTTATCAATTATTTTACTTTTTTATATAGTTTTTCAAACAACAATTAAGATAGAAAAGATAGAAAGAAATATCACGAAGATTGTGAGAGAGATGGCGATTCAAAAGACAACTGGCGACAAACAACAAACAACCGTCAATCAACAACCTCATGATTCATAATTCTTAATTCATAATTCATTCCAATTTATGCCAAAAGTCGCGGTAATTTTAATCAATTTTAAAGACTACGCCAAAAAGTATTTGCCGGAGTGTATAGAAAGTTTGCGAAAACAGGATTATCCAAAAGAAGATTTTAAAATTTTTATTGTTGATAATGCCACATCGCGAGAGACGGAAGAATATTTGAAAAATATCGCTCCGGAGGCGGAGACAATTCCCAACGAAAAAAACGACGGATTTGCCGAGGGGAATAATATTGTTATGCGCCGGTTGCTAAATAGCGATTTTAAATATATTGTTCTTTTTAATATGGACACAGTCGCCGAGCCATCCTGGCTTTTGGAATTGGTGAAAAAGGCGGAAGAAAATCCCACAGCGGGGGCGGTTCAGTCTTTGATTTTACTTCATCCGGAAACTAAAAAAATAAATTCAACCGGCAACTTATTTCACTTTTTGGGCTTTGGATTCTGCCGAGGCTATGGAGAAGAAGTGGCCAATTTCAAGTCGGAAAATTTGCAGCCATTTTTTTATGTTTCAGGCGCATCCGCTTTATTTCCCGTCAAGGTCTTGAAGGAGGTTGGTCTTTTTGATTCGCTATTTTTTATGTACCACGAAGACACAGATTTGTCCTGGAGAATAAGACAGGCCGGATATAATCTTGTTTTAGCTGATAAATCAATCATGTATCATAAATATCAATTCTCGCGGAGTGTTCTGCAGTTTTATTATATGGAGCGAAACAGAATGATAATGCTTTTTGAGAATTTCCGTCTTGGAACATTGCTTTTGATTTTATTGCCGTTTTTAGTTATGGAAGTCGGGCTTTTCGGTTATGCTTTACTAAAGGGTTTGGCTAAGGGAAAAATAAAAGTTTATGGATATTTCCTCAATTACAAAAACTGGATAAGGATGATAAAAAATAAAAAAGAAAAAATGAAATTGAGAAAAGTTTCCGATCGAGAAATCGCGAAACTGATTGTTGGCAAAGTTGAATTTCAAGAAATTGCCAATCCCATTTTAAATTATCTTGTTAATCCAACCTTTAATTTTTATTGGAAAGTAGTCAGGAATTTTATTTTTTGGTAGAGGAAATTAAAATATGAAAATTGCTATTGTCTCGCCGGTTTTCCCGCCATACAGAGGGGGGATCGGCACAGTGGCGCACACTGAAGCTTTGGAATTATCTTCGCGCGGACATGAAGTTTCGGTTTTTGCGCCAGATTATAAAACTACGCCGAGCGAGGCGGAAAAAAGATTTGAATCATCCAGCTCTAAGAAGACACCGGATGTCTTTTTGTTAAGACCTCTTTTAAAATACGGCAATGCCGGATTTTTGCCCCAATTATTTTGGCGTTTAAGAAAATTTGACGCAGTTCATCTACACTACCCATTTTTCGGTGGAGCGGAAGTAGTTTGGCTTTGGAAATTTTTTCACAGAAAAACAAAATTAATTATTACCTACCATCATGATGTGATCGGCAGGGGATGGCTGGGAAATTTTTTTGATTGGCATACTAAAAATTTAATGCCGCATATTTTAAAATCGGCGGACAAGATGTTGGTTTCTTCTTTTGACTATGTTAAAAATTCAAATGCGAAAGATATTTTTTCTAAATACTCTGGTAAATTTGAAGAGTTGCCCTTCGGGCTGGATATAAAAAGATTTTCTCCGCGAGAGAAGAGTAAAGAGTTATTGACAAGGCATAATTTGAGAGATGATGACAATATAATTTTATTTGTCGGCGGGTTGGATAAGGCGCATTATTTTAAAGGGGTGGAACACCTGATAAGCGCAAAATGTAAAGTGAAAAGCGCAAAGTTGTTGATTGTTGGCGATGGAGATTTAAGATCGTATTACAGAGATTTGGCGGGCAGACTCGGAGTTCATAATGATGTAATCTTTGCGGGAAAATCTTCCGACGAAGATCTTCCTCAATACTACAACCTTGCCAATGTAGTAGTTTTACCATCGATCGATAAATCAGAAGCTTTTGGAATTGTTCTTACGGAAGCTATGGCTTGCGGAAAGCCGGTTATTGCTTCTGATTTGCCCGGAGTGAGAAGTGTTGTGGAACATGAAGCAAATGGTTTTTTAGTTGAACCAAAAAATGAGAATATTCTCGCGGAAAAAATTAATCTAATTTTGTTAAGCAGGGAATTAAGAAAAAAGTTTGGGGAAAGGAGTAGGCAAATCGCAGAAGAAAAATATGACATGGAAAAGATAATCGTTAAGCTGGAAAAAATTTTAAGCTTATGAAGATTTGTTTAATTTCCAATTTATATCATCCCTACGCCCGCGGAGGAGCGGAAAAAATAGCGGCAACGGTAGCTGGGGGATTAAGAGAAGATGGTCACGAAGTTTTTATAATTTCCACAAAGCCTTATAAAAATTTTCAATCATTAAAAGCAAAAAAAGAAGAAGATAATGTTTATAGATTTTATCCACTAAACGTTTTTTATTATTTAAATGATTATAGACATAATATTCTTTGGCGGATGAAGTGGCATTTTTTGGATATGTTTAATTTGCACAGCTATTTTATTGTCAAAAGTATTTTGAAAAAAGAAAAGCCGGATATAGTGATGACGCATAATTTAAAGGGGATGGGCTACCTAATCCCTTATTTAATTAAAAAATCAGGTATTAAGCATATCCATACTCTGCACGATGTTCAGTTGTCTACCCCAAGCGGTCTGATAATTTATAGTAAAGAAAATAGCTTAGAGCAAAGAATTTTTTTAAGAAAATGGTACGAGACTCTCTGTCGATGGCTTTTTGGTTCTCCCGATATTGTGATTTCTCCATCAAAGTGGCTTTTGGATTTTTATACTGAAAAAGGATTTTTTGAAAAATCAAAAAAGGCGGTGTTGACAAATCCGGTCGGCCTTCGACAGGCTCAGGCACTAAAGTATTCTCCGAACGAAACGCTACCACTAACAAAAGCCGGAGCAGAGTCGAAGGGTCTGCGGTTATTGTACATTGGCCAAATTGAAGAGCATAAAGGAGTTTTGTTTTTAGTAAATACTCTGAAAGATTTAGATATTAACTTTGAATTGCATATAGTCGGCGTTGGCTCAAAGCTGGAGTTGATTAAAAACATTGTTCAAGGCGACGCCCGATTCATTTTTTACGGATTTTTGGAAAGAGAAAAGCTTGAACAAGTTTTTTATACAGCAGACCTGACAGTAGTTCCATCAATTTGTTATGAAAATTCGCCGGCGGTTGTTGGCGAAAGTTTAGTGGCCGGCGTTCCCGCGCTTGTCGCCAGAATCGGCGGTGCGGCAGAGCTGATCGAAGAAGGAAAAAATGGGTTTACTTTTGAGGCGGGAAACGCGGAAGACCTAAAAAAAGCCTTGCAAAATTGTTTTGTAAATTTGGATAAAATAAAAAAAATGAAGATCTTTGCTAAAGAATCTTCAGAAAAATTAAAACTAGATTTTTATATTAAGAGTCTTAAGGGAATGATTAAAGATTAAAATTGATACTTAAAAATAGTAATCTTATTGTCGACAACTATTGTTTCGTCGGCATTTTTTTTTGCCTCAACGGAAATTTTGTCAGCGTCGGTCCAGTATTTATTTAAAACAAAATATATCAAATTTACGCCGGCCAGATCGCCCGCCTCGCGGATTGTTTCGCGGGATGGTATCTTGTAAACCATGCTTAAATAATATTGATATAAGGGATCGCCGGTGGGGATGGGGTAATAAAAATACGGCCCATAATATTTTTTAAAACCAAACTCGCGCACTGCCGCGGCAGAAACGCTTTGATTCGCTAGAACAATATAGTCACGACCAGAGGCGTCTTCTTCAATTTTTTGGACTGCTGAAATATCGGTCCGAGAAACCGAATACCCGCGATCAATTTGATAGTCTTCGCCGTCATCCTTGGGATAAGAATAGTAAAGCGAAAAAGAAAGAAATAAGCTAAGTATCAAAATAAAAAAAGTCTTTGTTAAGAAATTTGATTGCGATATTTTTTCTAAAAATTTATAAAGAGCGAAAAGAACCAGAGGAATTAAAAAGTAAAAACTTATCTCCAAAATACGAGCTGGATAAACATTTTGTTCATACTGAATAAGGGCGGGAAAGGTGATAAAAGATTTTAATAAAATATAGTTTATTATCAAAGACAAAAAAGCAAGCGGGTAGATAAAAAGAATTGGTAATTTTTTTCTGGCTAAAAATAGTCCGGCCAAGGAAAGAGCGATGGCGAGAAATGATATATTTTTTCCGTAAGTATAAATAAGATCAAGGAATGGATTGAAGTGGTTAACTATGGTCGGCCAATGCCAGTTTAATTCTTTGAAAAAAGAGATAATATTTTCCGGCTTTTTTATTGAAAAAATAGATTTTCCATTTCCCAGAAAAAAAGAGGCGAGCGCGAAAAAAAGGGGAACAAGAAATGTTGTCAGCAAAAATGCAATAGAAGCAAAAATAGTTTTAATCGATTTATTTTTGATGAAAGGCGATAAATAAACCGCAAGGAGAGCCGTAAAAATAAGGGCGGGGAGACCCGCTAGCGGATGAATTAAAAAAGTTGTGAAGGCTAAAAACCAAAGCAGAGAAAGGGAAAATTCTTTTTTTAGGGAAAGGACACTTAGTAGAATCAAGATCAGTAAAATAAAATTAGCCAAGCCTTGCGGGGTTGTATTGATAAAAGAAGAAAACGGCAAAATAAAAACAAGAACAGAAAGGATAACAGGATTAAGAAAATTGTTGAATAATTGGCGGAAACTGAAATAGATAGTTGGAGGGAGAAATATAGCGATAAAAGAAGGTAAAAGCAGTTTGTCAATTATAAGAATCGGGAGCGAAAATATTTTGGCCAGAAAGACAACGAGAGAATATTGGCCGAGATAATATAAAGGTTTTGGCAAAATAAAACCATCGTTGAAAATAGCTTTTTCAGTCGCTTGGTGAATAAAAGGGTCAAATCCGTAGCCGATTTTATAGATAATTAAAGCGACGCTGACTATAAAAAAAGTATGAATGGCGGAGAGTAAAAGGCCGAGAGACGATTTTTTATTTTTAAAAAGAAAAAGAAGAAGTATGGCTGAAGTGGCAAAAAAGACGACAAAAAATTTGAAAGGAATAATCGACCAAGGTGTGCGGATAGCCTCTTCGGTACTTAATTTTAAAAGCAGTTGGAAATTTATGATATCCAAAAAAATAAACAAGGAAACGAGGAAAGAATCCAAAAGCAATTGAGACGTTATTCGTATGGGGGCATGTTCATCGCCCGTTCTTGGTTTTTTATTTAAGGCCCAAAGAGGAATTAATATTAGGGGAATACCAATAACTAAAATTGCGACAATGAGATTGCTTAGTTCATAAAAATAATAGATTAGGGCGCCCAGAAAAGAAATTCCGGCAAGGAGAAAAAAAAGTCCGTAAATTGATCTGAAAAACAGGGAACGGGAGGAAAAAAGGAGAGTGCCAAGGATAAGACCAAAGAATAATAAATACGTCAAACCGACGAGGATTCCAACCAAAAAATGACCCCAAAAGAAGAGGTTGAGAGTCAATAAAACTGTTAAAATTAGCGAAAAAATGATACAATGCGGTAAGCGAAGAGTCATATAAAATTGCCTTAAAATAAAAGAAAAAGGCGTCTATGGTTAAGTTTATCACAAAAAAGTGGATAGCAGAAAACAAAGCATTGCTTGCCCTGGTTTTTGTTGGTTTGATTTTTTTTATCGGCTGTTCCGGTTTTTATGGTTTTTTGCCGAATAAATTCAATTCTCCGGATGAAACCGCTAATTATTTTTTCATTAAAACCTACAACGAGAGCGGACAAATGAAGTCTCCCGAGCCCTTGAACGCTATTTTTGAGAATCATCTTCATCCACGCAGCATGACGGTAGTTAACAATTATCTTGTTCCCGGAGGATTTCTTGGTTTGATTTTTGTTTATGGAGTCGCGGCAAAATTATTTGGGCTAAGAGCTATTTATTTTTTGGCGCCGTTATTTACCATTTTTTCAGTTTTTTGTTTTTATCAAATAGTTAAAAAAGTTTTTGATAAATCAGTTGCCGTCATTTCATCTTTTTTGTTTTTAATCCACCCGGCTATTTTATATTATTCCGCGCGCGGACTATTCCCCAATATTTTGTTTGTTTCATTTTTGGTTATAAGCATATTTTTTTTAGTAAACAAGCCATTTCAAAATTTATGGAAGTACCTTGATTTTGTTTCAGCCGGGTTATTTTTGGGGATAGCAATATCAATCCGCCCATCGGAAGTAATTTGGATTTTTATCATTTATTTTTTATTATTTTTATTTTACAGAAAAGAAATAAATTACAAGCAGATTTTGTTTCTCTTGGGTTCCTTTTTTCTAGCCATCTTGCCATTATTTTTATTCAATTTTTTAACTTACGGACATCCGTTCAGCTCCGCCTATAATCCGACAGTCTTGGGAGAGGGGGCGGGTATCTCTCAAAAAACAAATTGGTTTGTGGAAATTTTTAAATATATTTTTCCCTTTGGCTTTCATCCCAAATCAATTTTTAAAGTTTTTTCCAATTATTTTCTTGGTATTTTTTGGTGGTTATCCATTCCTGTGGCTTTTTCGGCAATGTTTTTTATCAAAAAATTTATTTATGGAAAAATAAAAAAAGAGATTCTAGTTTATTTGTTGATATGTATTCTAGCCTCGTTTTTTATTTTTTGCTATTATGGTAGCTGGATTTTTAGCGATAACCAAACAAGCGCCGTTTCTATTGGCACTTCTTATGTAAGATATTGGTTGCCAATTTACATTTTTGTTTTGCCACTCATCGCTATATTTTTTAAAAATATTGTTAACCTTTTTTCGGGAAGAAAAAAACAGGCTGTAATTTTATTTTTAGCGATAACCTGTTTTTTATTTAGCTTGAAAATAGTTTTTTTTGATCGAAACGACGGCTTGATAAAAATTTATAAAGATGTAAAAAGATATGAAGTTATTTTGGAGGGGGTGAACAAATTAGTTGAACAAGATTCAATAATCATTGTTGATCGCGCCGATAAAATATTTTTTCCTGAATTTAAAGTTGCTTATCCGCTTCGCGACGACAAGACATATAGATTAATCCCGCGTCTTTCCAGCTTAGCGCCTCTTTATTATTATGGCATTAACTTGCCCGATAAGGATATTGATTATTTAAATAGAGAGAAGCTTGGTAAAAATAATATGAAAATAGTTTTTGTTAAAAATTTTTGCCAGGAATCGCTGTATAAATTGGTAGGCAAGTAAAATATCCTACGAAATTACGAAAGATTACGAAAAATACGAAACAATAATACAAAAGAATGTACTATTTTTTGCACAAACTAATAAGAATATTTTTGATCCTATTTTTAGTGTTTGTTTTGGGATGGCTTGCTTGGAAAAAGCTCGTTCCTTCCGGTAGCATGGAAGCTGTTTATGGTATGAGTAAAGAGTCGCCGTTTATTTCCAAACTTTACCCAAAAGACAGAGTTTCTGATGCGAAAAGAGATGAAGACAATTATTATCGCGCCGTTTTAGCCGAGCCGGTTTATTTTAATTTAAAGCCAAGCGGGGATTTTGACGAAGCGCGTGTTTTAATCAAATATAAATATTTGGGCGAGGGAGATTTAAAGTTTGGCGGATTGATCAACAAAGAAAATTGGTCTTTTGATTTTGTTGAAATGCCAAGGACGGAAAAAGGGGAGTGGGGCGCGCTAACGGCAAATTTTAATTTATCGGATTTGGTAAAAGAAAAAGAAAATTTCAGATTTATGTTTTCTTCGCCGGAATTAATTTCCGGGCAGTTGGAGATAGATGAGGTCAGGGTTGTTTTTGAGAGAGAGATAATGACTTTTGGGGAGATGATAAGTAAAATTATAGAGGCGATAAAATGGAGGATGAATTAAGCTATCAGCAACTAAAATAAAATTCTAAATCCGAAATCCTAAATTCTAAACAAATTCAAAATACAAAATCCAAATGTTTAAAACAATTTTTTAGGATTTTGAACATTAGATATTTTAATTTGTTTAGGATTTGGTGCTTAGAATTTAGGATTTCATACTACCTATGTTATTCAAAATTTTTGTTCAGAAAATAATTAGAGACGCCTTCGCTGTTTCTTTTGCGGCGCTCGTTATTTTTTCTTTTTTGGAATGGCAGGAGCCAGGTTTTGTGAGTAATTATATTAGCTTTGTTTTGCTCTTGTCCCTTCCTTTGGTTTTTGGTATTCTAACGGTAATCTCGGATAATAAATAACTAATTTATGTGTTACTAAAATTATGGACTGTATTTTTTGTAAAATAATAAATGGAGAAATTCCGGCTGATAAAGTTTTTGAAAATGATAAAGTTATAGCTTTTTTGGACTTAAGGCCGGTTAATCTCGGCCATACTTTGGTTGTCCCCAAAAAGCATATTGAAAATTTGTTTGAAGTAGATGAAGAAACTTTAAAAGAAATAATAATATCAGCGCAAAAAGTGGCCAAAGGTATTGTTGGCGCGCTTGATTTAAAAGGTTTTAATTTTGCCCAAAATAATGGCGCGGTTGCCGGCCAAATCGTTCCCCATCTTCATTGGCATATCATTCCGCGCAGAGAGGATGACGGCTTGCATCCATGGACTAGAACGGAACAATACGCAGAAGGGGAAAAAGAAAAAATCGCTGAAAAAATCAGAGGAGCAATTTTATGAAAAAATGGGAAAAAATAAGCGAGGAGACAATACATAAAAATCCTTGGTGGACATATAAACATGATAAATATTTTCTTCCTAGCGGAAAAGAGGGAGATTATTATGCTAATATATCTCCCGGGAGTATTATTATTCCCATTCTTGAGGATCAGAACAAAACTAAAATTATCATGATCAAACAATTTAGATATTTATTTAAGGATTATTCTATAGAGTTTCCGATGGGTGGTAAAAAAGAGAGTCAGACGCAAGAAGAGTGCGCTTTAGCGGAACTGGAAGAAGAGACCGGATATAAAGCAAAAAAAATTGAATTTGTGGGAAAATTTTTTCCAGCCATGGGATTTTCCAAAGATGTTTCAAATATTTATATAGCTAGAGATTTGGTAAAAACAAAAACTAATTTTGACGAAACGGAAGAAATTGAAACTTTAATTAAAACTCCAAAAGAAATTGATAAAATGATGGAAAATGGGGAAATTATAAACGGTGAAATAATAGCAACCTGGATACTTGTTAGAAATAAAATAATTAATAAATAAAATAATTTATGAATCTTTTAATTTGCGGAGGAGCAGGATTTATCGGATCAAATTTTGTCCGGCTAATGGTTAATAAATATCCGGATTATAAAATAGTCAATTACGACAAATTAACTTATGCTGGAAATTTGGATAATTTGAAAGATATTGAGGGGAAGTCAAACTATACCTTTGTAAAAGGCGACATTATTGATATTGATAAACTAAACGAAGTTATAAAAGAGCATGACATTACCCATATTATCAATTTTGCGGCAGAAACTCATGTAGATAGATCGATTCACGGAGGATGCAAGGATTTTGTTTTGACCAATGTCTTGGGTGTGCAAATGCTCCTTGACGCGGCAAAAACAAATAATATAGAAAAAATGGTTAATGTTTCTACTGACGAAGTTTTTGGAGATTTAGATTTGGATGATGAGAGAAAGTTTGATGAAAAGTGGCCGATTATGCCCAATATGCCTTATGCTGCGGCAAAAGCCGGGGGAGACTTGATGTGCAATGCCTATTTTGTTACTCAAAAAGTTCCAGTGATTGTCACACATTGTTCTAATAATTACGGACCATATCAATTTCCCGAAAAGGTCATTCCATTTTTTGTTTTTAAACTTTTGGCCGGAGAGAAAGTTCCTGTTTACGGCGATGGTTTAAATGTTAGAGACTGGATCCATGTTCTTGATCATGGCAAGGCTTTGGATTTATTGTTGCATAAAGGAAATCCCGGCGAAGTTTATAATATCGGATCTGACAATGAGAGAAATAACATGGAGCTGACGCAAATGATTTTGAAAGTTTTAGGTAAAGACGAAGAGATGATAGAATACGTGACCGATAGACCGGGTCACGACAGAAAATATGCCATTGATGCGACAAAAATAAAAGCCTTGGGGTGGGTCCCGGACTATCCTCGGGAGAAATTTGAAGAGGGATTAAGAGAAACAGTAGAATGGTATAAAAATAATACGGAGTGGGTGGAAAATGTAAGAGCTAAGAAAAAAGATGAGATGAATAAATTTCAGGAAAATATTGATAAATCGGATAAGCCCCAAGAGTCGGCGAAAAAGTAATTATGAATTTAAATTTAAAAAAGCTAGAAATAAAAAAAATTCAAGCGCCGAATTTTGTGATGAGCCCGCTTGAACTTAAAGATTATATTGATTTTGAAGTAAAACGAGTTTATTTTGTCACAAAGCCGACCGGCAATACCGGCGCGCATTGCCATAAAGTTGAAAAGGAATTATTTGTGATGGTTTGCGGAAAGGCAACGGCTGTGATCGACCAAGGTAATGGCTTGGAAGAAATTTTAATGGAAGCACCAACCTCGGCAATTTATGTCGGCAATTACATTTGGCACCACTTTAAAGATTTTTCAGAAAATGCCGTGCTCCTCGCGCTTTCCTCAACAAATTATAATCCGGATAGGAGCGATTATGTAGAGGATTACGAGGAGTATAAAAAATAGCTAATAAGTAAGTAAGCTAATAAGTGAATAAGCAAAAATATGGGAAAGAGAGAAAGTGGACCACGGTTTATTTCTGGCGGTTTGGACGTGATTAAAGATGGCGAGGGGGAAGTGGGCGAGGATAGCAGAGAAACAGTATTGGATTTATTTCTTCAATTAGAGCGTCAGATTGAGAAAGGACAAATGGAAAGGGCCACCGATACGGCGAGAGCAATAGCCAAAAAAGATTCTTCGCTTGTTTCAACTGCAAATCAAAAGGTAGAGGATGGATGGCGAACTGGTAGGGGCAGTAAAGTATCTAAGCCCGGGATAAGAGGAAAGAAAAGATAAATAGGAAAAAAGATATATAAAAAAATACAGCGGAAACGCTGTGTTTTTTTGTTTGCCTTGACTTTTTCTCGGGGGGGGGGTAATCTAAAAGTCAGCAAGGGCAATTCAGCTGGCTTTTTTTTGGTTTCCACGGATGGGTTCCGGGGAGAAGAAGAGAAGTTGAATCGCCATACTTCACTTGCCTCAGAAAAAAGGCAGGAGGATAAGAGAATGTCATCAGGAAGAGATCAGTACGGAGTTTTTTTTGATAATCTTTTTAACTTCGGAAGAAGGGAGTTACTGTACTATACTTCTTTTTATGCTTTCTGTAGTCGCCGGTTGGTTATCCCTGACTCCTGGGGAGTAACCAATATTCTGTTTCAGGAGCTGGTAAAAGAGCCGCAATTTCGGCGTCTGATGCAGGAGGGTATTGTAGTTTTCGCTCTTCGGGACAGCTTTCATAATTTTTCTGATTTGATGAGGGTTGAGGAAAATAAGGGTCCCGAAAGGTGGCTGCATGGTAGTAATTTTGATTACCAAGCAGCCGGTATTTTCGACGAAACGATCCGCCTTCACGTGATTCCCTACAGCATCAGCCAGATGGGAGCTAGTTACCGGGCCATTTCCGACTCTATCTTTGAGAATCCAGAAGCTATGGCCCGGGTTCGATTTTCCGAGCAAGGTGCTGATATTATCCAGCGTGAGTATGTTGCCGGCAAAGCGGCCGGCACTTGCTATCAAAATACTTTCCTCTATGGCGTCGCTATGTCCCTTGTCCAAGCTGGGCTTACACAGGACGCAGATCTTCTAATGGGGGAAACAAGGGGTGTCGGTCGTAGTTTCTACCGAGTCAACGGCGCAAGGGTGATCGGCGCTGGTATGGCATTGCCGAGGGGCGTACGAGATGGAGAAATTCTCCAAGTTGCCCTGTATGATGGAATGAGTTCCCGCCATGGATTTTTCGGACCCCAACTTGGCGTCGAAGAAGCAATGTTCGAGGCTGCTATTGAAAATCCGGAACTTAACGCCCTTCTCGGTGCCTTGCCAGATTTACCGGCCGACGCGATCATTGCCGCTAGAAGTTCAGAGAATTTCGACAGTTTCTTAAAGGCTCAAGACGATTTCTATGGGGATCCCAACAAAGACACTTGGGCATCCGTGATAGCAACTTTTGAAGCCTACGGTGCGACGGCTGCCGAAAACATCAAAAAACTTCTCTTGCAGTCTAGAATCATTCCGCCTACTCCGCAGGAAGGACAAATCAAGCTACTGGGTGGCGGTGAAAGCGATCGGTCGATTTCTATCGAGCCCCCGACGCTGAAGGACGTCTTTCAGCTTGTGGGTATCCAGGCGACTTCGGAGTTTGTCGTTCTTGGCAAAGTTCAAGAGTTGCCTCAGATAATCACACCATAGCCGCACTTCGCGGTAAAAAACAAACAACACAACTTTGACAGCGCCAATTCCTTCGGGAGGGAAGAATTCGGCGCTACTTTTTTTATACGAAATTTCTTAGGCTAATTTGACTCTTTCTCCTATTTTTACTAAGATGATTGAATCAGTGAACAGCTAATATGGCTAACCAAAACGATAAAAAAGAGCTTAAGAGAGGGGCTCTTTTGTCATTTCTAGAGAATAAGGTGGATGAATTATTCCAGGATTTTCCCGTTCCGGCGCATGGGATTGACCATATCAGACGGGTGGCAGATTGGGCGGTTTTGATTGCTAAAAATGAAGGGCATGATGAATTTTTAGCTAAAATTGCCGGATTATTGCATGACATCGGAAGAGAGTGGCGGAATTTAATGATAATCCGGATAAATTGAGGCACCACGAATTGTCGTATATATTGGCCAAAGAGTGGTCTAATCAAGACCGAGAGTTTGATATTTTATCAGAAGAGGAAAAAGAAGAAATTTTGTATGCCGTCCGCTATCATTGGGATGATATGGCGGAAGATTATCCTTTGGCTAATATTTTACGCGATGCGGATAAGCTTGATATGTATGGAGATATTGGAGTAAAAAGAGCGCGGGAATTTTATAAAGATGACAATGATTTTAAAAATAATCTAAAAGATAATTTAGCAAGAGTTGAAAAAATAAAAACCAGAATAGCAAAGAAAATTATTGAAGAAAATAATTTATTGGGACCACTTAATACGTCATTGCGAGGAGCGAGTCCCGTGATAACGGGACGAGAGACGAAGCAATCCCCTGAATGAGGAAGTAGGCGGGGGATTGCCACGCTCCACTGCGTTCCGCTCGCAATGACGACACAAAATATATGAAAATTTTAATAACCGGATCAAGCGGAATGCTTGGTCAAGAATTAGCAAGAGAATTCAGGGAAAATAATTATGAAGTTTTGGCTTGGGATAAAGACGAACTTGATATCACCGATCGAGAAATGGTTTTGAATAAAATAAAAAAAATCAAGCCGGAAATTATTATAAATTCGGCGGCCTATAACGCGGTTGATAAAATTGAAGAAAGTGAAGAAGATAAGAAAATTGCCAATAAAATAAATGGCTTGGCAGTTGGATATTTAGCTGAAGTTGCAAAAGATATTGAAGCTATTTTCGTTCACTATAGCACTGATTATGTCTTTGGTGGCAGAAAAGTCGGTGGATACAAGGAAACAGATAAACCAAATCCTCAAAGCGAATACGCAAAATCAAAATTATTAGGAGAAGAGGAATTGTTAAAACAACAAGGACTAAGATTTTATTTAATTAGAACATCAAGATTATTTGGTAAGCCTGCGGTGAGCGAGGGAGCAAAAAAAAGTTTTGTTGATGTAATGTTACAACTAGCCGAAACCAAAGACAACTTGGATTTGATTGATGAAGAATTAAGCTCTCCGACTTATGTTTGTGATTTAGCGCGACGCACAAGAGAAATTATTGAAGAAAAAAAATCTTATGGAATTTATCATATTACAAATTTTGGAGCGTGCACTTGGTATGGATGGGCAAAAGAAATTTTTAAAATTGTTGGTAAAAATATTAAACTGACCCCCGTTTCTGGAGATAAATTTCCTCGTCCGGCGAAACGGCCACGGTATTCCGTTTTGTTGAATACTAAGCTACCGGAAATTAGGAAATGGGAAGAAGCGTTGGGAGAATATTTGAGGACTAAGTAAATTTTTTCGTCATTTCGAGCTTGTCGAGAAATCCCATAATACTTCTTTAACCACAGTATGAGATCCCTGCGCCACTCGCTGAAGCTTTAGCGACACGCGGTCGACAAGCTCGGGATGACAACGGAGATATTCTTTAATAATCTAAAATCCAATTTATGAAAGCATTAATTACGGCAGGAGGGAGAGCGACAAGATTAAGACCGATTACCCATACGACCAATAAGCATTTGATTCCTCTCGCGAATAAACCGATGATTTTTTACGCAATAGAGAAAATTGCCGAGGCGGGCGTGACAGAAATTGGAATTAATATAAATATTGGGGACAAAGAAATCCAACAGGCCGTGGGGAGTGGTGATCATTGGGGAGTAAAGATTACCTACATAGAACAATCCGGAGGACCGAGAGGCTTGGCTCATATTGTCAAAAATGCCAAAGATTTTTTGGGCGACGATTCTTTTATTTTTTATCTCGGCGATAATATTATTCTAGGCAGTATCAAAAGATTTGTAGAAAAATTCAACAACGATCATTTGAATGCTCTTTTGGCTTTTGCAAAAGTTCCCGATCCGGAAAGATTTGGCGTTCCGGAAATTAGGGACGGCAAAGTGATTAAGATTGAAGAGAAGCCATCACAACCAAAAAGTAATTTAGCGCAGACGGGAATTTATATTTATGATCACAATATAATGGATGCTGTAGAAAATATTCCGCCATCAGCTCGTGGCGAATATGAAATTTCCGATGCCAACACTTATTTAATTGATAAAGGATTTAACGTTGGCTACGAAGAGATAACCGGTTGGTGGAAGGATACAGGAAAGCCGGAGGATTTACTTGAAGGAAATCAACTCATTCTCCGTGATTTGGCGGAAAAAGAAAAAGAGGCAGATATCGCCCCGGGAGTTACTATTCAAGGAAAAGTTAGAGTGGAAAAAGGATCTTATATTGGCGGAAAATCTCTTATCCGCGGGCCGGTTATTATTGGAAAGAATTGCGTTATTCAAGACAGCTATATTGGTCCCTATACATCAATCGGAGATAACGTTAGAATTACCAACACGGAGATAGAAAATTCAATAATCTTGGAACGAGCCGAGATCAAATGCGGGAAAAGAATAGTTGATAGCTTGGTTGGGCACAGTTCCATTATTACCGCCTCGGGGGATAGTCTGCCGTGGGGACACAAGTTGATTGTGGGAGATAACTCGGTAGTGGAACTATAGTAAGTCTGTAAGCGCGCAAGCGATTACTTTTTTGAGCGTCTCTAGTAGCTAAGTTCAAAAATTCCTTTTTCGTTTTCCGCTTCAATGGTGAAATATATTTTTTGCTCGTCAGAATCCAACGCTACGTTTTTTATTTTATTTTCCGAAAGCAAATTTGTTACGTTTCTTGTATCTCGATCGTCCAGCTCAATTGATTTTAAGGTATTGCCGACAAGAATAAGAATGTAATCGTCGTTTATCCAAAAGATTTCCTTTATTTCTTGGCTGTCTCGCGTGATCAGGGCTGAATTATTTTTTGAAAAATCATATATCCACAATTCAAGATTTTTGAGATACAAAATTTTGTTTTCATTGGGGGACCATTTGGCCAGTTCGGCTTTTTCCTGCCAAACAATATTGTCGGTATCATTGGAAAAGACAGAGATGTCTTTATTTTTTTTATTTAACGTTGTTGTAAAAGAAGATGGGCTTTTTATAAATGTAAAATCATCCAGATTCTTTGGTTCCAAAAGCTTGTTTTTGATTTCCCTGAAAGAAGAGTAAAAAAGGGATAAGTCATCATAAACACTGGCGTTGTCTGCTTTGATATCCAAAACAATATATTTTTCAGTTTTTGCTTGGTTTATAACTATTTTTTGTCCATCAGCGCTCCATTCAACGTTAACAGTTTCATTGGTTTTTGAAGGAAGGCGATAAAGAAGATTTGTCTTGTGATCCTCAAGGTCAATATGCCAGATTTCCTTGCCGACATTTTCTTTTTTGATAAAAACAGCGTCTTGATTATTTGGCGACAGGGAGAAAAAAACTACGTTTCCGTCCATGATTTTTTTAGGTTGATTTTTTTCGAATAAGAAAATATTTTCAGCGAAAGTCGTAAAACGGCTTTGGATGGTTAGATTTTTTTGCCATGGATAAAAATTTTCTTTTTCCACTTTCACTAAATAATCATTTGGCAACAGGTTGATTATTCTCGCCGGGGTTTTTTCTTTTTGCAATTTTCCGTTTAAAAAAATAAGCGCCTTCTCCGGTTCTGATTTTAAAATAAAAATTCCCGTTTTTTGGATTTTGTTTTTTTCAAAGTTATAACGATACCCCAAAGTATAAAGGATAACAAGAGGAACGCATAAGAGAAAAATAGCGATAAATACTGAGTAAATAAAGCGTCTTGTTCGTAGAGTCATATATTTTTTTAGATGGCAAGTTTGATTTTTTTCCTAAAAAAGGTTAAACTTTATTAGTAGTAAAGCGATGTTTTTGCTTATTTTTATCTTATCATTTTTTCAATTAAAATCAACCCCGGACGGGGGCAAGGTAATTTATGATGATTCAACTGCCGGAAAAGTATAAGTTTCTTTTTAGATATGTCGCTACCTATGTAGTGGTTATTTTGATAATAGGAAGTTTTTTGGGTGGGCTTTTGCTGGGAGGTAAGCAAGGAGAGTCGCGCGCAGAGAAAAAATATCTCGGCGGAGAAATTAAAAATGAAGAAAAATTGCCAGATTACCTTACAAAAGACGTTGACTTTGATCTTTTTTGGGAGGTTTGGAATTTAGTTAAAAGAGATTATGTTCATCAACCGGTTGCCGATACAAAACTTTTTTATGGAGCCTTGTCAGGGATTGTTTCATCTGTTGATGACCCCTATACTGTTTTTTTTGATCCGGAGATGACAAAAAAATTTCAAGAGGAATTACAGGGATCATTTGAAGGTATTGGAGCGGAACTTGGAATAAAAGATAGACAATTAACGATAATCGCCCCCCTGCCGGGAACTCCCGCTGAGGTCGCCGGTCTTCGAGCCGGAGACAAGATTCTAACGATTGATGGAAAAGACACGACCGACATGATTCTTGATTACGCGGTGAGCTTAATCAGGGGTGAAAAGGGGACGGAAGTTGTCCTAGGAATTTGGCGGGAAGAGTGGGAAAAGCCAAAAGATATAAAAATAGTCCGAGGAAAAATTGAAGTTTCGAGCGTGAAATGGGAAATGAAAAACGATCTTGCTTATATTAATATCGGTCATTTTAATCAAGATACGCGAGATAAATTTAGCCAAGCCATAAATGAACTGATAACAAAAAATCCCAAAGGAATAATTTTAGATTTGAGAAATAATCCGGGCGGATTTTTGGACACGGCGGTCGATGTCGCCGGAGAATGGGTGGAAAAGAATACCGTTGTCATAGAACAAGCTCCGGATGGTCGCCGTGAAGAGTTGAAGTCAGACGGTTTGGCCAGATTGCAAAACTTAAAAACAGTCATTTTGATAAACGAAGGTTCCGCTTCAGCTTCGGAGATTGTTGCCGGAGCTCTTCAAGATTATGGTAAGGCGATCTTGGTTGGTAAAAAGACTTTTGGCAAAGGATCAGTTCAGAGTTTGGAATCGTTAAAGGATGGATCAGCGGTAAAAATTACCATTGCTGAATGGTTGACTCCCAAAGGAAGATTAATTGACAAAGAAGGTATCAGCCCGGACGAAGAAGTGGAATTTACCGCGGAAGACTATAGCGCTAACCGCGATCCGCAAATGGAAAAAGCCATAGAAATATTAAATCAAAAATAAACTAATCCCGCCTGTAAAAAGGCGGGATTTTCAATATTTCTTATTTTTTAAATGGTTTGTTATACTAGATTGATATGAAGGTTATTCTACTACAAAATGTGGATAAAATAGGAAAAAGGGGAGAAATAAAAGAAGTCTCCCCCGGTTATTTTAGAAATTTTTTAATTCCTAGAAATTTAGCTATTTTGGCAACAGACGAGGCGATTTCCGATTTGGAAAAAAGAAAAAAGTCGGGCGCGGAGAGGGTTGCCAAGGAAGAGAAGAAATTCCAGAAGATAGTTAAAAAAATAAACGGTCTGGAAATTTTAATAAAGACAAAGGCTGGAGAAGAAGGGAAACTTTACGGTTCAGTAACAAAAGGGGATATAGTCGCAAAAATAAAAGAAAAAGGCTTTGAGATGGAACCCGATTTTGTTGTTTTGGATCAGCCGATTAAAAAAATTGGAAACTATACAATTGTCATTAAACTAAAACACGGCAAACAAGCAAAAATTTATTTAAAAGTACTGGAAGAATAATTGATCTATTAATTAAAGAATAATATATCTATGACAAAGTATATCTTTATCGTGGGTGGCGTAATGTCTTCGGTCGGAAAAGGCGTTGCTTCCGCTTCGATTGGCAAGATACTGCAATCAAAGGGCTATCGCGTTGCCAATATCAAATGCGACATGTATGTCAATATTGACGCTGGGACGATCAGGCCGGCAGAGCATGGCGAGGTTTTTGTGGGAGAAGATGGGATTGAGGCCGATCAAGATTTGGGAAATTACGAACGTTTTACGGATCAAGTTTGCACCCGTGATAACTATATAACTACCGGTCAGGTCTACCAGGAAGTGATAAAAAGAGAGAGGAATTTGGAGTATGAAGGCGAAGATGTTGAAGTGGTT
Organism: Candidatus Falkowbacteria bacterium RIFOXYA2_FULL_38_12; assembly: GCA_001778095.1. Lineage (GTDB taxonomy): Bacteria > Patescibacteriota > Patescibacteriia > XYB2-FULL-38-15 > XYB2-FULL-38-15 > XYB2-FULL-38-15. Next base: position 33,120 of record MFGA01000012.1, read on the forward strand.
CCGGATATTCCAAACGAGATAATAAGAAGAATTCAGCTTTGTCAAAAGAAAAATAATTCGGAGATTACTGTAATTGAACTCGGGGGAACGGTTGGCGAATATCAAGTAATTTTATTTTTAGAAGCGGCTAGAATGATGAAGGCAAAATGTCCCCAAGACGTTTCTTTTATAATGGTAAGTTATCTTCCTACGCCGAAACTTCTGGGAGAGCAAAAGTCAAAACCGACTCAATTCGCCATTAGAACTTTAAATAGCGCCGGAATAATGCCTGATTTTATTCTTTGCCGAGCCGAGTCTCCGGTCGCTGATTCTATTAAAAATACTATCAGCACTGTTTGCAGTTTACCTAAAGAAAGAATAATTTCCGCTCCGGATGTTTACTCTATCTACGATGTCCCGGTTAATTTTGAAAGAGAAAATTTTGGCAATGTTATTTTGAAGTCAATGGGTCTTCGTCCGAGAAAAAAGAATATGGAGGACTGGTCTGTTTTCTCTGAAAAAATTAAAAATATATCAAGAGAAGTAAATATAGGAATCGTTGGAAAATATTTTAATTTTAAATCATGTCGAGATACTTATATTTCAGTTATAGAATCAATTAACCATGCTTCTTTTTTTCACGGCAGAAAACCGAATATTTTATGGCTGGATTCCGAAGAGTATGAAAAAAATCCGGAAAAGTTAAAGGAATTAAATAATCTGGACGGCATTATCGTCCCCGGAGGCTTCGGTCGGCGGGGGACAGAAGGAATGATTTTAGCCGCTAAATATGCCAGAGAAAATAAAATACCTTATTTTGGTTTATGTCTTGGTATGCAAATAATGACCATTGAATTTGCTCGAGATGTCTTGGGTCTCGGCGACGCCAATTCAACCGAGCTAAATGCCAAAACTAAAAATCCGGTAATTTGCACCATGGAGGATCAGGTAGAAAAAATAAAGAAAAGACAGTATGGCGCGACTATGCGTCTCGGCGCTTGTCCGGCAAAAATAGACAGAAATTCGATCAGCTTTAAAGCTTACGAGAAAGAAGATATCTCCGAACGTCATCGACACAGATATGAGTTTAATAATATTTATAGAGACGACCTTGAAAAGAACGGTTTAAGAATCGCCGCCATAAATCCGGAGATGGATTTGGTGGAAATTGTTGAGGTTAAAAATCATCCGTGGATGGTTGGTGTGCAATTCCATCCGGAGTTTAAATCAAGGCCGTTGAAACCGCATCCATTATTCAAAAGTTTTGTTAGCGCCTGTCTGAAAAGAAGATAAAAAAAGATAGAGATAATAAAAAAAAGAGACCCTTGCTTTGGGCATCTTTTTTGTTGTTTATTTTTACGCTTTTTCCGGAACGACGCTGACCACTTTTGATGTTTTTAATTTTCTGTCAAATTTAAGCATTTTTTTGGTCAGAAATTTGACCTTTCCAGTTGCTACAGAATAAAGAGTGTCATCTTTTCCTCTTTTGACGTTTTTTCCCGGATGGATTTTGGTGCCTCTTTGGCGAACCAAGATAGAACCCGGTTTAGCTAATTGTCCTGCGGTCATTTTTACGCCTAGTCTTTTTGATTGGGATTCACGGCCCAAACTAGTGGAACCACCTGCTTTTTTATGTGCCATAGAAATTTATGATTAAAGTAAAATCACTGCTCTAAGAGCAGATAAGCTATTATTTAAACTCTTTCTTTACTTTACAAAAATAGAGCAAAAATGTCAATATTATAGGCCAAATGGGATCGTATCATCTGTGTCATTCTTGTTAGTGACATAATTTGCAGGAGGAACACAATAACTGTCATAAATTATTTTGCTTCCCAGTCCATCACCATCTGCATCTTGATAATAGGTTTTAATTTTTTGATAAAGATAATTATTGTCATCGCAATCTCGTCCTGCTCCCCAACCATCATTATCACAATCATTATCGTTTAAGTCATCCGAGTTTGAAACAAACCCAGCAGGGAGACTACACGCCAAAACTGATGCGTCTGAACCAAGCCCATCGCTATCTCTATCTCTGTAATATCTTGTTCTACCTAAAATTGTTGAGTCTCTATCATTGCAATCAATTTCTGTACTAGAAGTATATCTTACGGGCGGATTAGCGAGACAAAAACTATGAGCCGGACCTACTTTGAATCCATCTCCATCATAATCTCTGTAGTATGATTGATATTCCCAGACTAGACGATCGTTGTCATTACAATCATTCTCTAAATTTGATGTATATCCTACGGGAGGGGAGGCAAGACAAAAACTTTCGGCAACACCTGTGCCAACTCCGTCACCATCCACATCTCGGTAATATGACCGATTTGCTGAAACCAACCTATCGTGGTCATTGCAATCAGAGCGATAATTAACTCCATCTCCATCTGCGTCATAGTAGGTGACAGGATATCCGGAAAACCAACCAATTAATTTACCAGAATCTGAAGCCAAATATATGTCGGCCGTTTCAGAGGGATTGTTTGTTATTACAGCTATTCCTTCTTGGTCAGCAACAGGGACATTGCTGTAATCAGCCAATACTGCTCCAGTAGTTGTCATTTCTATGAGGCGGTTTGATCCGTCGTATAGCACATATAGAACGCCGGTTTCTTTACTAAAAAATAAATCAGAAATGTCGCTTGTTGGTGTGCCGGCAGCAACAGGAATACCATACCAGCTAACGATTCTTCCGCTAGTGCTTAAATCAATATCAAAAGCATAAAGCAAATAATCGTCATTGATTGCTCCGCCGGGAGTTGGGGCGCGCTGAATGCCGGCATAAAATAAACCACCCGAAGCGCTGGCCGAGAAAGGATGATAGCCGTTTGGGACAAAGGTTAATCCTTCCAAGCCTTGATTGTCGGCTCCGGTTAAAACTCCGGTCAGATCCCATGTTCTGCCGGTTAACGCTCTGGTCACCCAATCATATTCTAAAATTGAATCTCTGTTTTCCAATCCGATGAACGCCTTTGTTGTATTTGGATCTGCGATAGTAATCGCTTCAAAATCCATATAAGAAGCCATTTTGACCGTATCTTGTCCGGAACCATCTAAATTCATAATTGTTACTTGGCCGGTATTGCAGACTGAGAAAAGTTTGTTTGTTACCGAGTTCCAGGCCAGTCCGCTAGGCTCATAGTTTCCTGCGGCGGAAATAACAATATCGCTATGACGGGTAAAAGTGACCGGCCAGGAAACAGCGAAAGATGAGAGTGGCGATAGTAAAAGACTAACAAGAATGGTGGCAGAAAGAATGATGGATTTTTTCATAAGGAGCGATTTTATAAGTTAATAGTTTATTAAGAATAAATTAAAAAAAACGTTATTAAATTATAACATTTTTTTAATTTTATTAAAATATTTAATAAAATATTATAGCGCAGATCAATGGTTGCTAATACAGATTTTTTTTCGCAGAGAAAATTTTTAAGTCAAACATGCGGAAGATGTTTAAAAAGAGAAGAATAAAATTGATTTAAAATTAATTATTTGAGTGGAGCTGAACAAAACCAAAGATGCCTGGAGAGGTGCAATTTTTTATTTAGTTAAAACCAAGAATATTACATACCCCACGTAGGCAGTAACCATAAATACTCCTTGCCATCTTTCAATAACTCTTTTTTTACCTATAAACATAACAACAAACAACACGATGCTGGCGAATATTGTCATCGCCATATCGCCGTTGGAGCTGGCATTAAATGGCAGTGGACGAATAATAGCGCTGGCGCCAAGAATCCAAAAAATGTTGAAAATATTTGAGCCAACCACATTTCCGATTGCGATATCTGATTGTTTTTTGTAGGCAGCCATAGCCGAAGTAGCTAATTCAGGTAATGATGTGCCAATGGCAACAACCGTCAAACCGATTAATGATTGACTGATATTGAAAAATTCTGCGATTTTAACTGCGCCATCGACGATCCATTTTCCACCAATCACCAAGCCGGCGAGACCAAGAATAATAAATATTATTGCTTTAGAATAACTAAATACTTTTATTTCCTCTTCAACTTCAACAATATCCTTATCTGATTTTGTAATCCCAAAAGTGTAATAAAGAAAAATAATAAAAAAAGATATAAGAATAAATCCGTCTATTCTGGTGATACTGGAAAAACCGGCTCCGTCAATAATCATATCATTAGCCATAAGCCCCAATACAACAGCGGCCAAAAGACTCAAGGGGATTTCTTTTAATATGGTATTTTTCTTTGCGGTTATAGGGTAAATAATGGCTGATATCCCGAGAATTAATAGTATATTTGCAATATTGCTACCCAAGATATTACCAATGGCAATTTCACTGTTACCTTGAATGCTTGCAAAAATATTGACAATAAATTCCGGAGTAGAAGTGCCAAAGGCTACGATGGTTAAGCCGATGACAATACTGGAAATTTTCAATTTTTTTGCGATTGAGGCCGAGCCATCGACTAAAAGATCAGCTCCCTTGATGAGGAGAAAAAATCCAACGATAAAAAATACGTAGGTGATCATATGGTTTATTTATTAGTAAATATTATATTAATTTTTATCTTGTAAATAGATTTTTTCGTAGAGTAGCGAAGCTAGATGTGTGATGTTTTTCCCAAAACCAAACCCCTCGTTATAAGATAGCGCCGTCAATTTTTGTTACCGTAAAATTCAAATTATTTTTTTCCAGTTCGATTATAGCGCCATATAGTGTGATATTTGTAGTGAAGATTTTTATCTCGTTGAAGGTGATGGAGCCAGGCGTTACGAACAACGTTCCTGCGTATGCGATGTTTGCCAGCGGTATAATATGCCCGAAGGGCGACCGCTGGCAAATATGGGTGGAGGCTTGC
>MFGA01000013.1 GCA_001778095.1 Candidatus Falkowbacteria bacterium RIFOXYA2_FULL_38_12
TGGCTCCATACGAACGGCAGTTCTTAAAAAGACACCTTGCGGTGTCTTTTTAAGTATATCAAATTTTAGGAGTTTCGTAATTCAAAGCTAATGAAAGGGCGTTAGAGGTGGGGCAAAATTTGGCTGAGGCATTTGAAGATTTTGACAAAAGAAAAGGGGTGATAGCTTCTTCGGAGCCATTAAATCCTAAAATTTCCAATGAATACAGAATGCAAGAAGAGGATGAAGGACAATTAGATGAGGCATTAGCGGAATTGAAAACAATGATAGAAGAAAAAAAGCCGGTAGATTTTTCAGCCACAATAGAAGGATTAAGCAGGGAGGCAGAACATAGAGAAGGGCTTATGGCCGCTTCTTTTAAAAAACTTCAAAATTTAGCCGCTAAAAGAGAAGGGCTAAAATTAAAATTTGAAGATGAAAATCTTCCTATAACCGAACGGATTATAGCAATTTCGGGAATAAGGAGAATGGAAGATGAACGAAATTTAACTGATAGATTTTTAAGTGAGGAACTTGCTGCTTATAATGCGAGAAAAGAAGAGGCAGGGAGACTTGCTGAACTTGCCACGGAGACAGGGAAACAAAAGGATGAGGACGCTATAAGTTTGAAAAATTTATTGAGACTTAGGGGGGAAGAAGCAAAACACAAAGAAGAATACGAGAATGATTTAGGGGTCTTGGTAGGGGGCGGGAGTTATACAGAGCGCAAGGATATAACACACAAGGATTTTGTTGAAGAGCAAAGCAAAGCTCTTGAAGTGTCGGAATCGATAATAAGAATGAATGAAGTGGCGTTATTGGCCGAAAAGCAACAGGAGGAAAGGATAAATTTGTGGGGTAGGCTTAGGGATTTATTTGGAAAGAAGAAGGAAAGCAACAAAGAAACAAGCGGAGGAGTAAGAATGGAAAAAATGGCAGAGGAATTTGAAGTACCTCTTAGTAAAAAAGGAAAAGAAAAAGCAGATCGGAGATCGACTAAAGAATTTGTAGATTCTTTTGGTCCTGGTCTATCTGACAAAGAAGATGGCGGAGCTGTAGAAGAGAAAAAAGCAGCCTAAAAGTATTCTTTAAAAAAATAGAGAGGTCTCGCAGATGGCGTGACCTCTTTTTTGTCCCCCAATTTTTACCCTCGAATTTTTAGGAGACATTTTTTGTTCCCCCCATTCCCCTCTTTTCTTTTTCCCTTTTAAAATCGTATATTTTAGCGCCCTCATCATTCTCCCCCTCGGGAGGACACTCCTCCTTGGGGGCAGAGGAGGCGAGATAGAGCTTGGGGGGTGGCTCTCCCTTTCTCGCCTTTTCCATCATTTTTTCTAAATTATTTCTATAAATTTTTTTCCACCACGGGAGAGGGGGGAGCTCCCGAAGGTGTCTTCTTATTTTTATTTTTTTTTGCGGGATAAAGAGTCCCGCAATAATCTGGTAGAGGGCGAGAAGCGCCCGCCAGATCCAACAAAGTGGGCACCACATAGTGCCCTCCTTTCCGCGAGGTCTGCTTTTGCCTCGCAATATGTAATAATAGCAGAAAATAGGGTTTTGTCAAGGTGTGGTTGACGAAAAGATAAAAAAAAGATAAACTATTTTTAGTTTCTATCTACGGCCCTATCGTCTAGTCTGGTCTAGGACACCAGGTTTTCATCCTGGTAACCCGGGTTCGAATCCCGGTGGGGCTACCAAACGGGAATTGAAAAAAGTGTTGGAAAATACACTTTTTATTTTAGATAATTTTTATGGTATAATAACATTAAATATGTGGAAAATGAAAAATATGCCTAAAATTAACGAAAAGAAATATCAAGAAATTATTTTGTACTTAGCTGAAAAGCTGGGTGGCAAGATAAAAGGTAAAAAGAAATTAGCGAAATTGTTATATTTTGTTGATTTTGATTTTTTTGAAAAATTTGAAAAGTCATTGACGGGCGATACCTATAAAGCTTTGCCCATGGGGCCATTTCCCGTAACTATGGAAAAAGTTTTGGCTGACATGACTAAAGAAAGAAAAATTGTTGTTAAGTTTGAAAAAGAGCGGGCGGATTATAACCCGACGGAAATTTATTTAGCTAAAGAAAAAATAAGTGGAAGTTTTACGGAAGAAGAAAAACAAATTTTAGACAGGGTAATTTTAAAATATGGCCATTTGTCGGGGAAGCAATTGGAAGATTTAAGCCACGCAGAGGCACCATATATTGGAACAGCGCCTAATCAGGAAATAGCTTACGAGTTAGCTTTTTATCGTGGTGCTAATTCAGATTAAAATGCTTAATTTTATTTTCCATCCTCATTTTGAGAAAGAAGCCGCCAATTTAAAACGGCGGTTTCCTTTTTTTAATGACGGCATGGATCATTTAAGCGAATTTGCGAAGTTCATTTTAATCCGACAAATCCCAGACAGGTATTTCCTCCGGCAAAGTTGCATCGGATAAAATGTTTTGACAATTTTACTATTTGGAAAATTGAGCTGGCAATAAAAAACGTGCGTTCCAATCAGTCTCCCAGAGTTTGGTTCGCTGTTTGCGGGGCAACGGTTGCGTTTTTATGCGTTAAAACTCATATTGATAATTACAACAATAATTCAACGGATAGAGAAGCTGAAACTTTGGTTAGTTCTATTTTTAGCTAGATAAAGGACAACAAGATATTCCGAGGAAAAAAGTCGGTTTTAAGGTTTAAAATTTTTTGATAAAGATAGAAAAGGTGCTATACTGATAATAAGGTAATTTATTAAAAATAAACTTCGCGAAAACGTTTATGAATTTTTTTCCATTCGGAAAAAACAAACAAGTGGAAGAAAAATTTTTTCTAACGGCAAAGGGGGATGGCGAAGAGATGTTTCAAAATTGGCTGGACAAGGATTACGAGGGTCAGCTTTCGGTAGATGTTTACGAGACGGAAAAAGAAATTGTGGTGAAGTCAACTATTGCCGGAGTGAAGCCGGAAGATTTGAATATTATTGTTCATAATGATCTTTTGACTATCCGCGGAAAAAGAGAAGAAGAAAATCCGAGCGAGCCGGTTAATTATATTTGCAATGAATGCTATTGGGGCGGTTTTTCCAGAACTATTGTCTTGCCTCAATATGTTAAAACAGATAAAATAAAAGCGATTTTAAAGAATGGGGTTTTGACTATTATTTTGCCGAAAGCGATGACCAGCGCCAAAGTAAAAGTCAAAGAGGAGTTTTGACGAGGAGGTTAGTTATATGAATTTTATTAAAGCGACGATAGACAGGATTGAGGAGTGTTTCGCGGTTTTGAGAACTGATGATACGCAAGAGATTTTGTGGCCGTTAAAGAGTTTGCCGAAAGAAGCAAAAGAGGGAATGGCGGTTCGTTTGATTTTGAGTACTGACGAGAACGAGGAAGAAGAAAGAAAAAAAATCGCCAAGACTTTGTTGAATGAAATTTTACAGAATTCCGAAGAAAAATAATACAGATATTAGACCCACTGCACAATAACCTTTCTACTGAAATTTCCATATTTTGGTAAATTTTGCCCTAAATTTTCTTGCCAATATAACCATATTCCCTCAAAAATTTATGACAAAATTTACTCAAAATCTGACCCCGCACTGTGCGGGGCGCAACGAAAGTTATTACGCAGTGGGTCTATTGAATAAGTAGAAAAATATGGACGCAGAGAAAATTTTAGAAAATTTTCTAAAGAAAAAAGAGGAGAAAAAGATCGAGCCGAATAAAGAAAAAAAAGTTACGTCTAAAAAGTGGCATAAGGTTATTATGGCCATTTTTTTGTTTTTCATATTTATCCCGGCGCTGGGCGCGTTTGCTTTGGAATACTCTTTTAGAGATAAGGTCTACAAAGGAATATCAATAGGAGGATATGAATTAGGTGGAAAAACAAAAGAGGAATTAAAACTATTTTTGGACGAGGAAACGGCGAAGATAAATCATGACGGGGTAACCTTTTTTTATCAGAATAAAAAAACGACTGTGACGCCGATAGTCGCGTCGACGGCAGATCCGGATCTCTCGCGCAAACTTTTTGTTATGGACAGCGAAGAGAATCTCCTTAGGATATACAACATGGGAAGAAGTAGAAATTTTTTAGCGAATATAGCAAATCAATTAAAATATTTTTTTCTGGGACAGAAGGTTGAATTATTTTATGGAATAAACGGGGATGAAATAGAAAAAGTTTTAAAGGAGAATTTTGGTTATTTGGAAAAAGCGACGAAAAATGCCGAAATTGAGATAGCGGATATTGGGAATGAGAAAAAAATTAATATTAAAAAAGAAGAAGAAGGAAAAATTTTTGATTATAAAACAGCCATAAAATCAGCTTTTTCCCGAATGGCGAAACTAAAAAATGAACCGACGGAACTGAAAATCATTTTGGAAAAACCGACAATTCTCAAAGAAAATGTTGGAGAGGAAACAAAGTTGAGAGCGGAAAATTTATTAAAAATTTGTTCGCTTGTTTTTGGAGAAGGAGAAAAAACTTGGAAAGTAAACAAGGATGTTTTGAATAATTGGCTTGAACTTCAACCATCGGTTTCTTCCGTTGAAGTTGGTTTTAATAAGGAAAAAGTAGAAGAATTTTTGAAAATTTTGGCGGGAGAAATAAATGTGAAAGCGCAAAATGCTAAATTTAAAGTGGAAAATGGAAAAGTGGAAGATTTTCAAATCCATCAAGGTGGGAAAGAGCTAAATTTGGAAGCGAGCTATGCGGTTATCAATAATTTTATTATTAACTTGGAAGAAGAAAAGATCGGCTCGCTTTGCGATGTTGCCGGAAACGCCACAGCCGAGAACAAAATTCAACTGATCGTTGATACTACTGCGCCCCAAGTTCCGATTGCCAGTGTTAATAATTTGGGAATAGTGGAAAGAGTCGGGCTTGGTCAATCGGATTTTTCCAACAGTCCGGTAAATAGGAGGCACAATATTAAAACAGGGGCCGCTTCTTTAAATGGTTTGATTATCGCGCCCGGGGAGGAATTTTCCATTAATAACGCGTTGGGAGAGATTAACGGGCAAACAGGATATTTGCCGGAAATGGTTATAAAAGGAAATAAAACAATCCCGGAGTTTGGCGGAGGCCTTTGCCAGATCGCGACAACTGCTTTTAGGGTCGCCCTTAACGCTGGTCTTCCGATTACCGAACGCCAGCCACATTCTTATAGAGTTTCTTATTATGAGCCAGCCGGGACTGACGCGACGATTTATGGTCCGCATCCGGATTTGAGATTTGTAAACAATACACCGGCTTATTTATTACTCCAAACAAAAATAGAAGGGAATATAGCGACTTTTGAGCTTTGGGGAACTTCTGATGGGAGAAAGGTGGAAATGACCACACCAAGAGTTTTTAATTTTGTAAGCCCCGGGCCGACCAAAATTGTGGAAACGGAGGATTTAGCTCCGGGGGTCAAGAAGTGCACAGAGCGAGCGCATACCGGCGCAGACGCGGAGTTCACAAGAACTATCACACCGAAAGTTGGAGAAGTGAAAACGGAGGTTTGGAAAAGCCGTTATGTGCCATGGAGCGCGGTTTGTTTGGTAGGAAAGGCTTTACCGACTCCTACGGTTCCGGAAATTCCGCAGTCAACTGAACCGATTGATCCAATGTTGTTGCAGTAGAGGAATGACGATATATTCCTCCCCCTTGAGGGGGGAGGCTAGGCGGGGGTGAAAAATATGGAAAAGTCCAAGAAGTTAATTATTTACGCAAAACAATTAAGGAACAACCCCACAGATGCAGAAAAATTATTATGGTATTTTTTGAGATGTAGATATTTTAAGGAGCTAAAATTTAGAAGACAGGTGCCGCTAGGTCCGTATATTGTTGACTTTATATGTTTTTCTAAAAAATTAGTTATTGAACTTGATGGTGGGCAACACAACGAGGACAAGAACATACTTAGAGATAAAAATAGAGATGGATGGTTAGAAAATGAGGGTTTTGCAATACTGCGTTTTTGGAATGATGATGTTTTACGAAATATAGAAGGAGTTTTAGAAAGAATTTTAGAGAAGATTGACACCCTCCCCTAACCCCTCCCCTCAAGGGAGGGGAATATAAGGAAAGTAATAAAAAAACAGCCACTAGAATCTGCAGACAAGAGAGCTAATTCCGCGGCTCGGCCGAGCAGGAGCCAGGCGGGCGCAGAATTAGCCCCCGTGCTTGTCGTGTCTGCAGATTTCGGAGGCTGTTTTATTATTTTACGATCTTACCCTATCGCAATAAAGTATATTATCACAGATAAAAGTTTTGTCAAGGGGATTTGACATAAAATAGAAGATTATTATAAGGAGTTGATGCTTTTTTGTGGCAATGCGGGAAAAGAGGCATAAAAAAATACGGCAGGACTCGTGCTCAGTTTTGATCCTGAAACAGAAGTCCCGCCTTGATGTAGGGGGGGGCGTCGTTCCTCTTTACGACGCTACACAGAAGACACCGGATACTATTTCTTCTTCCTCCTCCGCTTCTTCTTCTGCTACTTCCAGAAGTGTCGATTGTCGGCAGTTAACTCCTGTGCAGAAACCAAACCACCCCGTTTCCCCGCCTATAGATATTGAGGGCAGGGAAACCATATAATTTCCACAATAAGAGCATGGTACCTTCTCATCAGGCAAAAATATTTCCTTACAATGGGGGCAAGAAAGAGTCATTTTCCCCATTTCGGGATATTTTTTTATCCCCGCTATATTCATTTTTCTCCACGTTGGTATTATGGTCTGCCTTTGAAGCTTTGAATTACGAAACTCCTAAAATTTGATATACTTAAAAAGACACCGCAAGGTGTC
>MFGA01000014.1 GCA_001778095.1 Candidatus Falkowbacteria bacterium RIFOXYA2_FULL_38_12
CTTCAAACAAAAAACTCGCCATTAGCGAGGTTACTTTGGTTTGGTTTGAAAAATGAGAGGGAGGGAGTTTCGTAATTCAAAGCTACTAGAGGTTTCGCCTCTAGTAGAGGTTATTTGTTATTGTCTATTGCCCAACCATTTTCATTTATTATTAAGACAATTGAAAGAAAACGGCATTAGTAAATTTATGCAAAAAGTGGGAACGGGTTATAGCTATTATTTTAATACAAAATATAATAGGCGAGGTGCGTTGTTTCATGGTTCTTTTAAGCCGGTTTTAATTAAAGATAATCCTCAATTTTTACATATTTCCCGTTATATCCATTTGAATGTGCTTGATTTATCTGATCCAAGCTGGAGAGAGGGGAAAATTTATAATTGGGATTTGGCCAAGAAAAACATGGAGGACTATTCGTGGTCAAGCTACCCGATTTTTATGGGACAAAAACGATCAGATTTTTGTCATCCGGAAAGATTATTGGAAATTTTTAAATCACACGCAGATTATGAAAATTTTATGAGAGAGTGGTCAGAGAGAGAATTGGCTATTACTGATGATTTAGAATAGTTCGTGGAGGTTTCGCCTCTAGTAGAGGCGAAACCTCCACAAGTAATTTTGTTTGTTAGCTGTTTGTGATATAATAAAAAATATATGGAGGCAACAAAAATTTCTCTATTCAAAGGCAAAAAAATCAGAAAAATAATTTACCAAAACGAATGGTGGTTTTCGGTTGTGGACGTTGTAGAAGCGCTCACGGATAGCGCTCAACCCAGTAAATACTGGACGGCGATGAAGGCTAGGGTGAGTGGCGAAGGCGGATTTCAGTTATCTACAATTTGTAGACAACTGAAATTAGAATCATCTGACGGTAAAAAATATGAAACCGACTGCGCCGACACCGAAGGCATTTTTCGCATTATTCAATCAATTCCTTCGCCCAAAGCCGAACCTTTTAAACGTTGGTTGGCTAAAGTCGGATATGAACGGGTGCAAGAGATAGAAAACCCCGAGCTGGCAACCAAAAGGACAAGAATGTTGTATAAACTCAAGGGGTATCCGGAAGATTGGATAGAAAAACGAATGCGCGGTATCGCTATCCGCGAAGAACTGACTGACGAATGGCAAAATAGAGGGGCAAGAGAGCAAAAAGATTATGAAATTTTGACCGCGGAAATTTCTAAGGCCACTTTTGGTATAACACCGAACCAATACAAAAAAATAAAAAACCTGAAACGAGAAAATCTGCGCGACCACATGGATGACTTCGAGTTAATTTTCACAATGCTTGGTGAGCGCGCCACCACGGAAATTCATCGCAATGAAGATTCAAAAGGATTACCAAAACTCAAAAGCGACGCTAAGGCTGGCGGCGATATTGCCGGAGGAGCGAGAAAGCAACTGGAAAAACGACTTGGAAGAAGCATTGTTTCTAAAAATAATTTTTTGAAAAAAAGACAAAACCAAAAAAGTTTAGAAAAATAATCAAGATATAAAATTAGTCTCTACCTAAAGGCAGGACTCCGTCGCGGAGACCACCCTTTAGGGCGAGATCATAAAACAATATGTCCAAAACAATAAAAATCATCATTGCAGTTGTCGTTATTTTAATTGCCGGCGGGCTTGTCGCTTGGCAAACATTATCTTGGCAAGGGAAAATGGCCGGAATTAAAGAAACTTTGTCTTCAATGTTTAGCGGCGAGGATTCGCAATTGCCGGAAAATATAAAATCAGCTTATGACAAAATAAAAGAAGATCCGTCAAATATTGATTCTTATATCACTCTTGCCCGCTGGAAAACTGACAAAGGACAAATAGAAGATGCGATAAAGCTATATCAAGCCGGTTTGCAATTCAGACCGACCGATACCTTGCTTTGGAACAATTTGGCTGATATTTACATGAAAAATAAAAGATATGCCGAAGCGGAACAGGCGTATTTAAAAATTGTTGAAACAAATCCCGGCTGGGTCCAAGCCTATAGATCTTTAGTTGATTTATATCGTTATCAAATACCGGAGAAAAGAACAGAAATTCCCAAAATGTTGGAAGATGGCATGGCGAGAAATTTGGAATATATGAAGATTCATTTTGTCCAGTTGCTGGCTGTGTATTACAGAGATTTCGGACCAAAAGAAGAGGCGATAAAGTGGTATGAGGAATTAATCAAACTTGATCCGGCGAATGACACAGTAAAGGCGGAATTGGAGGAGATGAAGAAATAAATAATAAAACTCTAAATCCGAAATCCTAAACTCTAAACAATATCAAAATCCGAAATTCAAATGTTCCAAACAATTATTTAGAATTTTGAAAATTATTATTTTGGATTTGTTTAGAATTTAGTGCTTAGGATTTAGAATTTGTCAAATATTTTATGCGTAAAACAATTCCGCTCATAATTTTTTCTTTGATTTTCAGCTGTCTTCCTATAGGTCCGACAAATGCCGCGGTTACTTTGAGCGTCGTAAATAACGAAGCTCCTTCCGCCAGTTTTTATACCTCGGAATTTGATAAATTGGTGATGGATTTTACCATAAAAAGAAGCGACAGCGTGGCTGACGTTCTTAATGTTTTAACTTTTGAAAATACCGGTAATGCTAGAAATTATTATGATATTTCAAAAGTTATTGTTTGGGCTGATGCCGGCGAGGTTGGATTTCAGGGAATGGAAATAGATGAGAAATTGGGCGATGCGGTGTACAAGGATTCGAGTAATTATTGGCAATTATCAGGACTGAACAAAGTTGTTCCCGGCGTTGGACTAAGGATTTTTATCAGCGTTGAAACAGCGGCCAGAGGATCGGTTATCACGGGAAAATACATACAAATGAGACTTTCCGGTTTGTTGGACGGCGGAACGGCTGGGCAATTTAATGACGGGGATAAAGGTGTATTTTTGGGTGAAGTGGTTGGCCCGCAAGATGCGGTTTTAAATTCCGGCATTCAGACTATTTATGTTTCCAGTTATGACAATAGCGCGCCAAAAACAGTTATAAAAACACCTGTAGCCAACGAAACAATTTCCGCAACAAGCTACAAAATAACCGGAGCGACAAGAGATCAAGGCGGGTCTACTCCTTCGGAAGTAAAAATTTCCATTACCAAATCCGGTGGTGCGGCCGGACAAGAAACTGTTGTCACAACTACCGGAGCTAATTTTTTAACCTGGGAATATAATTGGACAGGGATTACTGACGGGGTTTATACAATCAAGGCTTACGCGGTTGATTGGATTGGCAATACGGAAATTGTCGGAGCGGGAACGACCGTGACGGTAAATCAAGCTTCGCTCAATGTCCCTTCGGCGGATTTGTCTTTGGTTTCCGCAGACAAGGCAAGTTTACCAGCAGACGGAGTGGAAAGAGCGACAGTAAATGTTATTGTTAAAAATTCCGTCGGGACACTTTTGACAGGAAAAGAAGTGAGTTTGGCTTCAAGTCGCGCGGGAGATAAAATTACCGCGACTAAATACGTAACCGGCGCGGACGGAGTCGCTATTTTTGAAGTAAGCTCAAGCACCGAAGGAGAATCAGTTTTAGAAGCGAGCGTTAGCGATATTAAGCTTAGCCAAAAACCAACGTTGCTATTCTTGTCAGTTTCTCTCAAGGCGGGGGATTTAATAAAAGGAGCGAGCTCTTCAACAGTTTATTTTTATAGCGAAAACGGAAAAAAATATCTTTTTCCCACTAAAGCGATTTATTCTTCTTGGTATTCTGACTATAATTCAGTCAAAACCCTTTCCAATACGGAGTTGAATTCAAAAACTTTGGGAGGCAACATCAGAGTTCGTCCGAGTAAATTAATTCAATTTGTAAGTCTGGACACGCCATGGAAAATAATGGACAGCAAAGTTTATGCCGTTTCTCCTAATGGCGCTTTGCAGTGGCTCTCCACAGCTACGCTTGCCAAAACTATTTTTGGTAACGATTGGGAGAGCAAGATTGTCGCTGTTCCTGAAATTTTTAAAGCCAATTATGAATTTGGGGCTGATATAGTAAAAATCGATGATTACAGTTTAACTTCGGCTGAAGCAATCAACTCAATTGATGCTTTTGGCGGGGTGGGATTTTATACTTTTAAATATGTTGTAAGCGCGTTTCAAATAACCGCGATGCAGTCGGGTGATCTTGTCAAAACAAGTACCGGCTCGGCGGTTTATTATTATGGCGCTGACGGTAAAAAATATTTGTTCCCCACTAAAGCCATTTATTCCTCATGGTACGCAAACTACAACACAGTTAAGACTGTTTCCGTGGCCGAATTAAACGGAAAATCTCTAGGTGGCAACGTGACAGTTCGTCCGAGCAAATTAGTTCAGTTTGTCAGTATGGATACTCCTTGGAGAATAATGGACAATAAAGTCTACGCGGTTTCTTCCGGTGAAACTCTTCAATGGGTAAAAACGGCGACAGTGGCTAAAGCTATTTTTGGCAATAATTGGGAAAGCCAAATCGCGGCCGTTCCCGAAGTTTTTAAAACAAATTATAAGTTTGGGACAGATATCAGCGCAACGAGTAATTATAGCTTAGCGACCCAGCAAGCGATTGCTTCAATCAATCAAAACAAAAATCTTTCCGGTGGATCTTCCGGCGGAACTGTTGCTACCGGCCTAATTCAACCGAGCGATCTTGTTTATCAAGGCGCTTTTAGATTGCCGGGAGGATCAAACGGAACGAGTTGGCTATATGGCGGAACAGCATCGACTTATTATCCAAAAGGAGATCCATCCGGAGCGAATGATGGCTATCCCGGATCACTATTTGCCACCGGTCACGAGTGGGAGCAACAAGTTTCGGAAATCAGTATTCCCGCGCCCGTTAACTCAAGAAATGTTAATAACTTAAATACAGCAACAACCATCCAACCATTCAGTAATATTAGAGGCAATATGTTTGGATCTTTTGAAATGCCAAGAGTCGGTTTATCTTATTTATCAAAACAAGGAAGCCAGACATCTGATAAACTATATTTTTGTTGGGGAGAACATCTCGACGAAGGCAATTATGGAGGAAGTCACGGTTGGTCAGAATTAACTTTATCAAGTCCGAATTCAAAGGGTCCTTGGAGAATTTCCGGAGAACAAAAGTATGTTACTTCAGATTATATGTTTGAAATTCCAGAAGAATGGGCATCAAAATATACTCCCGGGAAAAGGCTTGTAACCGGAAGATTTAGAGACGGCGGACAGGGAACACAAGGTCCATCAATGATTGCTATTGGCCCATGGAGCGATGGTAATCCTCCAGCTGTGAACGCCTCTTTAGCAAGTACGCCATTATTAAAATATTCAACAGTTTATTACGACGACGATCCAACTGGTTTACGCGCGATGACCGGATATCGTCACTCGGACCATTGGGCCGGTGGAGCTTGGCTCACCAAAGGGGATAAAGCGGGAGTTATTTTTGCCGGAATCAAAGGTATCGGCAATACTTGGTATGGCTATTCGGACGGCACGGTTTGGCCTGAAGAAGGTCCATGGCCTCCGGTTCCCGGCGGAGAAAGAGGATGGTGGTCGGATAGTTTTGCCGGACAAATTGTTTTTTACAATCCATCTGACTTGGCCAATGTGGCTGAAGGAAAAAAAGAAGCTTACGAACCGCAACCGTATGCAACCTTAAATATAGACAGTCTCCTTTACAATGTTCCGGAAAATCAATTTCGTTATTTGGGAGATGTTGCCTTTGATAGGGAAAATGGCATACTCTATGTCTTTGAATATATGGGAGACTCGGCAGAGGAGAAGCCGTTGGTGCATGTTTGGAAAATAAAATAAAAAACAAAACTCTAAATTCGAAATCCTAAACTCTAAACAAATTCTAATGACAGAAATCCAAAATTCAAAACATTACGATTTGGAAGAAAGGACTTTTTTATTTGCTAGACGAGTCAATGAATATATTAATAAATTGCCAAAAACGATAACTTCTATTGAAAATAGTAAGCAACTGGCAAGATCTGCAGGATCGGTCGGAGCTAATTACATTGAAGCCAACGAATCATTGAGTAAAAAAGATTTTGCTATGAGGGTAAAGATTTCTCGTAAGGAAGCGAAAGAAAGCATTTTTTGGTTAAGACTCATCGAGCCATTAGACAGCCAGCAAAAAGAAAAGGAATATCTAATCCAGGAAGCAACTGAATTAATGAAAATATTTGGTGCTATTCTAACAAAAATGATTTGCAAGACGTAGTTTTGAATTTTGAAAATTAGTATTTTGAATTTGTTTAGGATTTAGAGTTTAGAGTTTTGGATTTATCAATCACTTGTGGATAACTTTTTACTTGACCCACATCAAAAATAGATTTAAAATAATATAATATTGTTGTAAAAAAATACCCGTGCTTGTCGTCTCTATCCCCGCATTTTGCGGGGCGAAATAAATTTTTAGATTATGTTTTGTTTTAGATTTATTGCGTAAAATTTTGAAAAAATAATAGGCAATCTATTTATGGCAGAAGCTTTGACTTTAGAACAATTAAATAAGGCGTTTGATGTTTTTGAAAAGAAGCTTGATAAAAAGTTGGCAAAACTGGCAACCAAAGAAGAGGTCGCCAATCTTATTACGCGAGAAGAGTTCAAAAAAGCAGTTGGTAGCCTCGTAACACAAAAAGAATTTGAAGAAGCAATAGACGGTCTTATTACACGCAAGGAATTTGGCGAGAAAATTGATCGGCTTGACGCTAAGATAGAAAAAGAGATAGGAGATTTGGCAGCAATGTCAAAAGTGCAATTTGACGAAAATACTAATAATTTTGAAGAGATTAAGGAGAAATTAAAGGTTTTAGCGTCGAAGCCTGAAGTAGAAAATTTAAAGAAGAGGACGAGTAATATAGAATTAAAATTAGGCATTACCGCCGCGACTGCCTAGAAAGTAGTTGCCAGTCGTTAGTCGTTAGTTGCTAGTTTTGAACATTTGAATTTTGTATTTTGAATTTATTTAGGATTTGGTGCTTAGAATTTAGAATTTAATTAAAAATTATATAAATAAAAACTCGATTTGCTGTTTCACTATGAATTAAACAATTCATAATCAAACGCGCAAATCATAATTTGAAAGAATTATGGCACAAAAAATTAGAAAAGGGTTCTTCAAAATCCTGCCATGGTCGGTGGCAACTTTGATGATCTTTACCCTTGCGCTTGGAATATGGCAAAGTTTGCCAACAGAGCCAGTAAAAGCGGCAGCTGATGATTATGAGGTTACTAATGGAAATCCTGTTGCGCTACCCGTCGTTGGCGCTACTTCTGTCGCGGTGGGAGTTATTACTCTAGCGGATGTGGGGGGAGATGATTTTGCTGCGGCAGAACAGTTAACAGTAGCAATAAATGCAGCATCATATCCGAACGTAGTTTTTGACGATACTGTTACCTTTGCGGATTTAACAATAGCTGGGACTTGTGGACACAATGCATCAGGGGCGATTGCTTATAACGGAACCGATACAGAAGCTACTTTTACAGTTTTTGGTGGAGGAGCCTGTGCGGCAGGAGAAACAATCTTAATAACAGGTTTGAAGGTAGAAACTTTATACGCCTCGGCAGCAGTTGACGCCGGATTAGTGACAGTAGATAATGATACGACAGCTGATGGTAATCCCCGAACCACGACGAGTACAACAAGTCGCGCCGTTACTGCCGCTGTTGATGCCACTGCCGCTATCACTTTTGGCGCGAACTCAGTAGTTGGCACAG
>MFGA01000015.1 GCA_001778095.1 Candidatus Falkowbacteria bacterium RIFOXYA2_FULL_38_12
CGAATGGCGATACAGCAGAGATTACGATATACTTAAAGAAGAGCTTTGGCGGATATACAAATGGTACTTAAAACATTAGTTTATCTGGTCTAGAGCCTATTATATTATTATACACCAAAAAAGCGACTTTGTCAAAGTCGCTTTTTATCCACAGTCTCTTATTGTCTCAAATATTTCCTCAATTCTTCCCTTGCCACCACTCTATCGTCCCAAGGAATAGTTTTTCCGCCGATAATCATCGTTTGTTCCGCGCCTTTTCCGGTTATAAGAACAATATCGCCGCTTTTGGCGAGAGTTATCGTCTTTTTTATTCCCTCCCGCCTATCTTCTATTAAAAATAAATTTTCATTTCTGATTTTTCCGAACTTTTCCGCGGTTAAAACAATATCTTCGACGATTTCCCGCGGATCGTCGTTGTACGGATCAACATTGCTCGCTATTACATAATCCGCCATCTTGGCAGCGACCTCGCCCATTTCAAATCTTTTAGTTTTATCCCTTCCCCCGCCTTCCGCTCCCAAGAGAACGATTATTTTATTTTCTCCTTCTTTTTTTATTTTGTTCACCGCCAAAAGAGCGCCGGTCATGCTCGCCTTTTCGTGGGCATAGTCAATAAACAATTTGAAATTTTGCCCTTCATTAATTTCCTCCATCCTTCCGGGAATTATTTTCAGATTCAATAACCCGACGCCAATAGCTTCATCCTTAATATCAAAAATCCTGGCGATGATTAT
The DNA here is from genome assembly GCA_001778095.1 of Candidatus Falkowbacteria bacterium RIFOXYA2_FULL_38_12. Classification (GTDB taxonomy): domain Bacteria; phylum Patescibacteriota; class Patescibacteriia; order XYB2-FULL-38-15; family XYB2-FULL-38-15; genus XYB2-FULL-38-15. The sequence goes on from MFGA01000015.1 coordinate 735, forward strand.
CGCCGGAAGAGTATTATAAACATTGAATTTTCCCAAAATATTGATTTTAAAAAGGCTTTCCCCTACTTGAAATTTAACGCCAGAGTCGTTTTCTTCCATTATCTTCGCCACAAAATCACCACCCTCCAAACCATAAGTAATTCTTTTATCAGATGCAAAATCCAAAAAATAATCCTTGTGTTCGCTGTCAAAATTAACAATTATTGTTTTTTCTATTTTTTTATGGGGCTGTCGCCGAATGGTCTTTTGATCATAAATTTTTAGATTTTGTGGAAATTTTGTTATAAATTTTTGAGGCAATATGGTTATATTGGCGAGAAAATTTAGAACAAAATTTACCAAAATATGGAGATTTTGGCAAAAAGACCATTCGGCGACAGCCCCATGATTGTCTATTTTTTTCACTTTGCTTTGGGCCAAAGTGGCAAACATTTTTCCCTTCATCTTTTTGTATTCGGAAAAATCTTTATGGGCCGAAATATGTTCCGGAGTTAAATTAGTAAAAACAGCAAAATCATAATCAACGCCAATATGCCGATATTGTCTTATACCTTGAGAGGTTGTTTCTACGACACAAAATTTACAGCCTGCCTTTACCATTTTCGCCAATGTTTTTTGAATGGAAAAACGACCGGGCATGGTCATGTGATAATTATTCAAAGATTCGTCTTCACCGATTCTTATATTCGCCGTAGTTATGATTCCGGTCTTTTTCCCACCGGCATTAAGACATGCCCAAATAAAATTGGCAGTTGAGGTTTTTCCTTTTGTTCCCGTTACTCCAATAACAACCATTTTTCGGGAAGGGAAGCCATAAATAAAAACAGCCAATACCGATAAAAAATAATGGTAGGCTAAGATAAAACTTTCCGGCAAAATTTTTTTAAGAAGTTCTTTCATTCTTTGTTGCTCAATGCCCCCGGAGAGAATCGAACTCCCACCTTCAGGTTCGAAGCCTGACATTCTATCCATTGAACTACGGGGGCGGAATACATTTGAAGTCTTATGCTCCACCGGATAAACGGATTTCCCCCTCCCTTGAAGGGAGGGGTTAGGGGAGGGTGAGAAATATTGAAATTACAAATTCAAAATCACAAGCTCCAAATAATATCAAAATACAAAATTCAAATACTTAAATATCTACACCTACCTGATGTTTTGGATTTAATATTTTGGACATTGTAATTTATTTAGGATTTGTAATTTTGGATTTGGTGCTTTGTTGATCACCCCCTCCTAACCTCCCCCCTCAAGGGGGAGGAAATTGCTAAGGAGCTTAAATAATCTCTCCTATTGCCACCCCTTCTCCCTCAATCCGGCGAGCGCCGCATCAACTTGCGCCTCTTGCTTACTGCTCCCCTCTCCGGTGGCGATTAATTCTTTTTCCAAATATACGCCAACTTTAAATTTTTTGTTATGATCCGGGCCGATTTCTTCCAAAACTTTATAATTTGGCGTAATGCCAAATTTTTCTTGAGTGATTTCCTGAAATCTGCTTTTTGGATCAAGATATAATCCGTGTTCCAAAATATATGGAAGTTTAGTGATAACAAATTCACTAATAAATCCTTTGGCCACGTCATAACCGCTATCAAGATAAATAGCGCCGACAACCGCTTCAAAAGCGTTAGCTAAAATATATTGTCTTGATTTTGATTCTAAAGATTCTTTGGCCTCGCCCTTGCTTAGATAAAGAAAATCATCCAAGTCTATTTCTCGGGCAATTTCCGAAAGGATTCTTGCGTTTACTAAACTCGCTCGCCAATTGGTAAGCTCCCCTTCCGGATTTGGGTAATTTAAATAGAGATACTCCGTAACTATAAGTTCCAAGACCGCGTCGCCCAAAAACTCCAATCTTTCATTATGCGCTAGTTCAAACCCCGGATTCTCATTCAAATAAGAACGATGCACCAAAGCTTGCGCCAAAAAATCCTGCTTTTTAAATTTAACTTTGATTATTTCCTCCAGTTTGGAAAAATCTTTCATATTTTAAAGAAGAACCAGCCGCAAATTTTTTACTTCCAAAAAGTAATAAATTCGCGGCTAAATCTGCTATATTATTTTTTTTCTTCCTCTTTAACTTCCCCATTCTCCAACATCGTCTTGTAGAGCGCGCCCAAAACACCGTTGATGAATTTTCCCGAAGATCCGCTTCCGAAAGCTTTGGCCAATTCTATCGCTTCATTGATTACCGCTCTCGGCGGGACTGTGCTTTTTCCTTCTTTTTCGGAAAATTTAAGTTCATAAACTCCAAGTCGCAAAATATTTCTATCAATCATGGTTATCTTTTCAATCGGCCACTCCGGAGCATATTTTTTTATAAACGTATCTATTTCTTTTTGATTTTTAATAACTCCAAAAACCAAATCCATGACAAAGGTGTCTTCATCAAACTCCGGCGCAAACTCTTTTATTTTTTCTTCGGCGGAATTCTTGACCTCATCTTTCCCCTCACTCATAAAATCCCACTGGTAAAGTGTTTGCAGGGCTATTCTTCTTGCGAAATGACGATTGACCATAAAGATTAAGTGAAAAGTTAAAAATGAAAAGTGTAAAGTTGCAGTTAAAAATTTGAACCGATAACAACTTTTAACTTTGAACCGTAACTTTTAATTTTTCACTTTGCACTTTTAACTAATACTCACTTCTTCGCTTTTTTTAATTTAGTTTTAACCACTTCTTTTTCTCCGTAAGTACCGCAAAAACCACAAACATTGTGTGGCAAAACGGCCTTTCCGCATTTGGAGCAAGAACAAAGATTTATTTTCTTGAGAGCGAAATGCGAAGCTCTTCTTTTTTTGTGTGAACTTGTCCTCCTATGTCCGGGTAAACCCATATCGTTGAAATATTAAAGTATCCAAACGTATAAATTAGCCTGCCATTCCCACATCTACTACTTTCTTAGAAGAGTGGATCCCCGCCTGGCAGGGATGACAAAAATTTATACGCTTACTACTTAAAATTATTATTTATAATATTAAATAAATGTCACCGATGAGGCCATATCGTCTTTTTCTTTGAATCTCATTACTCTTACGCCTTGTGTCGCTCGGCCCAAAACGGAAACACTCTTGTACGGCATTCTTATTACTTGACCGAACTTTGAAATAATAATCAAGTCTCGTTCATCTTTATTTGAAGCGACTTCGGCGGAAATTATTTTTCCGGTTTTGGGAGTAATTTTTCCGGTTTTAATTCCCGAACCTCCACGACCTTGCACTTTATAACTTTTCAGGTTTGTTCTCTTGCCAAAGCCGTGTTCGCTGACCACCAACAAATCTAGCAAATTTTTGGAAATTAGTGAAGGGTCTATCACATCCATGCCGACTATCACATCTTTTCCTTTTAATCTGATGCCCCTAACTCCGGCGGCGGTGCGCCCCATAGCTCTGACATTTTTTTCTTTAAATCGGATCGCTTGCGCTCCGGCAGTGACCAACATTATTTCATCATTTCCTCCGGAAGGTTTTACCCATTCCAAATTATCTCCGTCTTTCAATTTCAAAGCGATGAGCCCGGATCTTCTCACATTATCAAAATCCTTGATATCAACTTTTTTAATCACACCCTCTTTTGTCACCATCACTAAATATTTGTAATCCCCTTCTCCCAATTCTTTCATTGATAAAATCGAGGAAACTTTTTCTTCCTGCGATAATTGCAAGAAGTTTACTATCGCTTGCCCTTTGGAAGTTCTGGAAGCGGCCGGAACATCGTAAGCTTTAAGCTGAAATACTCGACCGCGAGTGGTAAAAAATAATAAATCAGAATGAGTGGTGGTCACGAGCAAATGTTCTACTGTATCTTCTTCTTTTGTCGTAAGCCCTATCACACCTTTTCCACCCCTTGATTGCGTTTTGAATGTTTCCGTCGGCAATCTTTTAATATATCCGTCGGCCGTGACCACAACAATTGTTGCTTCGTTGGGAATCAAATCTTCCACGGCAAAATCTTTTACAGCATGAGCAATAATCTGCGTTCTTCTTTCGTCGCCGTATTTCTCACTGATTTCTTCTATTTCTTTTTTTATAATATTGGAAATTCTTTTTGGCGAAGCTAAAATTTCTTCCAATTCTTTGATCAAAGCCATTTTTTCTTTCAATTCTTCTTCTATTCTCATTCTCTCAAGGTTCGCCAATTGTTGGAGCTTCATTTCCAAAATCGCCACAGCCTGAATTTCAGTCAGTTTGAACTGCTTCATCAAATTGATTCTGGCCTCTTCCTTATCGTTTGATTTTTTAATCAATTTTATAACCGCGTCAATATTATCAACGGCTATTTTTAAGCCTCTCAAAATATGCGCCCTGTCTTTGGCTTTCATCAAATCAAACTCGCATCTTCTTTTCACCACTTCTTTCCTGTGGAGAAGATAATATTCCAAAACCATTTTTAGATTTAAAATTTTCGGCTGGATGCCGTCAACCAAAGCCAACATATTCACATGAAAAGAACCTTGAAGCGGAGTCATGTCAAAAAGCTGATTCAATATTTTTTTCGGATAGGAATCTTTTTTAAGATCAACTACTACTCTCACCCCGTCTTTATTGGATTCGTCGCGTAGGTCTCTTATTCCTTCTATTTTTTTATCCTTGACCAATTCGGCTATTTTTTCCAAAAGCGTCGCCTTGTTAAGCTGGTAAGGGACTTCTGAAATAATTATTTTAAATTGCCCGGCTTTGTCTTCCAAGATATCAGCCTTGGCGCGCATCACGATTGATCCGCGTCCGGTCGCGTAGGTTTGCTTGATAATATTGGATCCATAAATAATTCCTCCGGTTGGAAAATCAGGGCCTTTGATAAATTCAGTAAGGTCGTCAATACTGCAATCCGGATTATCTATCAAGTGCATTATTCCGGCGCAGATTTCTTTCAAATTGTGCGGGGGAATATTTGTCGCCATACCGACGGCAATACCCATTGTTCCGTTTAAAAGTAAATTGGGCAGCCTTGCCGGCAAAACCTGCGGTTCCTTATGCGATCCATCATAGTTGGGAATAAAATTAACCGTCTCTCGCTCAATATCAAATAATAACTCTTCCGAGATGCGCGCCAGCTTGGCTTCGGTATAACGCATAGCGGCGGCGGAATCTCCATCCATAGAACCAAAGTTTCCTTGCCCCCACACCAACGGATATCTCATGGAAAAATCTTGAGCCATTCTGACCATTGAATCGTAAACAGCCGAATCGCCGTGCGGATGATATTTACCCAAAACTTCACCGACCACCGTAGCCGATTTTCTAAATTTTGCCGTTGGCTTTAAACCAATATCCCACATCGCGTACAAGACGCGACGATGCACCGGCTTTAAACCATCCCTCACGTCCGGAAGAGCGCGGGAAATAATAACCGACATCGCGTAATCCAAATACGAACTCTGCGCCTCTTTTTCAATGGGGCATTGTTCGATGTTTTCTATTATTTTATTTTCTTCTTGTTTTTCTTTCATATCAATAACCTAAATAAAATTCTAAACTTCAAATATAAATTTTTAATTTTGTAATTTTTAATTTTATAAATAATTTTCTAATGTTTTAATGCTTTAAACTTGAACGGACTGACACGCTTTAGCGTGTTATCAAACTTATTACCCATAATACCCATAACAGCCTAAAGGCTGTCACTCCGTATAATTCAAGTTTAAAAATTATAAAATTAAAAATTATAAAATTTTATCTTCCAATTTATTTTTCACTTCTTCCAGCAAAACTTTTTCTTTTAATTTATCTATTATCTCACTTTCCGGATTGTTATTTTCCGTGGCCACCTCTTCAATTTTTGGTTCTTCTTTTCTCTCTTTCATACCGGCAGTAAATTCCTGTAATTTGTCTTTCAAATCCTGAAAGCCATCTTTAATGCCACTCTCCTCGGAAAAACCGATTTTGCTTTCTTGATTTGCGGAATGAGAAAAATTGCTTTTGGCAAAGGCCACCCAACCAATACAAATTACTGAAACAATCCCCACCACACTCGCGATTAAAATCTTTTCTCTTTTTTTCTGTGATATTGTGGCAATATTTAGCCCGACTTTTATGCGCTTTTCTTTTTTAAAAACTTTATCTTCTTTTTTCGGTACTTCTTTCGATTTTTCCGGTTCTACTTTTGGAAAATAATTTTTCAATTCCGGCTTATCTTCTACCACTTTTTTCAACTCTATTTTTTTAACTTTTTCCTTATAAAACTTAGCGCCATCCAAAACCGGCAGATTATCTTTATCTTTTACAATTCTTAACGGAGCGCTTAATTTAACAACTTTATTTTTCTTTGCAATCTCTTTTTCCGGAACTTCCACTTTCTTTTTTTCGGCAACAATTCTTATCGGAATTTTTACTTCTTTAATTTCCTTTTTATTATTTTTTCCTCCCTTTTTCATAGTTTAATTATTTTCCAATAAAATAAATTTTGTCTCGTCTTGCGGCAATTCTTTTTTGCTGATTTTCAATTTCGGCATTGACTCGGCTTTGGTCGCGCCGACTTCTTTTAAAAATTTATCAAGCGGTTCAAGTTCAAACTTCAAGCCGGGGACTTTGTAATGCATAGGAATAACAATTCTCGGCTCAAGCTGATTGATTATCTCCGTCGCTTCTTTGGCGCCGATTGTGGAGACTCCGCCGACCGGAATCAATAGAATATCCACCTTGCCGATTTGAGCAATTTGCTCATCACTCAAGGTGTGTCCAATATCTCCCAAATGAAAAACAAAAATATCATCCATCTCAATTTTGTAAGCAGTGATTTTTCCTTTTTCTTTGCCTTCGCTTTTGTCGTGATAAAAACTCGTGCCATAAACAAAAACCCCTTTTACCTCATATTCGCCCGGCGCGGAAATAATAAAAGGATTGCCGTTTACTCCATTGACTTCGGAAATATTATGATGACCGAGATGGTCGTGGCTTGCCGTCACAATGTCGGCCGACGCGCGAGGCATTTTAAAACCAATACTTCGATCATATGGATCGGTAATTACGGCTATTTCTTTGTCTTGTATTTTGAAACAGGAATGTCCCAGCCAGGTGATTGTCATATGAGTATTTTGTATTTAGTATCTGGTATTTGATATTAAGTTATTTTGAAATAATATCATAAAAAATTTTTAACTACAAAACTTATATCTGCATTTCTATTGCTGTGTCTGGTTTTTTCTCCGTCCCTCCAGGCGAGATTGATTGCGTTGATGGTGCTGGCACACTAGAACGATTATCTAAGGCAGAAACTTGAGCATGTTGCCTCTTGACAGTCATGCTCCCTTTAGTAAAAACGGATGTTCTCACGTCTCTTTCTATTCCAAAGGCTTGTTTTTTTTCTTCTGACGACGGATTTTTTCCTCTAGCGTACTCAAGAGCTCTTGTTCCTGCCATTCTTTTTTCTTGATCTTTTTTCATCTTGTCCCTTAATTGAGCTGTTGTCATTTTTTCTCCCTTACTCTTTTCTTTCATCCCTGCTTCTAATTCTCTTTTTTTCGCATCGTGCCAAACTTTCCAAGCTGTTTTATGGGTTTTTATAATCCCCTCTTTTTTATACATTGCCGCCAAATCCCTTGCTTTTCTGTCGCTCACTTGTCGCGTAAGACTAAATCCGGTCATCTTTCTTGCCGCCAAAGCGTCTTTATGAGGAATCCAACGACCTGGCCTTCTGGCTTCATTCCCTGTTTCTATTAGTTTCTTTGCATTAACTGTTCCAGAAGTAGACATACTTTTAAAATTAAAAATCTATTTCTTTTATCTTACCCTTTCTTGCCAAAAACTTCAAGATAAGATAATATGTCTTATAGCTCAAAAGTGGAACTCAAGTGCCAAATACTAAAGCTAAAGCACCAAATTCAAAATTACAAATCCCAAATAAATCCAAATATCTAATGTCCAAAATCATAAACAATCGTTTTGAACATTTTAATTTTGTATTTTGATATTATTTGGAGCTTGTGGCTTTGGATTTGAAATTTTAAAATTAATAATTAAACTAATTCTTAACCCCCATTATGGACACAACAAACAACGAAAAACAAAGTTTGGAGCAATTACTTGCTGATCCAAATTTTCTAAAAATCCCCAAAGTCGGCGACGTGGTTCGCGGAAAAGTTTTAAGTATCAGCAAAAACGAAGTGCATCTTGATATTGAAGGATTAACGACCGGAATCGTGAGAGGTGAAGAACTCTGCAATGAATCAAGCGACTATGCCGATTTAAAGCCGGGCGAAGAGACTGAAGCCACCGTTCTTGAATTGGAAAATGAAAAAGGAGAAATGGAACTTTCTTTCCGCTTTGCCGGGCATAAAAAAATCTGGGATAAATTGAACGAAACCTTAAAATCGGGAGAAATTGTAAACGCCACGGTGACCGACGCCAATAAGGGCGGATTAATGGTCAATGTTAATAAAATCATGGGCTTTTTGCCTGTTTCTCAATTGGCTCCGGAACATTATCCAAGAATCCCGGGAGGAGAAAAAGCCAAAATATTGGAAAAATTAAGGCAATTTGCCGGACTGGTGCTTGAAGTAAAAATAATTGATGCCAATGGCGAAGAAGAAAAGTTGATCGTCTCGGAAAAAGCGGCTTGGGAGGAAAGACAGAAAAATATCATTTCTTCCTATAAAGTCGGCGATATTGTTGAAGGAACTATTTCCGCTTTGGCTGATTTTGGCGCTTTTGTGAAGTTTGAAAATCTGGAAGGGCTTGTTCATATTTCGGAAATCGCTTGGCAAAGAATCGAGCACCCGGAAGACGTCGTTAAAATCGGAGAAAAAATAAAGGCGGAAATTATCGGCGTGGAAGGTTCTAAAATTTTCCTCTCCATGAAAAAATTGGTTGACGACCCTTGGAAAAAAATCGCGGAAAAATATAAAATAGGGCAAATCGTCCCGGGCAAAGTTTTAAAAATAAACCCCTTTGGACTGTTTGTGGAACTTGATCCGGAAATTCATGGTTTGGCGCATATTTCGGCCTTGTCCGAGAAACCGATTCAAAGCCCATCCGAAGTAGCCAATATCGGCGATACGCTTGATTTCAAGATCATTTCCATTGAACCAATTGACCACCGCCTTGGCTTGAGCTTAAAACTTAACGAAAAAACTCCAACCCCAGCCGAGGAGGCGCCAAAGGAAAAAACTGAAGAAAAGATTGAAGAGAAGAAAGAAGAAGATGTTGAGGTAGAAGAAAAAACGACGGAAGAACCTGAAAAAACGGTAACGGAATAGCAGACTTTAGTCTGCGTCTTAGCAAGGTTGACGCAAGCTTCTCCCAAACCCCGCCCTGAGTAAAGGGCGGGGTTTTTGTTTAAGCCAAATAACACAGAAAATTAGCGAAATAACGCTATTTTTCTTTTAGAATAAGGGGGAAATAAATCGAAGCTATAAAAAAAGCCTTAAAACTTTAAAACCTTAGGAGACTTTAATTGGGAAAAAGCTATAAAAACGGCCATAATGGCCGTTTTTTAGTTATCCACAATTTGCAATTAGACATTTTTCTATCTATAGTTTAATATATATATATAAAGTCATTGATTATTATGACTTCAACTATATGAAACAATCGATTCTTTCGGCAAAACAAAGTGAGTTATTGGAAAATCTCATCGTCAAATATGGCCAAATCGTCACTTTTGGCCAAATTATTGAAACTGCAAAAAATAATTGGGATTACAAGCAAACTAAAAATCTTGTCACAAAACTATCAAAAGATGGCTGGTTTATTCGAATTAAACGTGGCCTTTACGCCATTTCCGAACTAAGCAGTCGCGGTTTTTTATCACTTTCACCCTTTATTATAGCCAACCTTTTGGCAAAAGATTCCTATGTTTCTTTTGAATCAGCCCTTCAATATCATGGGATGTTTGATCAACTTTTGAGCAAAACCATTTCCATTAGTTTAAAAATGCACAAATCCGTAAAACTAAACAACATGGAATATGTTTTTGTTAAAACTAAAGATGAGCTTTGCTTTGGTTACGAGGAAGCAACTGTGGATAATAAAATAGCCCGCATCGCCACGCCGGAGAAAGCCTTGATTGATATTATTAATTTTCACAAAAGCCAACTGGCGATTGACGTGGTCATTGAAAAACTTCACGAACACAAACATGATTTGAATTTTAATCGTTTTAATGACTATCTGTCTAGGTTCTCCACAACTACTATTAAAATTTTCGGTTTTATTTTTGATTTAATCCAAATAGACTCCACTCCTTTGTATAAATTGATAAAACAAAAACATGGCACGCATTGGATGTTAAAAGACAGCAAAAGATTCAACGCTAAGTGGCGGCTATATTATGACGAACATTTTGATCAATATGATTACTCGTCAACAACTGGAAATAACTAACCGCAAAGGTTTAAAATATCCGCTCCAAGTCGCCGAGAAAGACTATTTTCTCGCGCTGGTTTTAAAAATTATCGCCAATTCTCCCCTTAAAGACATTCTCATTTTTAAGGGAGGCACCGCTATTCATCATTGCTATCTTGAACAACATAGATTTTCCGAAGACTTGGATTTTTCCGCCAATCAGCGACCAATATCTTTAGAAGAATTAAAAAATATTTTCGCGGGAATAGATTGTTTGAGTGTTAAAAAGGATTACCTTTCCGGCGCTACGTTAAAAATTGAAAGACTTCAATATACCGGGCCATTGGTTCAGCCAAATTCTCTTAAGGTTGAAATCGACTTTTTGCAGAACGTATTATTGCCACCCAAAACTGTAAAATATAATAACGTTTGGGGCATTGATTTCGACGTTAGCGTCATGGACATAAAAGAAATTTGCGCTGAAAAAATCCGAGCGACAAACGATCGCGCTCGTTATCGCGATTTTTACGATCTTTTCCTTATTCTGGAAAAATATAAATTAAATCTTTCTGAAATTATTAACTTCATTGGACAAAAAGAAATTAGAAAAGCTATCACTAAAATCAATATAAAAAATAATTGGATAATCAGCGGGACTCAAAAGAAAATGGATATGGATCAAATATACTATTCACGGGAAATAGAAGATGAAAGAATTGAGGCAATGATTGACAGTTTGCCGTTTACCGAGATTAATAATCCGTAAAATTGATTGTCAAACCAAAGTAGAAATGTCCTAGCGGACGGTTTGTAAATTAATTTTGTTAGTTAGAAA
>MFGA01000016.1:0-9203 GCA_001778095.1 Candidatus Falkowbacteria bacterium RIFOXYA2_FULL_38_12
CAATAATTTTTTTAATTTTGTATTGCGAAATTTTCGCTTTACTTAGCCACATAACTCCATTGTATCATAGAGTTATCTGGTCTAGAGCCAATCCAAATATCAAAATTAAAAAGAACCTTCTCAATATTGTCATTCTGAGCGAAGCGAAGAATCTCTCGCGGATGCGAGAGCGTGGCCATTCGGCCGAGATCCTTCGCTACGCTCAGGATGACCTGCTTGGGAAATATTATTTTAATTTAGTACTTTTTGCTCTATTTCAATTTATTCTTAATCAAATTCTCCACCATTTGCGGATTGGCTTTTCCCTGCGTTTTTTTCATCGCTTGGCCGATAAAGAATTGCAAGAGTGTTTCTTTGCCATTTTTGTAGCCTTCTGCCTCGCTCGGATTGGCGTTTATAATCTCATCAATAATTGTTTCCAGCTCGTCGCTATTGCTTATTTGCGCCATGTTTCCATCATCCATTATTTGCGAAGGATCTTTTCCAGTCAGCATCATCTCTTCTAGAATTTTTAAGGCAACCGGTCCGGAAATTTTATTTTGATAAATCATAGTTATAAATTCGGCAAAATTTTCCGGAGTGATTTTTATAGTACCGATATCTCTTTTATGCTGGGTCATAAGACCGCCTAATTTATTGACGAGCCATCCCACAAGAAGTTTATTAAGCTTCTTTTTATTTTCCTCAATTATTTCTTCTTTTGTTCCTTCTGTTTCGCCGAGTGCCAAAAGCCACGATTCCAATTCGGAAATTATGTTTTCAGTATAATTGGCAAGTTTATTGTCGTCGGTTAAAATTTTAGCTTCTTCGGAAGTGAAGCCGTATTGTTCTTCAAATCTTTTTCTTTTTGCTTGTGGTAATTCTGGCATAGATTTTAAATTAAATTTTAATTCAGTTAAATCGAGCGGAGGCAAGTCTGGTTCCGGAAAATAACGATAATCTTTTTCTTCTTCTTTTATTCTTTGTTCCTCGGTAATTTGTTTGGCATCATTCCAACCGCGCGTGGATTGTTTTGTTGGTGGGTTATCTTCTTCCCAAAGTTTTGTTTGTCTTTTTATCTCATATTCCAACGCCCGTTCAACAGAGCGGAATGAATTTAAATTTTTTATTTCCGTCTTGGGATATAGTTTGGGGAGACTGCCCGTATCTCTTTTTGCATCATCAACGATCGGTCGCATGGATATATTTGCGTCGCAACGAAGATGCCCTTTTTCCATATCAGCGGTCGAAACATCAAGATACCTGGCGATCAGCCGAAGCTCCTGCATAAATATTTTTGCTTCAAGCGAAGAATAAAAATCAGGCTCAGTTACAATCTCGAGCAGAGGTGTCCCGGCGCGGTTATAATCTACCAAGCTGGCTTCTAGCTTAGACCCATGAGATCCTTCGACTCCCTTTAGTCGCTCAGGATGACTCACTTCGTGAATCAGTTTTGCCGCGTCTTCTTCAAGGTGGGCGCGGTTTATTCTTATCTTTGCCTCTTCACGGAGGTTATTTTTTGACGGTATGACTAAATTTAACCAACCGTTTTCGCAAATCGGTTTATCGTATTGAGAAATCTGATATCCTTTTGGCAGGTCGGGATAAAAATATTGTTTGCGATCAAACTTGGAAAAATTTTTAATTTCGCAATTTAATGCTTTTCCCATCAAGAGCCCGTATTCCAGCGCCTGCTTATTAATAACAGGAAGAGTGCCGGGATGACCCATGCAAATAGGACAAATTGTTGTGTTTGGTTTTTGGTCTTCGCCGGAATTATCGCACCCGCAAAACATTTTTGATTTTGTTTTCAGTTGGATGTGTATTTCAAGGCCAATGACCGGAACAAGATGCATAATTTTAATTTCCTTTTTCCTTTTTTAAACTATTATAAAAAAGAACACCGATAATGGTAAATATTGGAAGAGATAGAAAGGAAATGCCATCGGAGATAAGGCGCGACCACCAAACGGAGTCTCCGGATAAAACCACTACCCCCAACTCTCCCGTCACTATGCCGATAATATAAGTTAAACCGAGAGCTATAACGCTTATGATTACTCCGTACATAAAATAGGAAGCCACCCAGCGCCAAAGAACACCCCAGAAATTGTCTTTTACCAGTTTTTTACTGTAAGAGAGGGCGAGTGTCCCTTTTTCACCGTCTAGTAATGTCGCCATGGGAGCAAAAGAGAATAGAACGGCAAAAATAATGCCGGGGACAATTAAGAGGAGTATTCCTCCAAATATCGCCAAGTTAGCTAATATCGAAACCCAAAGAAAGGGGAGGAGCTTTGAATAAGTTAAATTGAAGAGTTCCTTTAAGTCAACATTTTTTCCCTTCGCAAGATTGTCTGACGCAAGAATAAGCGCGATAGAAACAAATAAGCTAAGAATAATATAGATAAACGCAAGGCAGATGTCTATCGGCACAGCTGCTACTTTGGTGAGATCGGATACGGCGATAATCGTCCAAATAACCGTTGGAATAAATAACCAAGAAATAATCTTTAGAAAAAGCAGAAAATTATCTTTATAAATTTTCCAACTTTCTTTGACCAATGATGTTGCGCTAATGATCATATTTTTTTAAAATAATTATTTTAAGTATTTAATTGCCCCTCTATTGTATCATAAATACGGCTATTTGTCTCGGGAAATAACTTTTTCCACTTCAGTGGAAATTTTTTCAGAAATGTCTTCCGGTGATAACAATTTACCCCTAATAACACATTCGATTTTTTTCCAATTATTCATTTCTTTGACCAGTTTTTGGCTTTGTTTCTCCGAGGCGCGCTGAAAGGCGATATCTTTTTCGTAACCATCGGCGCGTCTGGATTTCTTGGCAATCAATCGTTGAGCGTTTTTTGAGTCAACGTGGAGGTAAATTATGATATTTGGTCGAGGCAGTTTAAAGACGCAAAATTCCATTTTATCAAGCCATTCTAAAAATTCTTTTCGTTTTTTAGGATTTTTAATTTTAGCTCCTTGATGAATTTGGTTGGATGAAACATAGCGATCTAAGATAACAATATATCCGCGTTTGAGCCAATCTTTTATTTTTTGACTTGATTCAAACCTATCCGCGGCAAAAAGAACAGAGGTGAGGTATGGGTTTATTTCCACCGGGTTACCGAAATCACCGGATAAATATTTTTTAAGAAGAGCGCCGAAGAAATTATTATAATATTGCGGAAAATCCAAAGTAGCCACCTTGCGACCCCGAGCGCGAAGATTTTTCGTAAGGAGTTCAGTCTGGGTATGCTTTCCCGAACCGTCGGTTCCGTCTATGACAATTAATTTTCCCTTCATAATTTTATCAAGAAATTTTATTGATTTCCTCTAAAATTTTTTCTATTTGGGCGTAGGTATCTTCCATCGCGCCGTTATTATCTATTAAAAAATTTGATTCCTTTTTTAGTGATTCAATTTGTGTTTCAGTCTCTACTTTATCTTTTTCGTTGAATTTTTCTCTTAACATGTTTTCATCTCCGGGATTTTCTTTTCTCGCAACCGATCTTTCAAATCTTTTATCCTGATCAACGTCAATATAGACAAGGAAAAAAGAGTTTAAAGTTTTTAGACTGTCAACATCGCCAAGACGCCTTATACCATCAATGACGACCAAATTGTTGTTTGTTTTATTAGTTATTTTTACGATTGCTTTTGCTAAAATATTTTCTCCGAAATTTTTTCTAAGAACTGTGGATAACGACTGCATGTTTTCTCGGCTTTCCGGCAAATTAAGAATCTCTAAAATGTTTCGGAGAATAGTGGAAAAACGAATTTTTTCCGCTCCGTATTTTTCTACAAAATATTTACCGACAGAATCTTTTCCAGAAGCGATTTTCCCAGCGAGGCCGATGATTATTTTCCGATCATCCATAATTATCTGGTTAATTCAATAAATTTATATTTAATTCCGTTATATGTTTGATCTTCTGATTCTTTGGTTATTTTAAACTCAGAATAATTAGGAAAGAAGGCGTCAGCTTCGGCTAATTTATCATCCACAATAGTTAGGTATAATTTTTCAGTATAGGGGAGCATTTGAGTATAAATAGATCCACCACCGATCACAAAAATCTCTCCATCTTCTCCGTTTAATTTTTTCTCTTCTTCTTTGGCGCGCGCAATTGCTTCTTCCGGAGAAGAGACAACGATGCATCCCGGAGCTTCAAAATTTTTGTTTCTTGTAATAACGATATTTGTCCGGCGGGGGAGCGGGCGGCCGAGAGAAATAAAAGTATTGCTACCCATTATGACCGTATGGCCGGCAGTAATTTTTTTGAAATGTTCCAAGTCGGGCGGAATATTCCAGAGCAGTTTATTTTTAAAACCGATTGCTCGGTTTTTGTTGGTGACAGCAATGGCGGAAATTATCATATGGGTGCGGTTCCTCCCCCTTGAGGGGGGAGGTTAGGTGGGGGTGGCGAGTGATAATATTTTTCACCCTCCCCTAACCCCTCCCGTCAAGGGAGGGGAATTTAAAATCCTCCGATATTCGCGATTTCGGCTTTTATCGCCGGATGAGATTCGTAATTTTGCAATTCAAAATCTTCAAATTTAAAATCATCAATATTTTTTATTTCAGGATTTATTTTTAGAGCGGGAAAGGGGAATGGTTTGCGGGAAAGTTGTTCTTTTATTTGATCAAAATGGTTTGAATAAAGATGAACATCGCCAAAAGTGTGAACAAATTCTCCCGGAGCGAGCCCCGTTATTTGTGAGACCATAAGCAAAAGCATGGCATAACTCGCAATATTGAAGGGAACACCTAAAAATAAATCAGCGCTTCGCTGGTATAGTCCAAGATTCAATCTTCCGTCTGCCGTAGCTTGAAATTGGAAAGTAGTATGACAGAACGGAGGAACTTCGTTAGCATTACCCTTACTCGCCATGGCGTAAATAAAATCCGGATTCCACGCGGAAACGACATAAGATTTTCTGTATGGTTTGTCTTTCAATCCCTTTATGCACCAGCCAAGTTGATCAATTTCTCGGCCATCCGAAGCAGGCCAGCGTCGCCACATTTTTCCGTAAACCATAACAAGATCTCCCCATTTTTTGACCCATTCATCGTCAGCCGGCAATTCTTTTAATTTTTCAATAAATTGTTCTTGAGTCAGGTCGTCGGCGGGAGTATTGGCGAGGCAATGTTTATGATAACGTTTCCACGCCCATTCATCCCAGATATGAACTTTTTGGTCAACTAGGGGTTTTATATTTGTGCTTCCGGATAAAAACCAAAGAAGTTCAACTAAAATTCCCCGAAAAAAAGTTTTTTTTGTCGTCAAAAGAGGGAAACCCTGCGATAAATCAAACCTGATCTGCCGACCAAAGATGCTTCTGATAAACGGCGGTTCTTCGCCTTTCTTTTTATATTCTTCCAAAACTTCCGGAGTAAAAAAAAGTTTTTTGTCCGAGCCGTGATCTAAAATATCTTGCGCTAAATCAAGATATTGATATTCAGGGTGTTTGTCCATATTATTTTTTATTAAATCTGTTTTTCTTTCCCACTGGTCGCCACTCGTCCTCCTTGCCATTGCCCGCGATATTGGTTGCCTTCGCCTAAAACTTCGTGAAAAGTGATGTGGACGATTCTCGCGCCAAAAGAAACTGTAATATTTGATTTTCCCAAGTTGCAAAGACCAAAAGTCAGTTCGCCCTGGTATCCGGGTTGCACTACACCGTTAAATAATCCTAATCCGGAACGAAAGAGGGTAGTGCGCGGAAAAATAATTCCGGAAATAGTGATGGGTAAATTTACTTTTTCCATCGTCTTTACTAAATAATATTTCCCCGGTTCAAAAGTAAAAAAGTTTTTTTTTTCAGATTTGCCTTCTTCGTGTTTTGCAACCAATTTAATATCCGGCGTACTGCGCTCCTCTACTCCTAAAAAACCGTTGCCTTCCAATTCATAAATTTCCCCTAAGCGCAAATCAAAACCAGCGCCCTCTGGATTATTTTTTTCCCGGTCGCAGAGATTTTCCACTAAATCAATTTCTTTGACTAATTCGTGTAATTTTTTGATTCCTAGGATCATATTTTTGTCATTCCCGCGAAGGCGGGAATCTACTTTTCGTAAGAGTGGATCCCCGCCTTCGCGGGGATGACAGTAAGGCTAGTTGCTAGCAGTAAAGTCAATATCACAGTAAACTTTTCCGTCGTATTTTCTAATTATAATTCCGCGCTTATCGGCCAATTCCTGCGCTTCATTTTCTTCCTCTTTACCCTCGCCACCGGTTTTTATCCTTTCATATTTTTCAAAATAGACTATTTCTTTTACACCGACATTATTAAACGCCTTCATGCAATCATAGCAAGGATAAAGCGCGGTATAGACTGTTGAGCCTGTAAGGCGTCTGGCATCCTGCGCGTTAATAATGCTATTTATTTCCGCG
This sequence comes from Candidatus Falkowbacteria bacterium RIFOXYA2_FULL_38_12, assembly GCA_001778095.1. Taxonomy (GTDB): domain Bacteria; phylum Patescibacteriota; class Patescibacteriia; order XYB2-FULL-38-15; family XYB2-FULL-38-15; genus XYB2-FULL-38-15. The sequence continues at coordinate 6,384 of MFGA01000016.1, forward strand.
TGCGCTCCGCGACAACGTTTCAATTTTCCGGTGATTGGATCGCCATCAACTTTAGCGCAGCCGACCTCTAAACAATGTTCATCGCCGGCGGTCGGTCCGTTATAGCCAACCGAAACAATTCTTTTATTTTCATCAACTAAAACGACTCCGGCGGTATGGTATTTGCAGGCAGTGCGTTGCGCCAGAATCAACGCCATATTCATAAAAGTTTCATCCCAAGAGAGACGATTTTTTCGAGGATTTTGGAGGTTGGACATAATCTATATTAATTCACTCTCCATTGATGGAGGATAAATTTTTATTTTTTAGTTCCTATATTTTAACAAATAGGGGAAAATTAAGCAAAAAACCGACCTAAGTCGGTTTCTTCTTTCATAATTTTCTAATTTCACAGATTACATCCCAACCTTTATCCCCGGACCCATCGTTGAGCAAACAACAACATTTCTTAGGTAAACACCCTTAGAGGAACTTGGTTTTACTTTATTCACCGCTTCAATGAAAACATTAAAATTTTCGAGGAGTTGCCCTTTATCCAGAGAAACTCGGCCGATCAATTGGTGGATATTTCCGGTATCATCGTTTTTAAAAGTAGTTTTACCTTTTTTTAATTCTTCTATCGCTTTTTTGATGTGGGGAGTGACTGTTTCGCTTTTTGGATTAGGCATCAAGCCTTTTGGTCCCAAAATTTTGGCAATCTGGGCTAATTTTGGCATCATGCTCGGAGTAGCAATGGCAATGTCAAAATTTATTTTTCCCGAGGTTTTAATTTCCTTGATCAATTCTTCACTTCCGACAATATCCGCTCCGGCGTCTTTGGCTTCTTTTTCCAGATTTGACTCAACAAAAGCGGCAATTATTTTACTTTTTCCAACACTGTGGGGCAAGACAATCGTCCCGCGAACCATCTGTTCTCCTTTTTTCGGATCAATGCCAAGTTTAATGTGAACTTCAATTCCGGCATCGAATTTTTCCTTAGAGGTATTTTTCAAAAGATCCATAGCTTCTTCGAGGGAATAGCTTTTTTTCAGATCTATTGATTTTCGAGCCTCCGAGTAGCGTTTTCCAGTCATAATTTTAGTGGTGCAATCGTTATTTTTTAACTTAAGTTTGTTTTTTACGTCATCCTGACCCAGCCTTTTGTAGGGGAAGGATCTCTCGCGAATGCGAGCAATTCTGGGACAAGCCCAGAGATTCTTCGCTCCGCTCAGAATGACGACACGGTCTTAGGCTAAAAAATTTAACTCCCACTTATTTTAATTATTTAAGCTTCTGATTTTTCTAATTTTCTAGTAGCTAGCCAGTGTAAAATGAAGAGGGGAATGGCTACAACCAACATTGATATATCTGTCACGGCTTTTCTTTGTTTCTGCGCGGCCGGTAAGGTTTTTTGTTGTTCTTCCCAATTCTTGTAATCTTGTTGCCAATATTTTAATTGCTGTTTTTCCTCTGCGGTCAAATCGCATTTTTCTTGGCATTTGGCGGGAATGACTTCTCCCTTTTCTGCCATTGTGTACATTGGGTAAGACGGAGGCATAGACATTCCTCCATATTGATCAAGTTGATTTGCTTTGGTAAATACCCATGTTGTGAGCCCCAGTCTCAAGACATCAACTGTTCCGTAAACTATCATCATTAAAGCAATCAGAGAAACAAGATAAAAGTAAACGTTTTTAATAGAGTTTAGCTTGATGGACATAGTTTCCTCCCTCGCCCTTCTCGTTTTATAGAGAATAATAGGCATTAAGTCATGAATTAAATCACTTCCAATCCCATTTGCCTTGCCGTGCCTTCAATAATTCTCATTGCTCCTTCAATATCATTGGCATTTAAGTCGGGCATTTTTTTCTCGGCGATTTCTTTGATTTGCGCTTTGGTCACCTTACCCACTTTTACTTGAAGAGGTTTGCTTGATCCTTTTTCTATTCCAGCCGCTTTTTTGAGAAGTTCTGCCGCGGGAGGAGTTTTTAAGATAAAGGTATATGTGCGATCCTCAAAGACAGTGATTTCCACAGGGTAAATATCCCCGCCCTTATCAGCTGTTTGAGAATTGAATTTTGAACAAAATTCGGCAATATTCAATCCATGCTGACCCAAAGCCGGACCGATTGGTGGCGCCGGGTTTGCTTTTCCGGCAGGAATTTGTAATTTGATTACTGTTTTTATTTTTTTTGCCATATTTTTTAGTCATCCTCAAAATGACAATAACGTAGTTTTATATTTTTTTAATTTGTAAAAAATCCAATTCAACCGGAGTCTCGCGACCGAACATATTGACAAGAACTTTAATTTTTCCTCTAGCCTCGTCAACACTGGAAACTTTTCCTTCGAAACCTTTAAACGGTCCGTCATTGATTTTAACCGGAGAGCCAACTGAAACATCAATTTTGTATTGCGGTTCTTCCGCGCCCATTCTCTTTTGTAAAACTTTTATTTCCTCTTCGGAAAGGGGAGTGGGGATAGTTCCGGTTCCGATAAATCCGGTTACATTCGGGGTGTTTCTGACAACATACCAAGAATCATCAGTTACAACCATTTCCACTATTACATAACCCGGAAAAACTTTTTCTATTACGGTTTTTCTTTTTCCGTTTTTTATTTTTATCTTTTTTTCAGTGGGAATAAGTACATTAAAAATCTTATCATGCATTCCCATTGATTCAATTCTTTGTTTTAAATTGTAGGAGACGTTTTCTTCGTATCCGGAATAAGTGTGAATTGCGTACCATTGTCTTCCCCGTTGAGCTACTTGTTTTGGCATAGTTTTTTTTGTCATTCCCGCCCGCTTCGCCATAGCTCCAGCGAGGCGAGTAAAGGCGG
>MFGA01000016.1:9214-29393 GCA_001778095.1 Candidatus Falkowbacteria bacterium RIFOXYA2_FULL_38_12
TTAAGAAGAGTGGATCCCCGCCTTCGCGGGGATGACAAGGTGAAATAGATTTTATTTTATAAATCTTTCTATAAACCAAGTAAAAAAGTAGTCAAGACCGCCTAAAAATACCGCCATGCCTAAACTAATGCTTATGATGAGCATGGTGTGGCTCGTAGTTTCTTTTTTGCTTGGCCAGGTTACCTTTTTTAATTCTCTATAAGAGTCAATAAGGTAATTTTTGATTTGGCTGTAAATGTTTATTGCCATAAATTAAGGTTTTTAAAATAGCCCCAAAAGGCTATTTGAGTAGTATATCAAAATAGCCTTTAAAAAGCAAGCGAGTGAAAATGTTACACTTTTTTCTAGGTAATTTGTAAATTTCTTTGATTAGCTTCAAAAAGCAATGCCCTGTAAGTATGAGGATTTGCTTTCCAGTCCCATTCCTTTGAACCTGTTAGCACTCTAGTGATTTCTTCATCACTTTTTTGTTTTATTTCATCGAGAAGAGGTATTACTCTTTTAGGATCCCACCTCATCCCTTCCATTGGTTTAAATCTCTCGGGGAGAGGCGACATAGTTATCTTTATTAATTCCATCCTTTCCCTTGGGGGGGTTCTTGTCGAAAACCTTCCATGCTCATATTTTTAGATTGGTATAAAAATTAAAAGAATAGTTAATTTCAACTAAGTCTTTATAATTTTTATAACCATGTTTATATATCTAAATTTTTAACCGCTTTGGCGTGCGTTTGAATAAAGCGTTTTCTCGGTTCCACGTCGTCGCCCATTAGAATATCAAATATCTCGTTAACTTTTTCCGCGTCAATTACAGTTACTTGTTTCATCATTCTTTGTGCCGGATCCATAGTGGTCTCCCAAAGTTGTTCCGGATTCATTTCACCCAAACCTTTGTAGCGTTGAATGTTCACTCCGGGAATATTGGAAGTTATCGTTTCTTCGGAATTTTCTTCGCTGTTTTTTTCTCCCACTGTTTCTTCAATAATCTCAACCTCATCTTTTTTATTCTTTTTATTTTCAGCTTTTATTTTTTGAAATTCAGCAACAACTTTTTCCAATTGGTCTTCGTGATAAACCCATTTTGATTGTTTGCCGGATTGGACTTTGAAAAGTGGCGGTTGGGCAATGTAAAGATGACCGGTGGTAATTACTTCCGGAAAATAGCGGTAGAAAAAAGTGAGGAGCAAGGTGCGGATATGCGAGCCGTCAACATCGGCATCAGTCATGATGATTATTTTGTTATACCGTAATTTTGTTATATCAAATTGTTCGCCAATGTTTGTGCCCATGGCGATAATCAGCGATTTCAATTCGTTATTGGCTAAAATTTTATCAAGCCTTGCTCTCTCAACGTTTAAAATTTTTCCTCTCAAAGGAAGAATGGCTTGGTAATCCCTATCACGTCCCTGTTTAGCCGAACCTCCGGCCGAATCTCCCTCCACAATATATAGCTCGGATTTTTCCGCTTCCCGACTGGAGCAATCTGCCAATTTTCCGGGCAAGGTCAACCCTTCCAAAACGCCTTTTCTCAAAATTGTATCTCTCGCCATTCTGGCGGCATTTCTCGCTCTAGCCGCCAAAATGCTTTTTTCCATTATTTTTTCCGCGTCTTTGGGGTGTTCTTCAAGAAAAATAGTAAATGTTTCGGAAAAAATAGTATCAACTGCCGGTCGCACCTCAGGGTTGCCTAGTTTCGCCTTTGTTTGACCTTCAAATTGGGGATCTTTGACTTTGACGCTGATAATGGCGGTAAGACCCTCGCGGACGTCTTCTCCGGTTAGATTTTCATCTTTTTCCTTTAGATAACCCTTGCCTCGGGCATAAGTATTCAAAACGCGAGTGAGGGAAGTTTTAAATCCAACAAGATGTGTTCCGCCGTCCGGATTCCAAATATTATTACAAAAAGTAAAGGTGGTTTCTTTGTAGTCGGCATTATATTGCACGGCTATTTCCACGCCGACCTCGTTTAATTCTTTTTCTATGTAAAAAACATTTTCTTGCTTTACTTCCTTACCGGAATTTAAATATTTGGCATAGGAAGCGATTCCGCCTTCAAAATAAAAAACATAAGCCGGAACGTTTTCGGCAAAAGTATAAATTTTATTTTTTGCTCGCGCTTCTTTGCCATTTTCTCTTTCATCATAAATCGACACTTTAATTCCCTTGGTGAGATAGGCCTGTTGTCTCAAGTGAGTGATTATAGTATCCATTTCAAAAGCTATCTCCGGAAAAATTTCAGGATCAGGTTCAAAAATAATAGTTGTACCCGTTCCTTTTGCTTTGTCGGCCGGTTTTAATTTTTCTTGAGGTTTTCCTTGGATATATTCCTGCACCCAGATCTTGTCATCTCGCTTTACTTCAACTCTTAGCCATTTAGAAAGAGCATTAACAACAGAAACACCAACGCCATGAAGACCGCCGGAAACTTTATAACCGCCGGCGCCGAATTTTCCTCCGGCATGAAGTTTTGTCAAAACCAATTCCACGGCGGAAACTTTATATTGTTTGTGAATATCAACGGGGATACCTCGGCCGTTATCGGTTACTTGGACAACGTTGTTTGGCAATAATTTAACATCAATTTCAGTGCAGTGTCCGGCCATAGCTTCGTCAATGGCATTGTCCACGACTTCCCAGATTAAGTGGTGCAGTCCGGGGATGCCGGTCGTTCCGATATACATTCCCGGCCTTTTTCGGACAGCCTCTAGGCCTTCAAGAACTGTAATTTGCTTAGCTCCATATTCCTCGTTTTTATCGTTTTTATTTGGCATAGTTAAAAATATAGAAAGATTAGATTTGTCTATCTCGATTAAATAATAGTATCATAAAAAAGGTTTTGCAACAATGAGCCTTATTTGGTATAATTAAATTATGGAATTAACAAAAGAAGAGATAAGCCATATTGCCAATTTGGCAAGATTGGAATTAAGCGAAAAGGAAGCGGGGAAATTTTCCGAACAAATTTCCTCTATTTTGGGTTATGTAAAAAAATTGCAAGAGGTTGATTTAAGTAAAGTTGAACCCACTTTTAGTGTCGCAGAAATTTCAAATGTTTTGAGGGATGATAAAGTTGAAGCGTGCGATAAAAAAACGATGGAGGATTTAATAAAAATAACGCCGGAGAATGAGAATGGTTTGGTAAAAGTAAGGGCAGTTTTTGAGTAAAAGTTAATTAGCAAGTCATTCTGAGCGGAGCGACCGCGTGTCGCCTTAGCTTTAGCGGTGGCGCAAGAATCTCTGGGCTTGTCCCAGAATCGCTCGCATTCGCGAGAGATCCTTCACTGCGTTCAGGATGACAACCTGCATGGCGAGTCGATTCGTTTCAAAAATTTATGGATTTAAAAAAACTAACAATAAAAAAAACACAAGAAGGATTGTTGAGCAAAGAATTTTCAGCAGTTGAATTGACCAAAGAGTGTTTCAAGGAAATCGAAAAAGAAAAAGACCTTAACGCTTTTTTAGCTCTTAATAAGGATGGGGCATTAATTCAGGCTGAAATTATTGATAAAAAAATTACTAGCGGGGAAGCCTTGAAAAAGCTTGATGGTGTCCCAATAGCCATTAAAGATAATATTTTAGTTAAAGATATTATTTCAACATCCGGATCAAAAATTTTGGAAAATTATGTCGCCCCGTACGACGCTACGGTTATTCAAAAGCTGAAAGAGAGCGGAGCAATTATTCTCGGAAAAACAAACATGGATGAGTTCGCTTTGGGTTCTTCAACGGAAAATTCCGCTTTTGGTCCGACAAAAAATTCAAGGAATAGAGAATGCGTTCCCGGAGGGTCTTCGGGTGGTTCGGCTGTGGCAGTCGCGGCCGATTTATCCGTTGCGGCGCTTGGCTCTGACACAGGCGGTTCTGTCCGTCAGCCAGCTTCTCTTTGCGGAGTAGTTGGTTTTAAACCGACCTATGGCGCCGTTTCTCGTTACGGGTTAATGGCCATGGCTTCCAGTCTTGATCAAATCGGACCGATTACAAAAACGGTAGAAGACGCCGAAATAATTTTTAATACTATAAGAGGGAAAGATAAACTTGATTCTACTTCAGTTGATGACGAGAGAGTAAAGATAATCACGGGAAAATTCAGCAAAAAGAAAAATTTAAAAGATATAACAATCGGAATTCCCAAAGAGTATTTTATTTCCGGAATGGATAGCGAAGTGGAAAAAAATATAAAAAATAAAATCAGCGAACTGGAAAAAAGAGGAGCAAAGATAAAAGAAGTTAGTCTGCCCCACGCAGATTACGCGTTGGCGGTTTATTACATAATCATGCCGGCTGAAGTATCGGCAAATCTTGCTCGTTATGATGGGATAAGATATGGGGCGAGTGAAAGGGGCGCGAAAAATCTTTTGGAAACATATTTTAAGACAAGGGCGAAAAATTTTGGCGACGAACCAAAGCGGAGAATAATGCTTGGAACTTATGTTTTGAGTTCCGGATATTATGACGCTTACTACTTGCAGGCGCAAAAGATGAGAACATTGATTCAAGAAGATTTTAAAAAAGTTTTTACGGAAGTTGATTGCCTTATTACGCCAACGACCCCAACAACCGCTTTTAAAATCGGGGAAAAAGTTGATGATCCACTCGCAATGTATTTAAATGATATTTTTACTGTTTCCGCTAACGTCGCCGGAATTCCGGCAATTTCTTTGCCTTGCGGAGAAGCCCACGGTTTGCCGGTTGGTATTCAAGTTATGGGGCAATGGTTTGGGGAAGAAATTGTTTTCGAAGTGGCAAAAGAAATAGAAAATAAACTATAAATATGATTATTGAAATTGACCTTTTTGTCCTTTTAAGATCAATCGGTCTCATAATTGGCCTTGCAGCCATAATCTTTGGTTTTTATTTTTTTTATGGAAGAATAGTTAGCTTTTTTCGAGGAAGAAAATATAGATTAGATAGAAAGGGAATGCAAAAACAGTGGGGAAAAATAGAAGAATTATTAAAAAAGAAAGATGAAAATAATTACAAATTGGCATTAATTGAGGCGGATAAATTATTGGATTTTGTTTTGAAGTCAATGACAATGCAGGGTAATGATTTGAATGAAAGATTGAGATTTGCGACTGCCAAATATGAAAAATTGCGCGATGTTCGATGGGCGCACGGAATGAGAAATAAGGTTGTCCACGAAGCAGACTTTAATTTAGATTTTAACTCGGTAAGGGGGGCAATAAGAGCATATCATCGAGCCCTTAAAGAATTAGGAGCATTATAAATATGAAAAAGATTTTATTAATTGTTGGGGGCGTTGTTGTAGTAGCCGGTTTGGTTTTTGGCTATTATAAATTTTTTAATACCAAAGAATCTCCCTATCTTTGGACGGAAGCAGCCCTTGGAGACATTAGAGAAGTTGTTTCCGAAACAGGCATTGTAAAATCAGCCGAAGAGATAAATTTAAATTTTAAAAGCGCCGGAACGATAAAGGAGACAAAAGTAAAAGTTGGTGATGTTGTCAAAGCCGGGGATGAGCTCGTCGGTCTTGATACGGGAGAGTTGGAACTTAGAGCTAGAGAAGCTAGAAGCGCGAGAGATGCGGCATCGGCAAAACTAAGATCAACTTTGGCCGGCGCCACCAATGAAGATATAAAAGTTTATGAAACAGCGGTTTTGAATGCAAAAGCAAATTTAGTAAACATAGAAAGAAGTAACGTTGCGGAAATTGCGAGCGCGGAAAAATCCTTAGCTTCTTCAACTCAAACAGTGTCAAACGCCAAAATATCTTTAGCAGACGCGGAATTAAATTTTAATAATGTTAGCACTGACGCAAAAAACGATTTAACTGATGCTTATGAAAATGCGAGAGTGGCCATGGAAGGGGATTTGGTTGTGGTTTCAACTGCTTTGGGTGACATGGATACTATTTTGGGAGTTGACAACACTACTGCCAATGATGCCTTTGATGATTATTTGGGAGTATATAACCCAAGCACCAAAGCAAGCGCGGAGACGGCTTACATTGAAACAAAAAGAGCATACAATATCGCCATTGTCGCTGTTGGAAGTATTTCTTCCGGAAATTTTTCTTCAATTGATCCAGCTCTTCCTCTCGCCGAGGATTCACTCAATAAGGCCTCGAGCGCTCTTTATAAAACATGGATCATGTTGGACAATAGTTTAATAAGCGTTGATTTGAGTGTGACGGATTTGGATGCAAAAAAAGCGACAATAAATACTGATAGATCAAGCGTCAATACAAAAATATCATCCTTGGCAACAACCAAGCAATCAATAGTTTCAACAAAATTGGCGAACCAGACAAATCTTGACCAGGCGCAATCTTCAGTCAATACAGCTAAAGCGACCATGGCGACAGCTCAAAGAAGCGAGGAAACGCAAAAAGAAGCGTTGATTCTCGCAAGAGCAAGGGCAACGACAGCTCTTGATACAGCCAAGGGTCAATTGCAAACAGCGGAAGACCAATTGGCGATGAAAAAAGCAAACCCGAAAGAAGCGGATATTTCTTATTATCGAGCCGAGGTAAGTCGAGCGCAAGCATCATTGGACTTAGCCCAAAAACAAATTAGCGATGCAATTCTCCGGAGCCCTATCAACGGCATTGTTTCAAAAGTTAATTTCAAAATTGGTGAAACCGCTCAGCCCGCTTCAGTCGCGGTAGCTATTCTTTCTCTTGGTAATTTTCAAATTGAGGTAGATGTTTCCGAGCTTGATGTGACAAAAATAGAGCAGAATGATCCGGTTGAAATAACTTTTGACGCTATATCGGAAGATCAGGTCTTTTTGGGAAAAATATCCACCATAGATCCGGCGGAAAAAGTAAAAGATGAGGATATTTATTATAGAGCGGTAATTATTCTAGATGAAGAAAATACGGCCATAAAATCGGGAATGACTGCGGATATTGATATTATCACTAACTTTAAATCAAATGTGCTTTTAGTCCCGGCAAGAGCGCTTGTTAAAGATGGAAAAACAAGAAAAGTTAGAATTCTTTCCGAAGATGAGAAAATGCAGACAGTTGATGTCTCGGTTGGTCTCGTGGGAGTAGAAACAGTCGAAATATTATCCGGAATAAAAGAGGGGGATAAGGTGATTACGTTCGTGAGAGAAGATTGAAGCGAATAAATCACAAATCCAAAATCACAAGCTCCAAATAAATTCAAATATCTAATGTTCAAAATTCTAAACAATTGTTGTTTTGAACCTTTGGATTTTGAGCATTGTAATTTATTTGGGATTTGGTGCTTCGATGGGATAGTTTTTAGTTTTAAGGCTGTGGTTTTGACTTTCAATATTTAAGATTTTAGATAAATATTATGTTTGACCAAACTTCTTCGCCAAATTTTACCAAACTTTCCGACAACCAATTGCAGGTTGCTTCTTGGTATGTTGCCAATAAATTTTTGCTGAAAAAAATCCTGATGGGGTCTTTGATTTTTGTTGACGTTTTGCTTTGGGGATATATTTTTTACGGTTTGGTTAATTATTATTTTATCGAAGAGCCAAAATTTTCCGCCGCGACAAAAGAGTTATCTCGTTTTCAAAATTACGTCGCCCTAAGGGCGGGAAGCGAACCGGTAAATCTTGCCGCAGGCGCGACTTCAATTTTTTCCATCGGTTCCGGAAGATATGATTTTGCGGCCTTGATAAAAAACGATAACCCAAGATGGTATATAGAATTTGATTATAACTTTGTGGTTGATGGAGAGGTTTTGCCTTCAAAGAGCGGTTTTATTCTTCCCGGTGAAGAAAAATATTTGTTGAATTTGGGACAGGAATTTAAGACAAAACCGCGCCAGGCCAGACTGGAAGTGAATAATTTAAGTTGGAAGAAAATCAATGGTCACGAAATTGCCGATTATGATGCGTGGAAGACAGAGCGTTTGAATATTGTTTTTGAAGAAGTAAAATTTTTACCGGCTGTAATAAGGGATAAGTTCACTATCAGTAGGGCGAGTTTTAGCGCTAAAAATTTGACCGCTTACAGTTTTTGGGATGCCGGTGTTTACGTTTTTCTTTATCGAGGATCGGCTTTGGCTAGCGTTAATTACATTTCCCTTGAAGAGTTCATTTCCGGTCAAACAAGACCGGTACAAGTAAGCTGGTTTGAACCATTATCGTCAATTACACAAGTTAAGGTTATTCCGGAAATTAATATCTTTGATAAAAAGGCGTATATGCCAGTAGAATAACATGTCTATCGGATTTTTTCCTTCTTTTAAACGTTTTGATTGGATTTTAGCGGGAGCAGTAACACTGCTCCTCGTTTTAAGTTCGGTTATTCTTTACAGCATTTCTTTGAGCAAGGCCGTTCCTGATTTTTTAAATTTTAAAAAACAATTGATTTTTATTGTTGTTGGCTTGGCTGTTTTTCTTTTTTTCTCGGCAGTTGATTATAAATGGCTGAAGTCCTACAACTTGGTTTTTTACATAGCAGTGGTTTTACTGCTGGTTAGCGTGTTAATTTTTGGTCAAGTAATCAGGGGAACAAGGGGCTGGTTTAATTTTTCATTTTTTAATTTTCAACCGGTTGAGCTGGCTAAACTGGTCTTGATTATTTTTTTGAGTAAATACTTTTCGCGGGGCGCTCACGAAATTTTTCGTTTTAAGCATATTCTAATCAGCGGTATTTTTTCCGCAATTTTGGTCGGTCTTGTTCTCTTGCAACCGGATTTCGGTTCGGCGATTATTTTGTTTTTTCTTTGGTTCGGCCTACTATCTCTAATCGGTCCCAGAAAGTCGCATTTTATATTGCTTCTGATAATGATGACGCTTGCGCTTGTCGTGGCTTGGTTTTTTCTTTTTGAGGATTATCAGAAAGCGAGAATCGGAAGTTTTCTTGATCCAAATTCCGATCCCCTTGGTCGAGGCTACAATATCAGTCAAGCGCAGATTGCCGTTGGGTCGGGAATGTTTTGGGGGAGGGGAATCGGTTTTGGTCCTCAAAGCCAACTTAAATTTGTTCCGGAAAATCAAACCGATTTTATCTTTGCGGTTTTGGCGGAAGAGCTTGGGTTTTTGGGATCATTTTTGATTTTGTTTCTTTGGGGGGTGATCATCTGGCGAATCGTGAGAATTGCCAAAAGATCGAGAGACGATTTTAGTCTATTTTTTTCCGTGGGGGTCGGAATAGTTTTTCTAATCCAGATTTTTATCAATATCGGAATGACTGTTGGCGTAGCGCCGGTAACCGGTATTTCTTTGCCGTTTTTAAGCTATGGTGGCAGTTCTTTAGTGGCAAATCTGGCTATGGTCGGTATTTTAGAAAGTATCGCGACCAGGTCTTAGCCGTCCTTTACCTTGACTAAAAACACATTTTATTGCTAAAATCCAGTCATAATCTATTTTTAATATTTTAAGTCTTTATTTATGGAACTAAGTTTAAACGCAAAGAAAAGAGAAGTTATTGGAAAAAAAGTCAGCGAACTTCGCAAGGATAATTTAATCCCCGGTGTTTTATATGGAAAGGGATTGGAAAATAGAAATATTTCCGTAGGCTACCTCGTCTTTAGTCGTATTTTTAAAGATGCCGGAGAAAACACATTAATTGATCTAAAGATTGACGACAAGGATACTTTTAAAGTTTTAGTGCAGGAAGTAAAAAAGGATCCGCTTACCTCTCGTTTTTCCCATGTTGATTTCAGACAAATTGATATGACGAAAAAGATCCGCGTGGAAGTGCCGATCAAATTTATCGGAGAAGCGCCGGCAATAAAAGAATTGGGCGGAACTTTGATAAAAAGTTTTGATAAAATTAAGATTGAATGTTTGCCAAAAGATCTTATTCACGATGTGGAAATTGATATCGGCGTGTTAAAAACATTTGATGATGCTATAAAGATTGGAGACATTGTGGCTCCGGAAGGAGTAGAAATTTTGGATGATAAATTGGGGACAGTGGCCACGGTTGAGGCTCCAATCAGCGAAGAAGAATTAAAGGCTCTTGATCAAAAACCGGAAGAAAAAGTTGAAGCGATAGAAAAAGTTGAAAAAGAAAAACCGGCTGACGCCGAGTCTGAAGAAAAAAAGTAAAAGGTTTAATGAAATTCACCTTTTGAAAATGAGGAGGAAGTTTCAACAAATTATCACGTTTATAAAAAAACAACCAAAGCTGTGGCTGGTTGTTTTTTTGTTAGTCTTTACCTCTCTTTCGGGTGTAATCTTTTATAATATTTTTTTTCCAAAAGAAGTTATCGTAAAAGAAGAAGAAAAAGTAATTGAAGAAGAAAGTGGACCGGTTCGTCTGCTTGATGGAATCGCGGTTCAAAATGAAAGCGAGATTAATCCGCCGATTTTTGCCGTTCAAGTTGAGAATATGGTTGACAGTTGGCCGCTTTCAGGGTTATCAAGGGCAGATTTGGTTTATGAGACATTGGTTGAAGCGGGAATAACAAGATTTTTGGCTTTGTTTACGGAAGGAAATAGTACGGGCGCTATCGGTCCGGTGCGAAGCGCTAGGCCATACTATATAGATTGGGCGGAAGAATATGGCGCTCTCTATGCTCATTCCGGGGGAAGCCCGGAAGCTCTTCAGATTGTTTCCGGCTACAATGTTCTTAACGTGGATGAATTTGCCAACGGCAAATATTTTTGGCGGGAGACGAGCCGGTACGCGCCTCATAATTTGTATACTTCTTCCGATCTTTTAAGTCAGGCTTTTATTAATAAAGAGGCGAAAGTAAAAGATAATTTTGAGGCTTGGCAATTTAAAGATGAAGCGGTTGTGGAATTTCGTCCGGAAAACAGCATAATCAATATAGATTTTTCATCAGTAAATTATTTGGCAAAATGGCAATATTTAAAAGATGAAAACAGCTATTTGAGATATCAAGGAGAAAAAATAAAAAAAGACAAAGAGGGGGGTGAAATAAAGGTTAAAAATATAGTCGTTCAATTTACCGAAATTATAGTCTTGGACGACGTTGGCAGAAAAAAAATAAAAACAATTGGCAGCGGCGAAGCGATTATTTTTCAAGATGGGATAAAAATAGAAGGGGAGTGGAAGAAAGAGAAGAGGGGGGACAGAACAAGGTTTTATGATAGAAACGGGGTAGAAATAAAATTCAATCCGGGAGTGACCTGGATTGAAGTGGCGCCGATTGGGACGGAAATTACTTTTGAGTAGATTATTATTTTGAACTGGCAATAAGGACTCGATCTCTTCCGGCGAGATCTTTTTTTATTTTTATTTTATATTTTGGTAAATATTTTTTTATAATTTTTTGCAAGTCTTTTTTTTGCCTGGGATCAAATTCAAGATAAAGAGTAACCGGTAATTGGATTTGTTCAAATAATTTTCTATAAAGATAAAGGCCGTTTTCTTCTGTAAAAAGAGCCTTTTGCGGTTCAAAGTTTAGTCCGGAAGTTTCGGCTGACGATATATTTTTCCACTCTTTCCAGCCATAAGGCAAGTTAGCCACCACAATATCAATTTTTTTATTTTTTAATGGTTCCAAGAGATCGCCTTGTATAAAATTTATTTTGACGTTATGGGTTTCAGCATTTTTTGAGGCGACATTTAACGCTTTTTTACAAATATCAGTCGCATGTATTTTAGCCTTAGGTAAAAATTTGGCCAAAGTAATGGCAATGCATCCCGAGCCGGTGCCAATATCGGCAATTGTTATTTTTTTGTTTTTATTATTTTCAATTATTTCTTCCACCAAGGTTTCCGTCTCCGGGCGGGGGATTAAAACATTTTTATTGACGTAAAAATTCAAGCCGTAAAATTCTTTATGATTGGTTAAATAGGCTACCGGCTCGTCCTTAGTTCGGCGATTAACCAGATTTTTAAAGTTTTTAATTTGACCAATGGTTAGTTTATGTTCCGGATAAGTGTATAAAAATTCTTTAGATTTTTTGATAACAAAAGATAAAAGAATCTCCGCGTCAAGCGGAGAGATGTTTTTTGTATTAATAAGTATTTGTTTTATGGTCATTGTATTATAAAAATTGTACCCCGACCCTTCCTTGCACGGATGCTTGGATGAGTCGGAGTATTGTCTGTCTGTTTTTTTTTGTAAGGGGGTGTTATTTTTTTACCCTCTTTCTTTTTTTAGTTTTTCCTTTTGGAGGTATCCCCGTTAAAGGGATTACCCAAACCTCTTCCATAGGAAGAGGATCATTTTTTTGCAAAATTTGCTCCAGTTCTATTTGCCCCTCGCGGGGCAACTCTTCGCTTTCATCCCTCCACATTTGTGGACCTCCTAACTGAAATAATAGAACAATTTTTAACTAAAAGTCAATAGCCCTTGTTTTAAAAATACCTTTATGCTAAGCTCATATTAGTTAAATATTATGAATAAAAGAGCGGTTTACCTTTATAAATCCGCTATATTTTCCTTATTGTTTATGAAAAAAGACATTCACCCAAAATATCACAAAGACGCTAAAGTCACCTGCGCTTGCGGGAATACTTTTACGGTCGGCTCAACAATGCCTGAA
Organism: Candidatus Falkowbacteria bacterium RIFOXYA2_FULL_38_12; assembly: GCA_001778095.1. Lineage (GTDB taxonomy): Bacteria > Patescibacteriota > Patescibacteriia > XYB2-FULL-38-15 > XYB2-FULL-38-15 > XYB2-FULL-38-15. The sequence continues at coordinate 21,628 of MFGA01000016.1, forward strand.
CTTAAAATCGAGCTTTGTTCAGCTTGCCATCCTTTTTATACCGGCAAACAAAAACTAGTTGATACAGCTCGCCGAGTAGAGAAATTCCAAGAAAGAATGGCTGTTGGCGTAAAAATGGCAAAAGCAAAGAAGGAGAAAAAAGCGCCGGTAAAAGCGGAAGAAAAAGGCGAAGAAAAATAACTAAGAAAAAACATGAGAATTGATAGGAATAGAAATTGAAATATTTTTATACCTTAGTGTTCTCATGTTTTTAGTATGTATTATTTAAGAGTGGATTCCCGCCTTCCCTCCTTTGCCAAAGGCTTCGGAAGGACACGGCGCAGGAATGACAAAGGCTATGTCGCAGGAAATGGAAAAAGTTGAAAAGCGTTTTGATGAGCTTGAGAAAGAGCTTTCTTCTCCCGAGGTTGCTTCTGATACGGAAAAATTAAAAAAAATATCTCAAGAATACAGTGAAATAAAATCGGCTGTTTTAAAAATAAAAAAACTAAAAGAAGTGGAAAAGGGGATAGTTGAAGCGGAGGAAATTATAAAACAAGCGGAAGACGCGGAGCTGGTCGCGGTTGCTCGGGAAGAAGAAGATAAGCTAAAAAAAGAAAGAACGATTTTATTGGAAGAAATAAAAATAGAACTTACACCAAAAGATCCTCTGGATAAGAGAAATATTATAGTGGAAATAAGAGCCGGAGCCGGCGGGGACGAAGCCGCTCTTTTTGCCGGCAGTTTATTCAGAATGTATTCGCGTTTTGCGGAACGAAGAGGCTGGCAGGCGAGATTGATCTCCTCAAATAAAACAGACCTTGGGGGGTTTAAAGAAATAATTTTTTCAATCATTGGAAAAAACGCTTGGGGAAATCTAAAATACGAAAGCGGCGTGCATAGAATCCAAAGAATACCGGAAACGGAAAAAAACGGTCGTGTTCACACTTCAACCGCGTCTGTCGCGATAATGCCCGAAGCGGAAGAAGTTGATATAAAAATAGAACCAAAAGATTTAAGAGTTGATACGTTTCTTTCTGGCGGGCATGGCGGGCAATCGGTCCAAACAACATATTCGGCAGTAAGAATTACTCATCTTCCCTCGGGTCTCGTTGTCTCTTGCCAAGACGAACGATCCCAAGTACAAAACAGGGAAAAGGCGATGCAGGTTCTTCGCACAAGACTTTTTGCCATGGAAGAGGAAAAGAGACTGTCCAAAGAGATAGCCAATCGTCGCGCGCAAATTGGCGGGGCGATGCGGGCGGAAAAAATAAGAACCTACAATTTTCCCCAAGATCGGGTTACGGATCATCGCATCAAGGAAAGCTGGCACAGTCTCGTTAATATCATGGATGGTGAATTGGACGATATTGTGGATAAAATAAGGGAAAAGATAAGCAGCGGAGAAGTTTTGGAGGGAGATGACGAAAATGATGACTAATCTTGCTTTTTTGATAATTCTGTGCAAATATATAGATATTCGACTATTAGCAATAAATAACCAATAACTAATTATCCCGCATGCCTTGATTTTTTCTTTGCCCCAAAGGGGTACGGCAAGGCAGAGGCAATAAGGTTTTTTGTTAAATATTTTTATCTAACAAAAGGTCAAAAAAAGGAAAAAAATATGAAAGAATCACCAACACTATTGGAGATGCTTCAGGCCGGAGTTCATTTCGGTCATAAATCATCTCGCTGGCATCCAAAAATGAAGCCGTATATTTTTGGAGAAAGAAATAATATCCATATTATCAATTTGGAAATTACGGCGCAAAAATTAAAAGAAGCGATGGATTTTGTGAGAAATATTGCCGCCTCCGGTGGGGTGGTTATTTTTATTGGAACAAAAGCCCAAGCAAAGGAAATTATTAAAAAACATGCCTTGGATTGCGGAATGCCTTTTGTGAACTCAAGATGGTTGGGCGGAACTTTTACTAATTTTAAAACCATAAAAAGCGTTTTGGATAAGTTCAAAAGTCTAAAAGCGCAAAAAGCTTCGGGGGCGCTTGAAAAATATACAAAGAAAGAGCAGTCTGAATTTAAAAAAGAAATTGAGAAATTGGATGGTTTGGTCGGTGGTATAGAGAATTTAGCTAAATTGCCGGAAGCCGTATTTATCGTTGATGCTAAAATGGAAAAAACGGCGATATACGAAGCTAGCAAGAAAAATGTCCCGGTGGTGGGAATTTGCGATACCAATATTAACCCGGACGACCTTGATTATCCGATTCCGGGCAATGACGACGCCGTAAAATCAATAGAATTATTGGTTGGACTAATGGCAGAGGCGATGAAAGAAGGAAAAGCGGAATATAATACAAAAAGAGGAATAGCTATAGAAAAAGCCGAACCGAAAGAAATAGAAATTCCACCGGCAAGCGAGTTGATGGAAGTGAAGGAAGAGAACTCGCCAGACACTGACGATAAGGAAGATAAAAACTAACAACCTGCAAATTAATAGTCTAGCGAATCATGAATTAAGAATTATGAATCATGAAGTTGAAAATTGGCTACAGTTTATTTTTGCCTTTTGTTTATCTCTTAATTCTTAATTCGTAATTCTTGATTCATAAAAATATGTCTCTAGACCTAAAACTCATTACCTCGTTGCGGGAAAAAACCGGCGCGGGAATTGTTGAATGTAAAAGCGCTTTGTCTGAATCTGACGGCAATGTTGAAAAAGCTATTGAAATTTTAAGAAAAAAAGGAGAGATAAAAGCGGCTAAAAAATCAGCGGAAAGAACAGCCAAGGAAGGCTTGGTCCATGCTTATGTCCACGCCAATGGCAGAGTCGGCGCTATGGTTGAATTGAGCTGTGAGACTGATTTTGTTGCCAGAAATGAAGAGTTTCAAGGACTGGCCCACGATCTAGCTATGCAAATTGTAGCCACGGCTCCTCTATATTTAAGCCCCGATGATGTTCCGGAAGAATTAGTCGCCAAAGAAAAAGAAATTTATTTTGAGGAAATAAAAGCTCAAGGCAAGCCCGAGGCTGTGGCGGAAAAAATTATGGAAGGAAAAATTGCCAAATATTTTGGAGATATTTGTCTTTTGCGTCAGCCTTTTATAAAAGATGAAGATGTCACGGTTGAAGAGTTGATAAATCAAAAGATTGCCAAAATAGGCGAAAAAATTGAAATAAAAAAAATAGCCAGATTTGAGATCTAATCCGCCTATATGAAAGTTGTTGAAATACAATTTACCCCATGGGGAAAGTCTTATGATTTTGATGGAGAAGATTCTGCTTTGAAGGTTAATGATTTTGTTATTGTTAAAACCGAACTTGGTACGGAACTGGGAAAAGTAATAAGTACGAGAGAAATTAATGACAACGATCCGACCACAGCGGAAATAAAACCAATTTTTAGAAAAGCGAATAGTTCGGATTTACTTAAAATAAAAGAGCGAGGTGGGCAGAAAAAAGAAGCTTTAAAATTGTGCAAGGATTTAGTAAAAAAATACAATCTTCCGATTAAACTGGTTGATGTTCATTTTGCTTTTGACGGAAGCCGGATTACTTTTGCTTTTGTTGCCGACGGCAGAGTGGATTTTAGGGATCTGGTGCGCGACCTCACTAAGGCTTTTCAAAAATCAATAAGAATGCAACAGTTGGGCATAAGAGACGAAGCGAAAGTGACAGGTGATCTTGGGGGTTGCGGAAGAGGTCTTTGTTGCAAAAAGGTATTAAAAGATTTGGGAAACATATCTTCGGATTTGGCCTCCCTCCAACAAATATCCCATAGGGGTAGCGATCGTCTTGCCGGAGCTTGCGGAAGATTGATGTGTTGCCTTGCCTACGAACAAAAAAATTACGAAGAGCTCGCCGGCAAACTTCCGGCAATCGGTACGGTAGTAAAAACAAAAAACGGCAGAGGAAAAATTGTGGGGTGGCATACCCTAAAACAATCCGTAATGGTACAATTGGATGAAGGGGGAGTCATTGAAGTGGAAATAAAAAAATAATAATTTTTTATTCCTCCCCCTTGATGGGGGCCGCGTGTCGCTAAAGCTTTAGCGGCGGCGCAAGGTTAGGTGGGGGTGACGCAGTTGCAATATTTTCACCCTTCCCTAACCCTTCCCATCAAGGGAAGGGAAAATAATAGTATGAAAATAAAAATCGCTATCAACGGATTTGGCCGGATCGGTCGTCAATTTCTTGCTATTGCCAGCAAGGATCATAATCTTGATGTTGTGGCAATAAATAATTTAACTGACACAAAAACACTGGCTTACCTTTATAAATACGACTCGGTTTACGGAATGCATGCCGGAGAAATTAAGGCCGGTGATGATTTTTTGGAAATTGATAAGAAAAAAATAAAAGTTTTTGCCGAAAAGGATCCGTCGGTTCTTCCTTGGAAAAAATTAGGCATTGATTTGGTAATTGAATCAACCGGAGTTTTTACGGATTATGATGGCGCCGTAAAGCATTTAACCGCCGGAGCAAAAAAAGTTATTATCTCCGCTCCGCCCAAAGGAGAAAATATTCCCACCTACGTGATTGGGTGCAATGAAAAAAAATATAATAAAAAAGAAGAACATATAATATCAATGGCTTCTTGCACGACAAACGCTTTGGCGCCAGTGGCAAAAATTTTGAATGATACTTTTGGGATTTTAAAAGGTGAAATGACTACAATCCATAGCTACACTAATGATCAAAAGTTATTGGATTTGCCACATAAAGACCCGAGAAGAGCAAGGGCGGCAGCGCTGTCAATGATTCCCACGACTACCGGAGCCACAAAATCAGTTGAAAAAGTTATTCCCGAGCTTATCGGGAAATTAAGCGGTCTATCCGTAAGGATACCTACACCTGCGGTTTCTTTGGTTGATTTTACTTTTTTATCCAATAAAAATACCACAAAAGAAGAAGTGAATGATGTCTTGCATCAAGCGGCCAAGAAAGAGCTAAAGAATATTGTCAGTGTGAGCGATGAGCCATTAGTCTCTATTGACTATAAGCAATCGCCCCTTTCCGGAATAGTTGATTCTCTTTTGACAGAAGTCGTTGATGGAAACTTCGTAAAAGTTCTTGTTTGGTACGATAATGAATGGGGTTACAGTACAAGATTGGTTGAATTGGCAGAGATGGTGGGGAAATAGGCAGGCAATTAATTGTTCAAATTTGGAGTGGGGTCGCGAGGCCCCTCTTTTATTCCCGTGCATTTGACCATTTTAAAATAATTGTTTAAAATACCTTAATAAAAAGTTATGGATCAAAAAGACGAAAAAGTTGAAAAAAATAATAAAGAGGGGGTCTGGAGCGCTCTTTCGCTGGCCTGGCAGTTGGGGTATACGATAGCCATCCCTATCGTTGTTTTGGCTTTGGGTGGAAGATTCTTGGATAGATATTTTGGCACTTCGCCCTGGTTGCTTCTTGCGGGGGTTTTTCTATCACTTGGTCTTTCAACGGTCGCTGTATATTACAAAACTATTAAAATTATCGCCACAACAGAAAAAGAAATAAAAGAATCGCAAAAAAATAAGCTTTGATTATTTCCCCTCCCTTGAGGGGAGGGGTTAGGGGAGGGTGGTAATGCGTTGCTCATCACCCCCACCTACCCACCTAGCCTTGCGCCGTCGCTAAAGCTTTAGCGACGCGCGGCCCCCATCAAGGGGGAGGAATCCACTTACTAAATTATGAACATCTCATTAGCCGCAGAACCAATATTTTACATAGGGACATTTCCAATAACCAACACTCTTTTAGTCGCTTGGGTTATTATTGCTTTTTTAGTAACAGTTGCTTTTTTAACAAGAAAAAATTTAAGGGAAATCCCCAGAGGTCTTCAGAATATAGTTGAAATAATTATGGATGGCGCTCTAACTTTCATGGAAACGATCACCAATGATAGAAAACAGGCTCTAAAATTTTTTCCCATAGTTTTTTCTATTTTTATTTTCGTAATTTTTTCCAATTGGATTGAAATTGTTCCGGGTCTTGGGAGTATTGGAATTTGGGAAGAACATTATGGGAAAACAATTTTGATTCCATTCATAAGATCTTCTTCTGCCGACCTGAATGTAACACTCGCTATCGCCATATTTTCCGTAATTTCTATTCAAGTTTTAGGTATAATATCTCTTGGATTTTTCAAATACGCCGGTAAGTTTTTACCTTTTGGGGGTTTATTTCAAATGAAAAAGGGAATCCCCATACCATCATTTAATGGTTTTGTAATGTTTACTGCCGGATGCCTGGAAATGGTCGCTGAAGTCGCGAAGATTGTTTCTTTCTCTTTTCGTTTATTTGGAAATATTTTTGCCGGAGAGGTTTTACTTTTGGTTGTAAGTTTTCTTGTTCCATATGTAGTTCCGTTACCGTTTTTATTTTTAGAAATATTCGTCGGATTTATTCAAGCCCTTGTTTTTGCAATGTTGACTTTAGTGTTTTTGAAAATGGCTGCGACAGCGCATGGGGAAGAGGCGCATCATTAATATTTACTAATTAATAAAATAACAAAAACAGTTTAATCGCCGACGTTAAATAAATAATAAATTTCCCGTCGAAAGTAAATAAACTGTTAAAAAGTTATGGTAGAAGAAACAAAAGAGGTTGCCAGCGGTATTCTAAACAATTTAGAGGCCGTAAAATCAATTGCCGCAGCATTAACAATTTCTGTCGGAGCTATTGCTCCAGCTATGGCTATTGGTAAATTAGCCAGCAAAGCAATGGAATCAATTGGAAGAAACCCGGAAGCTGCTTCAAAAGTGCAAACAGCTATGATTTTAGCTATCGCCTTTACCGAGGCCATTGCTATTTATGCGTTAGTTATCGCCTTGATCATTAAATTTGTTTAAAGAGTCAACGACACCGCGAATTAAAATTTTTGATTCGCGTGGCTGTTTACGCTTAATTTATTTTTTAGTTTAATATGGAATTATTACAAAAACTTGGTATTGACTGGAGATTACTAATTGCCCAACTGGTTAATTTTTCAATTTTAGTGATTATTTTATATAAGTTGTTATACAAGCCTGTTTTAAAGGTTTTGAATGATAGAAAAGAAAAAATTGAACAGGGACTAAAAGATGCTAAAAGCCTTGGAGAAGAACTTGAAAGGACAAAAGAACTACAAAAAAGGGAAATAAATAAAGCCAAAGTTGAAGCTAGGGAAATCATAGAAAATGCTCAAGATCTGGCGGAGAAATCAGGACAAGATATAAAAATAAAGGCAAAAAATGAAGTTGAAAAATTAATTACCGCAGCGAGAACTCAAATTATTGATGAAAAAGAAAAAATGTTAGCCGAGGCGAGAAAAGAGATTTCCTCTTTGGTTTTGGATATTTCCGAAAAAGTATTCGGGAAATTAGTTGACGCAAAAATTAATCAAAAATTAATAGATGAGTCGGTAAAAGATATTAAGAAGAAATAGTTTTTATGAAGATCAAGCCAAAACAATACGCCACAGCTCTTTACGAATCTATTTTTGGTCTTTCTCGAGAAAAGACGGATCTTGTGGTTGAAAATTTCATAAATTTTTTAGCTAAAAATAATCTCCTGAAACTGGCGCCACAAATTATAAGCTATTTTCAAAAATACGCCAATCAAAAAGAGGGGATTGTGGATTTAAAAATAAGAACAGCACATAAACTTAAAAACGAAACAACCTCACAAATAAAAAATATTCTTCCCGAGTTATTAGGCAAAAAGATAGAAAAAATAAATGTAACCGAAGAAGTGGAAGAAGGTTTGATTGGAGGATTTTCTCTCGAATGCGATGATTTCATTTTTGACTCCACGATAAAAAATAAATTAAAAATTATAAAAAATAATTTAAAAT